>NZ_LT629784.1:2224090-2541818 GCF_900105595.1 Stappia sp. ES.058 | reverse complement strand
ATCCGAACTGATGTGAACCAGGCGCTGGATTCCCGCATCCGAGGTTGCGGCAATGACGGCCTCGGCGCCACGGGTATTTTGTTCATAAGCGTCCCGGCCAGGTCCGTGGTCGAGGTTGGCTGCCGCGTGAACCAGTTCCGTCGCCCCAACCATCAGCGGTGAAAGGTCGTCGCGTAGCAGGTCACCTCGAACCACGTTGGCGCCCAATCCGGCAATCAGCTCTGCGCTTTGATCGCTGCGCGCGAGGCCCGTTACCTGATGTCCTGCATTCTTGAAATGTCGAATGAGGTTTCGCCCTACATAGCCGCTCGCGCCGATGAGAAAGATATGTCGTTCAGTCATTTTAGGATCTCCCCGGTGAGTGTGCCTTTTCGGGCCAGCGTTTCTATGTCGTCGAGGATTTCGGTGCGTTCGGCCTCGCTCCAGGCAACCAACTCCATGTGTTGCTGGAACTTGAGGCCTTCGAGAGCAAGCCAGGCCAGCCGTGTTGTGCGGGCATCGGCAGCGGCCTGAACCAGTGTCTCGCGCAGGTTTGTCTGGTTGGCACGGAACGCGCTGCGAAGCGCTTCATCCTGCATCAGCGCGGAGATCAGCCCGAGGACGGCGGCGTTGCCTTCATTGCCCCGCAGCATACGCCTGGCGGCTTCTATCCTGCCGAGCAACGGCGCGTCCAACTGCCCGGCGAATTCCCCTTCGCAATGCGCGTTGAACGCATTGTCAGCCTTGATCGTCCGTGCGACGAGGGCAGCCAGAAGATCCCGTTTGCTGGTATGCTCGTAAAGAACGGTCGCCTTGGAAACCCCGGCCTCTTTCGCAACAGCGCCAAGTGTCAGCACGCCATCGCGGGCGATCACACGTTCCACGGCATCGAGAATACGATCCTGATCATGCATGCGAGGACGGGGCATAAGCACTCCCTGTTTATTTCCGACCGTTCGGAAATAAACAGGGAGTGCTAATCTGTCAAGGAGCTCGCTCGCTGTCGATCAATGACGATCCGGCCGCTCGATACATGCTGGCCGTGCAATTCGTGCGGGACTTGCCTGATACGCGGATCGGAGTGAACTCGGTGAGCCCCGGCTTTGTGAAGACCGATGTTACCGGGCATGCCGGGTTTTTGATGCCGGAACAGGGCGCGAGATTGCCGGTTTGCCATGCGCTGCTCGTCGGCACCGCCGGACGAGGCGGGCGGCTACCTTCCGAGATAGGCAGCGAGCTCATCCGGTGTTCCCCTCGGGAAGGCTTCTCTCAGATGGTCGAGGAAAGCCGCCACGCGGGCGCTCAGCAGCCGGCGCGTCGGATAGAGCGTCCACAATGAGATTTCCGATCCTTCGACATCGCCCCAGTGGATCAGCGTGCCGTCGGCGAGATCGTGGCTGACAAGGGATATTGGCAGGCGCGCGGCGCCCACGCCCATCCGGGCCGCATCGCGAACCATTACGAGCGATGTCAGGCTAAGGATCGGATTGACGGAGATGCTCGCTCGGCCTGTTGTCGCCATCACGTTCCATGCTTCCGTCTGTTGCGCCGGCCCGCGCACGACCGCCGGAACAGTCTGGTCATCCGTCGGTCGCGGCAGACCCGGGCTTGCCACGACCACCAGTCGGTCGCGCAGGAAGATCCGCCCGACGAGGCTCTCATCCGGCTCCGGATTGACCCGGATCACCAGGTCATAGGCTTCCTCGATCATATCGACGGCCCGATCCTCGGTGGTCACCTCAAGCCGCATCTCCGGGTATTTTAGCGCGAAGTCGGCGGCCAGCTTTCCCATCGCGGTCTGCGAGAAGAGCAGGGGGGCGCTGATCCGCAACCTGCCTCGCGCATTTTGTCCGCCCGATGCGATTTCCGCGGTTGTCTCGTCAATCTCGGTGAGCAGCTGGCTCGTCCGCTCGAACAGCGCGCGTCCTTCCTCTGTCAGCTTCAGGTCGCGCGCGCCGCGCTCAAACAGGCGCAGGTCGAGGCTCGCCTCCAGTTCCGCCACGCGGCGGGACAATGTCGCCTTGGGACGTCCCGCGGCTCGGGAGGCCTTTCCGAACCCGCCATGGCGGGCGACCAGGTTGAAGTCGGCGAGAGCAAGAAGGTTCATGATCGTTCCAACGGTGAGACGGTCTGTCTAGATATAGCCTCTATTGGTTCGAATGTGGATCGTTAACTTGAGGTCAGGCAAACACCTGAACCCGAGGAGTACCACCATGACCATTCTCGTAACCGGCGCGACCGGCAATGTCGGAAGCAACGTTGTCGAACAGCTCGTCAAACGCGGCGCAGATGTCCGCGCCCTCGTCCGCGATCCCGCAAAAGCCAGCTTCCCCGCAGGCGTCGATGTGGTCCAGGGCGACCTGCTCGACGTCGACTCGCTGCGCGGCGCCATGAACGGCGTTTCCACCCTGTTTCTGCTGAACGGCGTCGTCGCCGACGAATTCACCCAGGCGTTGATCGCGCTCAATACCGCCCGTGAAGCGGGGATCGAGCGGATCGTCTATCTCTCGGTGATCCACAGCGACGTCTACGTGAACGTGCCGCATTTCGCCGGCAAGTTCGGCGTCGAGCGGATGATCGAGCAGATGGGGATGGGTGCCACCATCCTGCGCCCGGCCTATTACATGGACAACGAGATCACGATCAAGGACGTGATCGCCGGCTATGGCATCTATCCCATGCCGATCGGCGACAAGGGCCTCGCGATGATCGACGCGCGCGATATCGGCGAGATTGCCGCGGTCGAGCTGGTCCGGCGCGAAGAGTCCCCCACGCCCCTCCCGCTTACCCGCATCAATCTGGTTGGGCCGGAGACGCTGACCGGGGCGAGCGCCGCCGCGATCTGGAGCGACATTCTCGGTCGCGAGATTTCCTATCCGGGCGAGGATACCGCCGGCTTCGAGCAGAACATGCGCCAGTTCATGCCGGGGTGGATGGCCTACGACATGCGTCTGATGGCCGAACGCTTCGCATCCGACGGCATGCTGCCGGAGGCCGGCGATGTGGACCGACTCACCGCGCTGCTCGACCGCCCGCTGCGCTCCTACCGCGATTACGTCGCGCAGATCGCCGGCTGACCGCCCGACCTCTCAACATCCCCACAAGGACTGCCAACATGATCTATTCGACCGCAACCGTTCCGGTGAACCCGGAAGGCGAAACCCCGCTCACCCGCGAGCAGGTCTGGAAGGGCCTCGAGCTGAAAGCGCGCGACGCCAGGCTGTTCCTCCCACCCGGCCTTTGCACAAAATGCGACGTCACCGAGGAAAGCGCTACGCATCTCGTCCGTGACGCCACGATCGCTGGCGCCGACCTGCGCGAGATCATCGTACTCGAGCCGCAGCGCAAGGTCACTTTCTTCCAGGCGACCGGCCCGCGCGAAGGGGCCATCGTCAACGAGTTGTTCGAGGACGAAGCAGGCGCGCTTCAGCTCAAGTTCTACTGCTATCTCGGACTGCGCGACAAGGAACCGAATAGCCCCGAGGAGCAGGCCGAGCAGAAACAGTTCGACAGCGACAGGGGCTACAAGGCCGCCCTGCTGTCAACGCTGAAGCGCACCCGCGAGATGCTCGCCGACGGCAAGCTCTGATCCTCGCGCCTAATCATTCCCAGGAATTCAGGAGAACTTCCATGACCGATCTCTGGTCCCCGATTACGCTCGGCAATCTGCGACTGCCGCATCGCCTCTCCATGGCGCCGATGACCCGCAGCCGGGCAAAGCCCGACGGCACGCCCGGCGACCTCGCCTCCGAATATTATGCCCAGCGCGCGACGATGGGTCTGCTGACCACCGAGGGCACCCAACCGTCTGAGGACGGGCAGGGCTATCCGACCACGCCCGGCATCTACACCGACGACCATGTCGCCGGATGACCGGACGTATCAACGCCGGCTGGCGCGAGGATGTCTCGGTCAGCGGCCAAACAGAAAGGAACTCTCCCATGAAGACGACAGGCAACACCATTCTCATCACCGGCGGCGGCACGGGCATCGGCGCGGCGCTCGCACACAGATTTCACGACCTCGGCAATACCGTGATCATCGCAGGCCGTCGGATGGAGACGCTGGAAAAAGGCGCCAGAGATAGGCCGAATATCCACGCGCTGACGCTCGATCAGGACGATCCTGCCAGCATCGCGGCATTCGCCGAGAAGCTCGTCGCCGATTTTCCCAACTTCAACGTGCTCGTCAACAGCGCTGGCATCATGCGCATGGAAGGGTCGCTCGACAAACTCCGCGATCTGAGCGACGCCGAAGCCTCGGTTACCAGCAATCTGCTCGGCCCCATCCGGTTGACCAATGCGCTGATCGAGCATCTGGGCCGCCAGAGCGATGCGGTGATCGTCAATGTCAGCTCGGGCCTCGCCTTCGTTCCGCTGGTGATCGCCCCGACCTATGCGGCTATCAAGGCAGCCATTCACAACTACACGGGTTCGCTGCGTGCGGTCCTGAAAGGCAGGGTCGAGGTCATCGAACTGGTCCCGCCAGCGGTGCGGACGACCCTGACCCCCGGCCAGCAGGACAACGAGCGCTTCATGCCGCTCGACACCTTCGCCGACCAGGCCATGGCGCTCTTCCAGCAGACACCCACGCCCCGCGAGATCCTGGTGGAAGGCGTGGACTTCATGCGCAATGCCGAGGCCGAAGGCCGCTTCGACGAGACGCTGGCGACGATCAACCCGTTCCTCAAATAAGCGCGAACGACCGGGACAGAGCGCGCACATTTGCCATCGTCATCTGCGGTTTCGTCATGCCGGCCTTTTCGTCGCCTTTGGATGGCTACGGCATATCGAGACGGTGCCGGTCCAGCCTAGATCGTGGCTTGTTTGCGCGCGATGTCCAAGAGCCCGCGAAGCGCCTTGGCGGAATTGTGCGGCGACCATACGGCTCCGAATGTGATCGGCTCCGATTCGTCAAGAATGGGGATGAACGCTAAGCCGGACATTGCGATGCGGCTGGTCGCCTCACTAGCCAACGCAACCCCATAGTTGGCCGCGATCACCGACAGGAGCATGCAACGATCCACATCGCATCGCTGCACCTTTGGACGAAGTCCCCGTTCGCTAAACCTTCGCACGATATGGTCATGTTCCTGCGGTCCAGTCCCATCACAACGGACCAGGAAAAGGTCATCGCTCAGATCGCGCCAGAACAGGACAGGCCATTTGCATCCGAGCGAGGGTCGCTGTCCGGCACGGCTATGAAGAGGGCTTCTGTCCAAAGTGACCGCGAGTTACAGTCCGGGACTTGCGTTATCGCCGCCACAAAGGCCACGTCGAGTCGACCTTCGCGGACTTGGGAGATCGCATCGCGTGCGCGCCCGTCGAACAGATCGGTCTCTATGCCCGGCCACTGTTGCCGGTAGCGGTGCAGCAGCTCCGCCAGAAAGCCAGTAGCGATGGTCGTGGGCACGCCGATGCGGATACGCCCGAGCGCTCCGCCACCGATCATGCCGGCGGCCTTTACGGCATAGTCGAGCTGCTCGATGCCATCGGCGACATGCGCGAGAAAGAAGCGTCCGGCTTCGGTGAGCCGCGCCCCTCGATGTCCTCGCTCGAATAGCCGCACGCCCAGCGTTTCTTCCAATGCCCGAATACGCTCGCTGACTGAGGATTGGCTGACTCCAAGAGCGACAGCGGCGTGGCGAAAGTTCAGGTGCTCGCCAACGGCCAAGGCATGGATCAACGCCGCAAGTGGAATCCGCGTGCCGAGAACCTGCTGTTCCGCATGTTTAGCATTGATCTTCAAGAGCTTTTTGCACGGACGCCGCCTCATCCCCGGGCTCCATCAGTTCGGCCGTTCGGAGCCGCTCCAATCGGCTTCCAAGCTGACCCGTTGATTTAGGGCCGGGACTCATTGCAGCCACCATATGACGATGGCTGCAAGCGTGATTGCGGCCATGAAGACGTCTGCGCGTCGGTCGTAGCGGGTCGCGATGCGCCGCCAGTCTTTCAACTTGCCGAACATGTTCTCGACCTTATGGCGCTGTTTGTATTGGGTTTTGCAATAGATCTCCGGCGCGGTTCGCCCCTTTCTTGGCGGGATACACGCGGTCAGCTTCTTGGCTTGGAGCGCAGCGCGATATTCATCTGAATCATATCCCTTGTCGGCGATCATGAGCGCCTCGGCGCCGTCTGGCAGGGCCGGATAGAGGATTTTCGCGCCGATATGGTCTGAGGTCTGCCCTGCTGTCAGACACATGGCCAGAGGGCGGCCTTCCGCGTCGCAGACGGCGTGCAGTTTGGTGTTCAGGCCGCCTTTCGTGCGCCCGATATGACGGGGAAGTGCCCCCCTTTTAGGAGGCTGCAAGCCGTCCGGTGCGCCTTCAGATGCGTCGCATCGATCATCAGCGTGTCAGCCCGGCCGTCTTCAGCCGCCAGATTGCTGAAAATCCTGTCGAAAACACCCATTTCCGTCCAGCGCCGGAACCGGTTGTAGAGCGTCTTGTGCGGACCGTATCCAGGCGGCGCATCACGCCATTGCAAACCGTGTTTGAGCACGTAGACAATGCCGGAAATCACCCGCCGGTCATCAACACGCGGCACGCCGTGTGAGCGCGGGAAGAACGGTGCGATCTTCGACATCTGGGCAGGAGAAAGCAGAAATAGATCCGACATGGCAAAACTCCTTTGCCATCGTGAATCACCATTCGCCCCTAATTGCAAATTAATGGGTCCTGACCCTAAGTACCTCGCTGAGCAGATGCATGTGCACCTTGTCCGGTTCGCTTTTCGCGACGGTGCTGATCATGGACTGTGAACAAGACCTGCGAAACGGAGACTTGATGGCTGCACCGTTTTCCGACCAGGACAAAGCGGCGATCCACACAAACCTGCTCGAAGCAGGGCTGGAGCACTTCACCCGCCACGGGATCGGTCGGGCGCGGGTTGAGGATATCTGCCGCGATGCAGGTATTTCCAAGGGTTCGTTCTACGCCTTCTTTCTTTCCAAGGAAGATCTGTTCATGGCGATAGGCGACGACGGGCGGAAAGAGCACATGAAGGCTCTCTTCGAGATGCTGGAGGATGCCTCGGGCATCGCAAAAGCGCGGGTCGGGGCGGCCGACGTCCCCGCCCAATACCATCCGAAGTTGCCCGCCGCCATGTCATGACCCGTTCTGCTGGCGAGCCGCCGCAACAGCTGAAATGAGCCGATTGAATTCCCGACGACCGGTGAAGCGGTGTTCGCGGCAGAATTCGGTTTTCAGCGCCTCTTTCTCCAAACAGCCCTCGAGGATCTGTTCCAACGCCGTGTCGCCGTCGACGCCCTGCCGTTGCAAATCAAACCACCGTTTAAGGAACTCCGTCGTATCCGACTGGTGCACAATCACGGTGTTCCAAGCGGGAATGACGAAAACCGACTGCTGTCCCAGCCCCCAGGCAAAGTAGCTGCCTTCGGGCAAGCCCGCCTCGGAATCGGGGAGCCACCACAGGAACCCGTGCCCGGCCCTGAGGCCACCGATGCCCGTCTCCGCAAAGTCGGTGGTGATGCGGTTGATCCAGGATCCGGGCAGGACCGCCGCATCGTCGACAACGCCCTGATCCAGATAGAGCTGGCCGAACCGGCCGAGATCGCGGCCCGACATTTTGAACATCGCGGCCTTGTGCTGCGAACGGTCGGGAGCTTCCGAATAGGAAACGGAGCCGAGGGTGTAGTCCTCCATGCCGGTCGGTTCGGCGATGCCGGTCTCAAAGGCTTGGGCAACCGACAGACCAGTGCTCTGCTCGAAGATCGTCGTCAGGGCGTTGTAGTCCCAGTTGTTGTAGGCCCATATCGTGCCGGGCTCGTTCTCCGTGTTCCCGAGACGCTCGTCCTTTTCTGCGGTCAGACCGCCTTCCGCAGCCGCGGGGTGATTGATTCCCGACTTGCTGTGGAGCAGGTCCAGGACGGTCGCTCGGCGCTGAAGCGGCGTAAGGGATCCCGGAGAATCGTCGATGCCGAGTTCCTCGAGCGTGGCGTCGAGCGGGACCTCGTTCGGCCCCCCGCCGACATGCTGGCCGACGACGGCGCTGAGCATCGCCTTTCGCGCGGAATGTATCGAATGGGGCTGGTCGAGATCGCCCAAAGAGGCGACGACTTCGCCATCCGTCATGATGATGAAGGTGTCGGCACTCAGTCGCGACACGTAGTCGAGCACCCTGTCAAGTGCCCCGGGCGACCAGCCAAGGCGCTCCGCCTCGGCGGTATCCGCCCGATAGGTCTCCACGGTTCTCGGCTCGAACGGCGAGCGGATCCGGTCGGCGCGGCCCGAGAGGCCGCGTTCCCCGGTGGCGAGCAGATAGCCGAGCGCCGCCAGCACGACGACGGCCAGACCAGCGATGATGTAAGCTAGGCGTCGAAACATAGGGCAGTATCTCCGCACGCGTTTGTTGATCGGTGAAATGCAGAACCACGAAATGAACGGCGATGAGTGTTGCCGCACATCCAACAAAAACCAACATGAGAGTATGTGATCCCGTCGGCAGGCCGCATTGAACAAGCGCGATCAGAGTGTCGAGGCGTCGTAAACGGAAAGGCCGAGATCGGGCACGAAACGGGCCTTCTTGTCGTCGGCGCCTCCGGCAGGTCTTTCTTCAGCGCCTCGACGAAGGCGTCGTCGAATTCGAGCGGAATGAGGTCCGGGTCGGAGAAATAGCGATAGTCGTGAGCGTCTTCCTTGCTGCGCAGGGAACGCGTCTCGCCCTTGCCCGGTTCAAAGAGGCGGGTTTCTTGGTCGATCGTACCGCCATCTTCCAAAATGCCGATCTGGCGGCGCGCCCCAAATTCGATCGCCTGGCCAATGAACCGAATGGAGTTGAGGTTCTTGATCTCGCAACGCGTGCTGAAGGGTTCGCCCAGACGGCGCACCGAAACCATCCTCTCGAAATCATGCAAAATCCTGATCGGTAGTAATCTCTCATCCAATGTTGCAAAGCTCCCGAAACATGCGGCACAGTTTTCGACCAAAACCTATGAAGTAGTAAGCTTTTGCGCGGCAAGCCGCGCGATGGCGGGCAGCGCTGCGATATTCGACGTCTCCGCGCCGCCCGCCATCGGTCACGCTCGATCCTGCTACGGCTACGACCCGTTGTGCGCGTCTGCTTGTTCGTCCTCGAATACCATCTTTCCCGTGCGATAGAGTTGTCATGACTGAATCGGTGAGGGGGCAAGAGTGTTCGGACTATTCAGGAAGAAAAAGCAAGAAAATCAGTTCGTTGCCATGCTGGCTTTCGACAACTCCACCTATGCCGGCATGGTTGCCGAGCTTTTTGAGACTATGGACCCGGCTACGCGGGCTCATGTTCTGGTGGCCTATGAGAATCTGGTGCCGCTTCTTTCTGCAATGTGGTCCGCAGGGAAGAAACAAGGCGAGGAAGTAACCGTTGAGGTGTTCATTCCTCTCGTCGCCGAAAAGCTCGATGCCGCACAAGGTGATGAAATCGGCTCCCGCCGCTGGTCTTGGTTCCTATTCGCCTCGCTCCTAGGTCGGCTCGAAAAGTTGTCGCGGGACAACCCGGCGATTGCCGAAACCGGAGCAAAGATTTGGTGCGCCATTGCCGACGATGCGCCCCGCTTGAAGGGACTTCTGCCCAGGAACGTCGTTTGGAAGCCGGAAGAGAAGGAATGGTTCGACCTGTCCATGACCGATGAAAAATTAACCGAATGGACGATCAACCATGCTATGCCGTCGATGTTTGCAAAACTCGAATTGGTGAAGGCATTTGCGCAATCGCGCGCGCTCTTCTATTGGCCGTCGAAATCTCGGATCGGAATTATCCCCTAACGGTGAAATGTCAGGACACGCCCCGGCACCTCAATCATTGTTTCGACACTTGATCACGTTGCGTGCCAAATCCACCGTCCGCGCGAATAGCTATCGGCCAGTCAGTCCTCTTCGAATGCCATCTTCCCGAGTTCCTTCCATACGCCACGCGCCCGTTCGCCTTCCTCGGTTTTGAGCTTTTCGGCCATCCAGATCATCGCACCGTAGATCATGGCGCGGTCATCGCCGGTCAGGTCCGCGATGCCCGCCTTGACGACGAGGCCGCCGAGTTCAATCAGACGCCGTGTGCGTTTGCGGCGTTCGACCTGCCATGTGCGCATGTCATGCCGCGCCTGCGCTGCCTGATGCCGGTTGCGCGCCGCCCGATTGCGTTGCAGCGCCGCCGCTGTCGCGATCAGGCGCTGATGCAGTTCGCCGCGCCCGGCCCTGAAAGAACGCAGCGCCGCGCTTCGCCCATGCCTCCCTCTTTCCTGCATCTTTGGTTTCGGCCAATGCGACGAGCGCACCCGCCAGTTCCTCGGTCGTAAGCGTATCGGCTCCGGTGGCAATCACCAGGTCGCCGAGTTGCTGCACCTTGCGAGTCTTCAGTTCCCGCGCCTTGTCTTCCAACGCCTTCCCTCCGCATCATAGTCCCGTGGCTTGCGCATGATCATCTCCATAAGTTATTGATGGAACGATAATAGTTTAGGAACCTGCTGAACGCAGTATTGTTGCCGGGACGGTATGGAACGGCCCGGTCAATCCCGAGATTTTTTCGACGGAGGGCGCGCTTATACGTCGTTCCGACGTGCGCTTGTCCGTGCCAATGCTTGATCGCGATGGCGATTTACCATCTTCACGTCAAGGTCATCGACCGTAAGGCCGGAAGCAGCGCGGCGGCGTTCAGCCGCGCCTACAGCCGGGCGTTCGGCCACGCGCCGCGCTTCGACAAGGTCGAACGGTCGGATGCGATTGGGGATCAGCGGTCCCGGTCGACTGGAGAGACGCGTTCGAGCGCATAAACCACTTCCGACACCTCATCCATTCGTGCCGATATCGCCGCGCGGGCATCGTGCAGGCCACGATTGTAAAAGGCCGAACCGATGTCGCGCGCAATCAGCGCGAAGAGCGCATCGGCTTCCAGCCCGCCAAGCTCCATGTCGAGCTCGTCGGCGAGCAATGCGCGCAGCCGCTCCACGAGAACCTCTGTTTCCGCCTTGTCGAAAAGGGGCTTGCTCATCAAGATGCAGCTCAGACCGCCACAGCCGACAAGGCGCTTTCGAAGAAGGCGCGCCCGTCGATGCCGCCCTGCAGCGGATCCACGAGATTTTCCGGGTGCGGCATCATGCCGAGCACGTTGCCGCGGGCGTTGGTGATGCCGGCGATGTCGTTGATTGAGCCATTGGGATTGGTGCCGCGCGCGTAGCGGAAGGCGACGCGGTCCGCGTCTTCAAGCGTGCGAACCGTGTCGGGGTCGGCAAAATAATTGCCGTCGTGGTGCGCGACCGGGCACCGCCACACGTCGCCAGCGGTCATCCCACGGGTGAAGGGGCTGGCGGTGGATGCGGTCTCCAGCAGCACCTCGCGGCAGACGAAGGTGAGGCCGGCATTGCGCATCAAGGCGCCCGGAAGAAGGCCCGCCTCGGTCAGCATCTGGAAGCCGTTGCACACGCCAAGCACCAGCCGCCCCTTTTCGGCGAAGTCGCGCACCGCATCCATGATCGGCGCACGAGCTGCAATCGCACCGGAGCGCAGGTAGTCGCCATAGGAAAAGCCGCCCGGCAACACGACGAGATCGACATCGGGCAGGGCGGTGTCCGCATGCCAGACCGAGATCGGCGCGACGCCGCTCGTCAGCTCCAGCGCATACATCATGTCGCGCTCGCGGTTCGAGCCGGGGAAGGTGATGACGGCGGATTTCATGGGCGTATGTCCCTTGGGCTCAGACCAGAAAGAGCGCGGCGAGAAGCGCGAGTGCGGCCGGAAGCGCGATGAAGACGGCGGCCTTGATCAACAGGAAGCGGATGGCTCTCGCACTGTCGTCGTCCATGGGAGCCGCTCCTCAGGCGCGCCGGCGCCGGCTTCAGACGATCTCGATTGCGTAGTTCTCGATCACCGTATTGGCGAGGAGTTTTTCGCACATGTCGGCAAGCTCCGCCCTGGCGGTGTCCGCATCCGCGGTGCCGAGTTCCACGTCGAACACCTTGCCCTGACGCACGCTGTCGACGCCGGCGAAGCCGAGCGCGGCGAGCCCGCCCTCGATCGCCTTGCCCTGCGGGTCGAGAACGCCGGATTTCAGGGTGACGGTCACGCGTGCTTTCATCGGGGGTCTCCGCAATCGCTGCCAGCGCCGGCTCCCGCCGGCTGTCATGACTTCGGGCCGCAGTGCAAAGGCGACCCTGTTGCGCCGCTTCTAGCGTGCCGCCCGCGCGGATGAAAGCCTCTTTTGCGAATTGCAGCGTGTCGCGCGCTGCTCTGTCCCCCGTCCGCCCATGGGCGTCAGCCCCGACGCACACGTGCGGGCGCAAGCTGCGCGGAGATCAGTTCACGCGGCGGATGGTCGTTTGCGTCAGATAGCGGCGCAGGTTGCGCCGGGCGACCCCCTTGTTGCGCGAGAAGCCGGCGATGAACACGCCACGATCCTTCTGGATGATATCCCGGATTGCCACATAGATCCGCCGTCCACGGCGATCCTTGAACGTCATCATATGTTCGAAGCCCGTGTAGGTACGGGTTTCGATCTTGCGGTGCGGCGACGACGATACCGCGCGTTTCGACGCGACTTCCAGAAAATTGAAGGCGGCGTCGAAGAGTTCCGCGGACAGGACGTTTTGCCGAATTGCCGCTTCCGCGTCGCCGCGAATCTTCAGCGGAACAGCCGCGACGCCCTGCGGGGATTTGCACTTCGTTTTCGGGCAGAGATAGAAAATCTTGTTGCCCTTGCGCTCGGTCACCCAGTCCGAGGGCGGAAAGCCTGTCTCGATGGCGCCCGGCTTCAGGCCCGTCGTCTGGCAGGCGGCCAGAAAAAGCGCCGCAACCGTGACAATGCAGATCTTCAGCTTGCGCGTGTCGATCGTCGAAAACATCATCACCCCGAAACTCCTATCATGAAATCCATGATTGCAAACCCGGAATTCTGGTTGCAATATTCTCGCCCTGATTGCAATTCGGGTGTTGTCGTTTCATGCATGTTCCAACAAAAAACCCCGGCGCCGGAGCGTCGGGGTCTTGAAGGATGCAACACGCTTTTTGCGTGGATGCCGTTGCGCATTCGCCGATGGTGTCTACTTCACCAGCACCGGACCGCCGCCGATAGGGCGCTCTGTGTCGTTGATGATGCCGAGCCGGCGCGCGACTTCCTGATAGGCTTCCAGCATTCCGCCGAGATCGCGGCGGAAACGGTCCTTGTCCATCTTCTCGTTCGACTGGACGTCCCACAGACGGCAGCTGTCGGGGGAGATCTCGTCGGCGACGACGATGCGCATCATGTCGCCTTCCCACAGACGCCCGCACTCGATCTTGAAATCGACCAGTCGAATGC
Organism: Stappia sp. ES.058; assembly: GCF_900105595.1. Lineage (GTDB taxonomy): Bacteria > Pseudomonadota > Alphaproteobacteria > Rhizobiales > Stappiaceae > Stappia. Next base: position 2,528,556 of record NZ_LT629784.1, on the reverse strand, counting down.
CGGCGCCGAGGAACAGGCCGGACAGGAAGTCGTTGACCCGGATCGCGAGCGCCATGATGTCGTCCATCTCCTGGGGCGCGCACCAGCCGAAGGCGGTGATGTGCTCCTCGGAGACCATCGGATCGTCGAGCGCGTCGTTCTTGTAGTAGAACTCGATGATCGAGCGCGGAAGTGGCGTGCCCTCGTCGAGGCCGAGGCGCTTCGACAGCGAGCCCGCAGCGACGTTGCGCACGACGACCTCCAGCGGGATCATCTCGACCTCGCGGATGAGCTGCTCGCGCATGTTCATCCTGCGCAGGAAATGCGTCGGGATACCGATATCGTTGAGATGATTGAAGATGAATTCGGAAATCCTGTTGTTCAGGACACCCTTGCCATCGACAATTTCGTGCTTCTTGTTGTTGAAGGCGGTTGCGTCATCCTTGAAGTGCTGGATGAGCGTTCCTGGCTCGGGACCCTCATAGAGGATCTTGCCCTTGCCCTCATAAATGCGCCGGCGGCGGTTCATAGGCACGTACCGTGTTCGTGAGAGAAAATCCATGCTTGCGGAAGCGCTCCGGTAACCTGCGGTCCCGCGCCTTCAACCGGCCCGGCCCGGAGGCGATATGGCGCCCGACGGTCGTTGAGGATTGGCGATGGACCGGCAGTTGGGTGTGGTTCCCCCGCTCGATGGCGCGGAACCTACACGATCGCCCGATAAAGTACAATCAAGCCGTCAAAGAGATTTCCGGCGGGATCGGCGCGGCTTGCCGCCGGCGCAAGGCGGATGGGCGATCTCGCGTTGATTTGGCCTTGCAGCGGGGATATGCAAAGACGCAACGAATCCCTACATGAGGTCGGGGTTCACGTTCGGGCGCCACGCCCGCGGACCCGATGACGAGCAGGAGACACACGCATGAGCACGTTTGACCGTCGCGAGGACGCGTTTGAAAACAAGTACGCCCACGACGAGGAGCTGCGGTTCAAGGCCGTCGCCCGCCGCAACAAGCTGCTTGGGCTGTGGGCCGCGGAAAAGCTTGGCCTGGATCCTGAAAAGGCACAGGACTACGCCAAGGAAGTCGTGCGTGCCGATTTCGAGGAGCCGGGCGAGGAAGACGTCTTCCGCAAGATCCGCAAGGATTTCGACGATGCCGGGGTCGATCAGTCGGATCACCAAATCCGCCGCACGATGGACGAGTTGCTCCATACCGCTGCCGAGCAGATTCAGTCCGGAAGCTGATCGGCCGATCCGGATCGACGGCGGCAACTGCATTCTTGTCCAGGAGATTTTCGCATGACTGACACGTCCGTTTCCCTTGCCTCGCGCCTGCGCGCCGACGAAACGGTCGTGACAGCCTGGTCGACGCTTGCGTTTCCGATGCTGGCGGAACTGCTTGGTCGCGCCGGCTACAGGGCCGTGACGCTGGACATGCAGCACGGGGCACATGACATCGCCTCGGTACGCGACGGGATTGCGGCCGCGCGTCTTGGCGATGCCCATGCCGTCGTGCGACCTCCGGTCGACGACTTCGCCACGGTGAGCCGTTTGTTCGATCTCGGCGCGGAAGCGGTGATCATGCCCATGGTCAACACCCCGGAAGATGCTTTGGCACTCGTCGCCGCGGCGAAGTATCCGCCGCTCGGCGCACGCAGCTGGGGGCCGCACCGGGCCGCGATGCTGCAGGGTGTGACGCCGGCGGACTATCTGGAGCGCGCCAATCGCGAGACCATTGCCTTGGCGATGATCGAAACACCGGCAGCACTCGAGGCACTCGACGAGATCCTTGCGGTCGACGGTCTCGACGGCGTGTTCGTCGGCCCGGGGGACATGTCGCTGACCCTGTCGGACGGCGCCGAGCTCAATCCGTCCAGCGAGCGGGTTCAGACGATTGCCGCCGATGTCGCCGCAAAGGCGAAGGCCGCCGGCAAGCTCGCCGGCATCTTCACCAACTCCGTGGAAGACGCAAAGCGGGGCAAGGAGATGGGCTTCCGCTTCATCGCGCTCGGCATCGACATGGGGCTGTTCGCGGATGCCGCGTCGTCCATGGCCGGCAAGCTGCGTTAGGGTCAGCACTCTTCAATGTGTTGCGATTGGCGGCGCGAAGCCGTTTCGCCGTTTGCGGGATATGGCAGTTTGCCTCGCCGATGCGGTGCGAAGGCCTGAATTGCTCCGCGATTTGAGCATTTTCGCACCTGTTGTCGGTCAACCGCGCCTCATGGCGAACCGGCCGCGTTTTTGAACTCATGATCCCGGTCCAAAGGGTGGCAGCGCTGCCTGCGGAGTTTCCCTTATCGGGAAAACACGATGGGACCGGTTGCCGCAGAATCTGCAAGAATTCGAATATTATAGTATGGGCAGGAAACGATGCGGCCGTCGGCCCTGCTGGCGCATCCGGCATCGTAGCGTGTTCATATGGAGGTGACGCTATGTGGAAGCTGACAGCCTTGTTGCTGATCGTGATCGCCCCGACGCTTGCCGGAACCTTTGCCCTTGTACCGATGACGTTCTTCGGCGTCGCCGACTATGAGCCCTGGCTGCTCGCCGCCTTTGCCGCCGTCGGCGCGCTTCTCGCGGTGCCGGTGAGCTATTTTGTGGCGCGCCGGATCCTTGGACAGATCGGCGGAGGCGGGCGCTCGGCCCCGACGTCGTAGGGTCCGAGCCTAAAGCGTCTTCATCAGATAGGCGAAGGACATCAGTCCTTCCGGCCAGGGGCCGTGACCGCTTTCAAGATTGATGTGGCCCGCGTCGCCCGCGTCCTGGAAGTGCGCGCCCCAGCCATGCGCCCAGTCCTTTGCCGTGTCGAAGGCGCAATGCGGATCGCTGCGGCTTGCCACGATTCTTGCGGGAAACGGCAGCGGTCCCTTGGGCAACGGCAGGAAGTCCGAGACTTCGAAGGCGGGCTTCGGCGCGTCGCGCGACAGGTCGGTCGGCGCGACGAGGAAGCCGGCGCGCACCTTCTCCTTCGGCAGGCCATGCGCGGCATGGACCACGGTGTTGGCTCCAAGCGAGTGAGCGACGATAACGACCGGACGATCTGCGGCCTCGACCGCCGAGGAGACGGCCTCGACCCAGGTCTTGCGCAACGGACGATGCGCGTTGCCCAGATCGACGATTCGCGCCGACGGCATCTTCTCCGCCCAGCGGCGCATCCAGTGTCCGGCCGGGGTGTCGCCGTATCCGGGGATGAGAAGAATGTCTGCTTCGGATATCTTCATGTCTTTTTCTGCCTGGACCTGTATTCGCTCATTGCGTCGTCGACCCATACGGGAATGGGGGTCTGGATGTGGATGCCTGTCGGGCTGTCGGCGGAGCGCTTCAGCGCCACGACCGCTCGCATCGAAGTGCCGGAATTGTCAAAAAGAACCGCATGATCGGCCTGTTCCATCGCCAGCGGCAACAGCGTCAAGGTCCGCTTGTATCGCGCCAGCACCTTTCGCGTATCGACATCATGCCCTCCGTCCCTGACCCGCTTTGAAACACGTGCCACGTTCAGGTCCGGACTGTCGGTCGCAACGAAAAGCAGGCGAATGAAGTAGCCCGCGTCTCGTGCCTTTCGCATGAAGTCGAGTTTGCTTTTGTGGGAAAACACCGTTTCGAACGAAAAGGCTTCACCGCCGTCAAGAAACGCCTGACGTTGGCGTTCCGCCTCGTTGAACGCCCATGCCTCCCGATCCTGCCGGCTTGCGAGATCCGGCACGAGATAGGGCGAACGGGCCAGGATATCGTCCGCATTCACGTAGTCGCCAAGATCGTAGCCATCCTTGACGAACTGGTTGCGAAGCGTGGTTTTGCCTGATCCGTTGGGGCCGGCAAAAATCGTCAGGACCGGCCGGACAGGGTCAGCCGGCATCTGGAAGCTTCAGCTTCTTCCCGATACGTCGCGCCCCGCCGGGAGCCGCTTTGTCGCCCATGCCCGGCTTGGGATCGATCTCGACAACGCGACCGTCGACCAGAACGGGAAGCCGGGTTTTCCTGCGCTCCGCGTCCTTGCGAACGGCGTCCGTGGCACGGCGGGCCACCTTGCCAAGTTCTCCGAAACTGAAAGGATCTGGTGTCTTTGTCATCTCGACGAACACGATACCCGTCGCGTGGTTAAGGTTCATTTTGCGAACCGGACAAAGGAAAATAGGACGCAAGTCCCCGGGAAGCAACACTTGCGTCCTTTGTCTCAGCCCTTGCCGAACACCCGCGCGAAGATCGTGTCGACCGACTTGGTGTGATAGTCGAGATCGAAGCGCGCGCGGATTTCCTCTTCGGGAAGGGCGACGCGCACGTCGGTATCCTTTAGCAGCTCCTCAAGAAAGTCGACGTCGGAAGACCCTTGCGTCTGGTAGCTGTCCCAGACCTTCATGGCGTTGCGCTGGACGAGGCGATAGGCGTCCTCGCGCGACACGCCGGCCTGGGTGAGGGCGAGCAGGATGCGCTGCGAGTGCACCAGCCCGCCCAGCCGGTTCATGTTGGCGAGCATGCGCTCGGGATAAACCATCAGCTTGTCGATCACGTTGGTGAGACGCGCCAGCGCGAAATCGAGCGTCACCGTGGCGTCCGGCCCGATCATGCGCTCGACAGAAGAGTGCGAGATGTCGCGCTCGTGCCAGAGCGCCACGTTTTCCATCGCCGGCATGGCGTAGGCGCGCACCATGCGGGCGAGACCCGTCAGGTTTTCCGTCAATACCGGATTGCGCTTGTGCGGCATCGCGCTGGAGCCCTTCTGCCCCGGAGAGAAATATTCCTCCGCTTCCAGAACCTCGGTTCGCTGCAGGTGGCGGACCTCGGTTGCCAACCGCTCGATCGAGGAGGCGATGACGCCAAGCGTTGCAAAGAACATCGCATGGCGGTCGCGCGGGATCACCTGCGTGGAAACCGGCTCCACGGCCAGGCCCATGGCCTCGGCGACATGTTCTTCCACGCGCGGGTCGATATTGGCGAAAGTGCCGACCGCCCCGGAGATCGCGCAGGTGGCGATTTCGGCGCGCGCGGCCAGCAGGCGGGTGCGGCAACGGTCGAATTCGGCGTAGGCCTCGGCCATCTTGAGGCCGAAGGTGACCGGCTCGGCGTGAATGCCGTGCGAGCGTCCGATGCAGACCGTGTCCTTGTGCTCATAGGCGCGGCGCTTCAGCGCGGCGAGCAGCGCATCGAGGTCGGCGAGAAGCAGGTCGGCGGCGCGGGTCAGCTGCACGCTCACGCAGGTGTCGAGCACGTCCGACGACGTCATGCCCTGGTGCACGAAGCGGGCGTCGGGGCCGACGATTTCGGCCAGATGCGTCAGGAAGGCGATGACGTCGTGCTTGGTCTCGCGCTCGATCTCGTCGATGCGCGCGACATCGAAGGTGGCAGCGCCTCCCTTTTCCCAGATGGTTTTCGCAGCCGCTTCCGGGATCACACCCAGTTTGGCGAGGGCGTCGCAGGCATGTGCCTCGATTTCGAACCAAATGCGGAACTTGGTCTCGGGCGACCAGATGGCGACCATCTCGGGCCGCGAATAGCGCGGGATCATGCGGTGTCCTCGTCAGGGGAAGGGGTGGAAAGTGCCATATCAGACGCGGCGGCCCGGCTCAATGCGGGCGAAATACCACGACGCTGCAAAGAGCGGGAGAAGCATGAAGGGAAGCAGCACCCGCGCGCCCATGACGCCGAAAATATAGGCCGTGGTCGCGCCGGTGAAGACCTGCTCCCAGAACATGCGGTAGGACAGTTCATGGGTGTGCCAGTCGGCGTAGTAGCCGCGCAGCTGCAGGAAAAAGAAAAAGGCCGTGAGCCCGGCCGTGCCGAGCGAAAGACACACCACCATCGCGGCGAAGCGGGCGGAACGCCGGCGTCGCCGCCAGGTCAGAATGCGTGCCGCGCCCCAGGCAAGCCACGCACCGAAAAAGCTGCCGACGGCAAAGACGGCGATGACGGCGAGCGAGCGTCCGCTCAAGGCCTCGCCGCGCCCGAACGTCAGCATGGCGACGCATGCCGAGATGGTGCCGGACCAGACGAGGGCGAAGAGCAAGGGGCGCAAGGTCTGTTGCCTGTCCTGTTGCCGCTCAGGCCGCGGCTTGCGCTGCGGCGGTGCGGATTGCGGAAATGTTGGCGCGGTAGCCGTCCACGCCGTCTCCCCTGAACACCGCCGATCCTGCGACGAGCGCATTGGCGCCGGCCTTTGCGACCAGCGGAGCGGTTTGCGGTGTCACGCCGCCGTCGACTTCCAGGTGGATCGGACGATCACCGATCATCGCCTTGATGCGCGCGACCTTGTCGATCATCGCGGGAATGAAGGACTGCCCGCCGAAGCCCGGATTGACGCTCATCACGAGGATCAGATCGAGCCGGTCGAGGACATATTCCAGCACGCTTTCCGGCGTTGCCGGGTTGAGCGAGACGCCGGCCTTCTTGCCGAGCGCGCGGATCGCCTGGAGCGAGCGGTCGAGATGCGGGCCGGCTTCCGCGTGGACCGTGATGATGTCGGAGCCGGCCTTGGCGAAGGCCTCCAGATAGGCGTCGCAGGGGGCGATCATCAAATGGGTGTCGAAGATCTTGTCGGTGTGCTTGCGCATGGCCGCGATAACGTCCGGTCCGAAACTGATGTTGGGCACGAAATGCCCGTCCATCACGTCGAGATGGATCCAGTCGGCACCGGCGTCGGCCACGTCGCGGACCTCCTGCCCGAAGGCGGAGAAGTCGGAGGCGAGCATGGACGGGGCGATCACGAGGGGCAGGGACATAGCGGCGGGCGGCTCCGGTGCGTTGCTTGGGTCGCTCGCCGCTAGCACAGCCGGGGGCAAGCCACAAGCGCGACGCGCCGGAGGTCGGCGATCAAAGCTTGCCGGTGATCGCGAGAAACCGCCCGTCGGGGCCTTCGAAGCCGATCTGTTCCATCAGGACCAGCACGGCGAAAGAGGTCGGGCCGGGAAAGGCCGGCGTATGGGTGACGAGCCGCTCGATCCGGTAGCGCAGCGGACAGCCTCGGCTCGAGGGAATGCGGGTGTCGTCGGCCAGAACGCGTGTGTTTCCTTCATAGGACAGCGTCAGCCGCATTCCCCGGATGTCGCCGAACCCACCGGGACAGCTGTCCGGATCGGGAACCGCCGTTTCCTGCAGCGAAAGCGTCACTGTTTCCCCGAGCGTCGGGACGTCGGGAATGATGGAGGCGAGCATCAGGTGCGGGTCGCTGGAGCGCTCGGTCGCCGGGTTGTGCGCGACGGTCACGCCGGCACCGGAGATGCGGGTCTCCGCGAGCAGGTACTGCGCGCCCGCCCGGTTGGCCCCGCGGGTGCGCGCAAGTTCCTCGGCGAAATCGAGCGGCTGGCTGTCGTCCACCTCGTCCAGGCGGCGAAACGGGGAGCCCGACACCCAGCTGTCGTTGGCGACATCGATCACGTAGAGATTGGAATAGGGAAACCCGGAGCCGTCCTGGATGCCGTATTCCTCGAAGGCGAAATGGCTGCCGTCCTTGGAAAACCCGAGCACGTCGGCCTGGGCGAAGTCGCCGGCGGTTGCCGCAAGGGGCAGGGCGACCAATGCGAGGGCGGCGAGGGCGGCCGGCAGGCGCGGCAGGGCACGTGAACGGACTGCAAGCGTGAGCGACATTGTCGTGTTCCTTTGCGTTGTGCGCGTGGCGCCTGATCTGTCGCGCGTTCCCGGAGACAGGCTTATCCGCTTGATCCGTCGACACCGTGACCCTCGTCACGCTTTGGAGCCTTTGCCGCCGCGCGCCGTGCCAGCGGCCCCAGGATCCACGGCAGGAGATAGATCGGCAATTGCCCGAGGCCGAAATAGAGCCAGGCGAGATCCGGCAGGCTGCCGCCGAGGGCCGCCACCAGCAGCCCCATGTTGCGATTTCCGGCTGCATGGGCGAGCACGAAGGCATGGTCCTTGCGCACGGCGGAAAACACCAGCCACGTCAGTCCCATCTGGAGCGATGCGACGGCGAAGGTGAGCGTGCCCACGCCAAGCGTGAGGAGCGGGTCGCGGGCAAAATGCGCCGCGACGCCGTCCATGACCGCAACCGCGAAAACGAAGAGGACCAGCACGTTCAACCCGTCGATATGCTGACGGGCGGCAACGATGCGGACGGTGCCGAAAAGGCGTCGGATGATCCCTGCGCATCCCGCCGAGGCGGCGAGCAGCAGGGCAAGGCGCAGGGCAAGTGCCGGCGCGTCGATCGGCAGCGTGTCGCCGATCAGCGCCCCGCCGATCAGGGGAGCGGTCAGGGGCGTCAGCATCATGGCGATGCACACAAGCGCCAGCGACAGCGCGCCGTCCAGACCGATCAGCGCGATGAAAGCGGGCGCGGACATGATCGGCGGCGCGGCCGTGACGATGAAGGCGGCCAGCGCCAGGTCGGGGTTGTCGTTCAACAGGCCAATGGCGGATAGCGCAAGCGCGGTCGCGCCGGGGACGATCACCAGCATCCACAGACTCGCCAGCGCAACGAGGCGGGGTTTCCTGACGTGGGCGATCACCGCAGCGGGATCGACCCGGAGAAAGGCCAGCACCAGCAACACGAAGATCGCCTCTTCGACGATTGGGCGAAACAGTGCGGAGAGCGCAGGCAGGAACAGGCCGAGAAGGGCACTCACCGCGACGGCACGCGTACCTTGCCGTCCGAGCCAGGCGACAAGGCGTAGAGGCAGGGACAGCGCCTGCATGGACGAACTCCGCGGGGTTGGCTGTGCCGCGCCCCGGACGGGGTCGCGGGGTGCTGGAAATCAAAAAAAGTGCCCGTTCAGTATCGGCGCGGGCGACTTCCCCTTGCAAGCGTCCTGTGAACGGTGTGGATAGGCACAATGCGGAGTTACGATGTCATTGTTCTGGGAGGCGGAATCAGCGGGGTTTGTGCCGCCCTGCATTTGCAGGCGCGCGGCATGCGCGTTCTGCTCGTCGATCGCGCCGCTCCCGGCGATGAGGCGTCGAGAGCCAACACCGGCATCCTGGCGCGCGACGGTTTCAGCCCCCTTGCATGGCCGCATGCGCCCGCAGAGATCCTGGCACGTCTGCTGAAACCGGCCGGTCAGATGCGGATCGATCTGCGCAGCCTGCCTGGTGCCGCTCCTTTTCTGCGGGCGGCGCATGTGGCGGTTCAAACCGGTGCGGCCGCCCGTATCGGTCGTGCCGTCGCGCCGCTTCAGGCGGTTGCGGCCGGCGAGCACCTCGCTCTCGCGCGGGCGGCGAGCGCGCTTCGCTTCTTTCGCCGGACAGGGTGGATCAAGATCTACCGCCACCGCGCGTCCTATGAGGCCAGCGAAGAGGACCGGCATTTCGCGCGCATCTTCGGCGTGGCCTATACGGATCTGTCCGCAGCCGACCTCGTGCGGCTGGAGCCGCATCTCGTCTCTTTCGACCACGCGGGGCTTTACTGGCCGGACACGCAGTCGGTCTCTTCTCCCGGCGGCGTGACCAAGGCCTATGCCCGCCTGTTTCGCGAGCGCGGCGGCGACACCGAGATCGGCAAGGCGGAGACGCTGATTGCGACCCGCGACGGCTGGTCGGTGCGCACGAGTCGGGGCGAGGCGTCAGGCACGCGCGCCGTGATTGCGCTGGGCGCGGGCGCGCCAGCCGTGCTGTCGGGTCTTGGGGTCGCGCTTCCCCTGGCCACGATACGGGGTTACCACCGGCATTTCCGGGCGGTGTCCGGCGTGACGCTGTCGAGGCCGATCACCGACAGCGACAATGGCTACACGCTGACGCCGATGGAACGCGGCCTGCGGCTCGTCGGCGGCCATGAACTGACCCGGGTGGATCGTCCCCTACGCGCGTCTGCGCTGCAGCGTGCGGAGACCGCGGCGCGGGCATTGATGCCGGTCGGTGCGCAGATCGAGGACACGCCAATCCCGGGTCTGCGGCTTTGCATGCCGGACGGATTGCCGGTGATGGGAAATGTGACGGCGGCTCCAGGGCTTTGGCTGGCGCTCGGCAACGAGCGGTCGAGCTTCGGTCTCGGCGCGGCGATGGGGCGCCTGCTTGCCGAAACGATGACGGGCGAGCGGCCGTTCACGGACCCGGCACCCTATTCGCCGACGCGCTTCCTGTCCGACTGACGGCGTGCGACCGCTCCTCAGGTCTCGCGGATCGGCAGCGCGACGGTGTGTTTGACCGTGTGGACGACAATTCGCGACTGCACGTCGGAGACCAGCGTGTTGTCGAGCAGTTTCAGCCGCAGGAAGTCGTCATAGGCCTTGATGTCGGTCGCCACCACCTTGATGAGATAGTCGACGGCGCCGGTGATCCTTTCGCAGATCACGACTTCCGGCCAGCGTTCGACCAGCTTGTCGAAGGTTTCCATGTTGTCGCGACTCGGCACGCCGAGCTTGACGAAGGCATAGGCCACGAACCCGAGGCCGACCGACTCGCGGTCGACCACCGCCACGACCTGGCGGATGATCCCCGTCTGCTTCAGCTTCTTGATGCGCCGCCAGCACGGCGTCTGGCTCATGCCGGCTTCGCGCGCGATTTCGGCGATCGAAAGAGACGCATCGCGCTGCAGGATTTGCAGGACCCGGATGTCCGATGGGTCGAGAAGGTTTTTTCGTTCATACCGTCCTTAAGGGAAAAATATTGCGATATTTGCCACTGACATCGGCAGGTTAGCACAAATCTGGACCGTTAAAAGGACGATATTGGATGGCATGCGAACACCGGAACGCGTGCGGCCGATATCCGGCCCGCGTCCGACGAAAGAGGAGGCCGTCCCATGAACGTCATCGCCAGAACCATCACCCTGGACGACAAATACAGTGCCACCCGAGGTCAAGTCTATCTCACCGGCATTCAGGCGCTGGTGAGACTGCCGCTCGACCAGGCGCACCTCGATATCCAGGCCGGGTTGAAGACGGGAGGCTTCGTTTCCGGGTATCGCGGATCGCCGCTCGCCGGATATGATACCGAGCTTGCGCGCGCGCGGCGCCATGTCGAGGGGGCGAACGTCGTCTTCAAGCCGGGTGTGAACGAAGAACTCGGCGCGACTGCCGTATGGGGATCTCAAAAGGTCGATCATCACGGCAAGGGTAGCGACTATGACGGCGTCTTCGGCATCTGGTACGGCAAGGCGCCCGGTGTGGACCGGGCCGGCGACGTGCTGCGTCAGGCGAACGCCAGCGGCACGGCGGCACATGGCGGCGTGCTGGCGCTCGCGGGCGACGATCATCTGGCCAAATCCTCGATCCTGCCGGCACAGTCGGAGTTCTTCTTCGAGCATGTGGAAATGCCGGTGCTCAACCCGTCCGACATTCAGGACGTTCTCGACTTCGGCCTGCATGGCATTGCCATGTCGCGGTTTTCCGGGCTTTGGAGCGCGATGATCTGCCTGGCCGACACGATGGACGCCTCGGCGACAATCTCGGTCGATCCGAGCCGCCTGACCTTCGCACGGCCGCAGGAGCGGGATCCGCGGGCGGAGGACGACTTGAACCGCGTGCTGCTTCTCGGCAACCGGCTGGAGACGGAACGGCTCCTGCGGGACATTCGGATTCCCGCGGCCCAGGCCTATGTCCGGGCGAACGGGCTGGACCGGGTGGCCTTTGGCGCGCGCAAGCCGCGCATCGGCATCGTTGCCACCGGCAAGGCCTATCGCGATCTGCGACAGGCCTTCGACATGATCGGCATCGACGAGGCGCGTGCCCGCGACATCGGTCTGGCGGTCTACAAGGTGGCCATGCCCTGGCCGCTGGAGCCGCAAGGGATTTCGAACTTCGCCCGGGGCCTCGAGCGGCTGCTCGTGGTGGAACACAAACGCGCCTTTCTGGAACCTCAGATCAAGGAGATCGCCTACGGCTGGCCGGAGCAGGCCCGCCCCCGGATCTGGGGCAAGCGCATGCCCGACGGCGGGCCGCTGCTCTCCGACGTGTTGGAACTTGCGGTTGCGGAGATCATTCCTGCCCTTCTCACCTTCCTGCCCGCCGATCTCGTCAGCGAGGAAATGCGCGCGGTTGCCGACCGCATGAACCGGCAGGTGATGTGGTCGCAGGGCCATGCGGAACGCGCTCAGCGCGTTCCGTATTTCTGTTCCGGCTGCCCGCATTCCACGTCCACCGTCGTGCCGGAGGGATCCCGGGCGCTGCCGGGCATCGGCTGCCACGCGATGACCGAGGTTGCCGGGCGCACGACGGACGGCCAGATCGCCATGGGCGGCGAGGGCGTCCTGTGGGTCGGGCAGGCGGCCTTTTCCAACGACACCCATGTCTTCGCCAATGTCGGCGACGGGACCTATTTCCACTCCGCGACCCTGGCGATCCGGCAGTCTGTCGCCGCGAAGGTTGCGATCACCTACAAGATCCTGTTCAACGATGCGGTGGCGATGACCGGCGGTCAGCCCGTCGACGGCTCGTTGACCGTGCCGCAGATCACCCGTCAGCTCGAGGCGGAGGGCGTGGCGCGCGTTGTCGTGGTGAGCGAGGAGCCGGACGCTTATCTCGGGCGTCACGACCTTGCGCCGGGCACGGATGTGCGCCATCGCGACGAACTCATGGACGTTCAGCACGAGTTGCAGTCGATCGATGCGGTCACTGCGCTGATCTTCGACCAGACCTGCGCGGCTGAAAAGCGCCGCCGCCGCAAGCGTGGCTCCTTTCCCGATCCGGATCGGCGCCTCTTTATCAACGACCGCATCTGCGAGGGCTGCGGCGACTGCTCCGTCCAGTCCAATTGCCTGTCGGTGGAACCGCTTCAGACGCCCTTCGGCGAGAAGCGGCGCATCAACCAGTCGTCCTGCAACAAGGACTTTTCCTGTGTGAAGGGGTTCTGCCCGTCCTTTGTCTATGTGGAGGGTGCGGAGCTTCGCAAGGCGGATGGCGAGGGTGTCGATATCGATGCGCTTTTGGCCAGGCTGGAGCCTGCGCCGGTCGCGGGGCTAGAGACGACGCTGAATGTGCTGATCGGCGGGATCGGCGGCGCGGGCGTGACCACCACCGCCGCCGTGCTGGCCATGGCGGCCCATGTCGACGGCAAGCAGGCCTCGACCCTCGACATGACGGGGCTTGCGCAAAAGGGCGGACCCGTCACGTCGCACATTCGCTTCGCGCAGGCGAACCGTTCCATCGAGGGGCCGCGTATTCCCACTGCGAGCCTCGACGTGCTGATTGCCTCCGACATGGTGGTTGCGACCAATGCAGAGCAGCTTGCGCTGATCGACCGGCAGAAAACGGCCGGTTTCGCCAATGCGCGGGTCGCGCCGACGGCCGAGTTCGTCATGAAGCAGACGCTCTCCTTCGACGAGACGCGGATGCGCAAGACGCTGGAAGAGGCCTGCCCGCTGTTTCACGCGCATGATGTCGCCGGCGTGGCCGAAGCGGTTCTGGGGGATGCAATCTTCGCCAACATGATGCTTGTCGGCATGGCGCACCAGGCGGGGCGCCTGCCGATCTCCACCGATGCGCTTGAAGCCGCGATCCGGCTGAATGGCGCGGCGGTCGACAAGAACCTCGCTGCCTTCCGCGCCGGCCGCGTGTTGGCCGAAACGCCGGAGGCGCTGCTTGCCGCGCTGCCGTCGCCGGATGCGGACGCCAGGGGCGAGGATATGAATCTCGGAGACCGGATCGCCTTTCTCGCACGCGAATTGACTGCCTATCAGGACGAGGCCTATGCGCGGCGCTTCCTGTCGGCCATCGACACGATGCGCGCGGCGGATGAGGCAAGGGGCGCAGGCGCCATGCGCCTGACCCGCACGGCCGCCGAAATGCTCTACAAGGTCATGGCCTACAAGGACGAATACGAGGTGGCGCGGCTTTATTCCGATCCCGCGTTCAAGGCGAAGCTCGCGGCGCAATTCGCCGATCCGCGCAAGCTGAAAGTGATGCTGGCGCCGCCGCTCATTTCCCGCGAAGCCGACCCCAAGACCGGCCGGCCGAAGAAGATCGCCTTCGGTTCATGGATCTTCTCGGCCTTCGGTGTTCTTGCCGGGCTGAAGGGCCTGCGGGGCGGGGCGTTCGATGTCTTCGGGCGGACGGCCGAGCGACGTGCCGAGCGCGCGCTTGTCCGGAGCTACCTTGCGGATCTGTCGACGCTTGCGGACCGCGTTGGCACGGCGAACTACGGTCTGCTCGTCGAGATCGCGCGGGTGCCGGATCTGGTGCGCGGCTTCGGTCCGGTGAAGGAGGCGAACCTGAAAAAGGCTGAGGCCAAGCGCGAGCAGCTCATGGCCCGTCTCGGCGATGCCAGCCCCGAAGGATCGGCCCTGGAAGCGGCGGAATAGGCGTTCGGGTCTAGCCGAAGCGCGAGGCCCAGGTCGGGAGCTTGTCTCCCGGCGCGCTTGAGGCGGCATGAACGCCGCGCGCAATCGCCCGGCTCATGACGGCGGCCGCCGCAGCACCGGCTGCGATCCCGTCGCTGAGCGTGTCGGTTTGCGGCAGGCGCGCGGTGGAGAGCGCGAAGACCAGATCGCCGTCGAGCGCTGTATGCGCCGGCCAGAGCGCGCGGGCGAAGCCGTCATGCGCCATCACCGCGAGGCGTTGCAGCTCCGCCTTTGTCATCGCCAGATCGGTCGCGACGATGCCAATGGTGGTGTTGGCGCCCTCGCGCAGGCCGTCGAGCTTGGTGCGCGGTACGTCGAAACGCCGGCTTTCGGAGGAGGGCAGGCCGAGGCCGCCGAACTCCGCGTTGCGTTCGAAGGGAGCCGCCCAGAAGTGCGGGGTGTCGCCCATGGTGGCCGAGCCGAGCGCGTTGACCGCGACGAGGGCGGCGACGGTCGCGCCGTTTTCAAGCCGTAGGGAGGCGGAGCCGAGACCGCCCTTGAGAGTGGCCGTCGTTGCGCCCGTGCCGGCGCCGACCGATCCGATCTCGAAATCGCGGGCTGCGGTGCGCACCGCCTGGCGCCCGAGCGCGCCATAGGGGTTTTCGTCGCCCCAGGCCTTGTCGCCGCCATTCGCCAGATCAAACAGGATCGCGGCGGGCACGATGGGAACGCGCACGTCACCCACCGCAAACCCCCGGCCCATCCTCGCCAGTTCCATCTGCACGCCCGAGCCGGCATCGAGACCGAAGGCGGAGCCGCCGGAGAGCACCAGCGCATCGATCTTTTCGACCGTGAAGCGGGGATCGAGCAGTGCTGCCTCGCGGGTGCCGGGCGCGCCGCCGTGGATCGCGACGGAGGCGGTTGCCGGTTCGTCCGGAAGGCAGACGGTGACGCCGGATTTCAAATGCGGATCATCGGCGTTGCCCACCGTGAGGCCGGGCACGTCGGTCAGGAGGTTGAGACGATCGGACATTGGGCCGCGGCAGGCTGGAGGGCAGGAGTCAGATGCGGTGGTAGGTGCGGTCGAGATAGATCAGCGCGGGGCCGCGCTCGCCGAGCGACAGGGCGACGATTTCGCCGAAGATGACCGAATGCGTGCCGACCTCGGTGATTTCCGTCACCCGGCAGTCGAGCGCGACACGCGCCGAGGAGAGCACCGGCGCACCTGTCGCGAGCGTTTGCCAGTCCGCGAGCAAGAAGCGTTCCTCGGACGGGAGGTCGCCCTTTCCCGCGAAGGCATTGGACAGGTCCTCGGCGTGGGCCGGCAGCGTGTTGATGGCGAAGACGCCGCTGTCCTTGATCACCGCGTTGATGCGCGCCTGGCGATTGACGCAGACCAGCACCGTCGGCGGCGTGTCGGAGACCGATGTGACCGCAGAGACCGTCGTGCCGACGCGTCCGCTGTTTCCGGCGGTCGTCGCGATATGCACGGCGGTGCCGAGCCGGCTCATGGCTTCGCGGAAGGCGTCGGCCTCGACCGGACGCGTGCGCGGCCGCGATGCGGGGCCTGTGTTCCTGTCGCTTGCAGGACTGTGTGTCATGTCGTCCTCTCCGGCGTTTCGCCGTGTCTCCCGTCCACAGGTAGCCTATTGCGCTCCCCTTACAAATACGTTTCCCGCTCCTCGCGGTTCAGTCGGGAGAGCGGATCGCGCGTTTTCGCTGCGACGCCATGGTCGCTAACCATAGAATCACTTCGCACCGGTCAGGCCATTCAATCGCTGTCCTCGCTCGCGTAAACTCTTTGGTAACGATCCGGGAGGTTTTGCCATGCGCAGGATGATTTGGGTTCTGGTTGCCATCTACGCGGTGATTGGCGTGATGCTGTGGTCCGCGCCGTCCTTCGCCGCGCCCGAAGTCGTTGCCTTCACCGATGCGCGTTTCGCGCCGGGCACGATCGTGGTCAGAAACCGCGAGCGCCGGCTGTATCTCGTGCAGCGCGGCGGGGTGGCGCTGCGTTATGCCGTCGCGGTGGGAAAGCGCGGCAAGGCCTGGGTGGGGCGCACCTACATCAGGGGCATGCACGTGCGCCCGGCATGGTCGCCTCCGGCGGAGGTGAAACGCGACCTGCCTCATCTTCCGGCCGTGATCGCGGGCGGAGCGGCAAACAACCCCATGGGGGTCGCGGCGATGACCCTTGCCGGCGGTGAATATGCCATCCATGGCACCAATCGTCCCGGCTCCATCGGACGCGCGGTCTCCTACGGCTGCATCCGGATGCAGAACCGGGACATTGCGGATCTGTTCGGTCGGGTGCGCGTGCGCACGCCGGTCGTTGCCATCAACTGAGGACGGCCTGACAGGGCGCCGTCCGTCTAAGCGGTCTTGCGTATTCAAATATTCGCACATTAGAATATTATTGACGAACCAAATCCGCTTGGGAGTTCGTCATGTTGTCACTTACCGAAAGACACTGGTCGCCCTACGTCGCCGGCGTGGTGATCGGTCTTCTTCAGATCCCGGCCTTCCTGCTGGTCGATACCGCGCTTGGCGCGTCCTCGTCCTTCGTGACTGCCGGGGGATGGATTGCGAGCCTGTTCGATCCGGCCGCAGCGCAAATCGATTATTTCGCAAAATATATGAACGGAACCAAATATTTCTGGCAATCGGCGCTGGTCATCGGGATTGCGCTCGGGGCGTTTCTGTCGGCGACGATGTCGAGTTCGCGCCGCGCCAGTTTCTCACCCGCCTGGACCCGGATGACGGGGGCCACGAGCCTCTGGAGCCGGATGGCGACGGGGTTTGCCGGCGGCTTCGTGCTGCTGCTCGGGGCGCGGATTGCCGGGGGCTGCACGTCGGGCCACGGGATTTCCGGGATGGCCCAGCTCGCCGTTGGATCCACCGTTGCCGTGGCAGCGATGTTCGCCGGCGGCATTCTCACCGCCGCGATGTTCAAAAAGGTCTAGGAGGCCCGGTCATGTCGATTTTCCTGCTTGTCGTTCTCGGACTGGCCATGGGGCTGGTCTTCGGTGTCGCCCTTGAGAAAAGCCGCGTCATGGAGCCCGGCGTCCTTGTCGGCCAGTTCCAGTTCCGCAATTTCACGATGTTGAAGATGTTCCTCGCCGCCACGATCACCGGGCTTGTCGCGCTTGCCGTGATGAACGGTCTCTTCGGCGTCGCGCTGCATCCCAAGGCCTTCGCTGTCGGTCCCGTTCTTGTCGGCGGGTTGATCCTCGGGGTCGGGATCGCGCTCGCCGGTGCGTGCCCGGGTACCGCCCTTGCGCAGGCGGGGGCGGGCTATCGCGATGCCTATGCGATCATTGCCGGCGGCATCGGCGGCGCGATCTTCTATGGATATGCGAAAGCGCCGATTTCCGCAGCGCTCGGCTGGGGCGATTTCGGCAAGATCACCTTCGCCGACGTGCTTCCGCTTCCGTTTTGGGCGCTGGCCCTGATCGTCGCCGCGATTCTTGCAGGCGGTCTCGTGGTTCTGGAAAAGCTCCGCCCCTGGCAGAGCGACATGAGCGAGGCCGAAACGATGCTTGGCGATCCGGCCTGTTCCGATGGCGGTGCGCGCCCCGCGCCCGCGGAATAGGACGTTTCAGGCCTGATCCGCCTGGAAAGAGAAGCCCCCGGGAGACAATCTTCCGGGGGCTTTTCGTTTGGGCACGGGCATCTGCGGAAAACACCCGGCTTGTCGCGGCTTGCGGCAGGAGGCACTGTCGGATCGCAGATACATCAAAAGACCCGGGGGCCGCATGCTTGGCGCATTGACCATCATCCTGTGCTGTCAGTTGGCGGGAGAGGCGATTGTCGTCGCCACCGCGTGGCCGGTGCCGGGCCCCGTGCTCGGTATGGTGTTTCTTTTTCTCGGTCTCGTCGCGCGGGGCGGCCCCTCGGCCGATCTGGCGCAAGCGGGTGACGCGCTCTTGCGCAATCTGGCGCTTCTCTTCGTTCCCGCCGGCGTCGGCGTGGTGCTGCATCTGGGGCTTCTGGGACGGGAGGGCGTTGCGATCTCCGTCTCGCTCGTCGTCTCCACGCTCGCGACCATTGTCGTCACGGCGCTGGTCATGCGCTGGACGCTGAAGGATGGCGGCAATGCGGACGCGCGAAGCGCAAGCCCGGGAGACGATGCATGACCACGCCGCTCACCGAGGTCTGGGTCTATCTGTCGGCAAGCCCGCTTGCGGCCCTCACGCTGACGCTCCTTGCCTATCAGGCCGGCTTCTTTCTCTACCGTCGCGCCGGCTTTCATCCGCTGGTCAATCCGGTGCTGATCGCGGTGGCGATCATCGCCGGACTGCTGCTTGTGAGCGGCACGTCCTATGCGACCTATTTCGACGGGGCGCAATTCGTCCATTTTCTGCTTGGACCGGCCACCGTTGCGCTCGCCCTTCCACTGTATCGGCAACTGGACAAGGTCCGCCGCTCGGCGCTTGCGATCCTGACGAGCCTGCTTGCCGGGTCGCTCACGGCCGCGGTGTCCGCAGTCGGCGTTGCCATGGCGCTCGATGCCTCGCGCGAGACGCTGGCCTCGCTTGCGCCCAAGTCGGTCACCGCTCCGGTCGCCATGGGCATTTCCGAGGCGCTGGGCGGACTGCCGTCGCTCACCGCCGTTCTGGTCATCCTGACCGGCATCCTGGGGGCGGCCTTCGGGCCGCTGGTGCTCGATCTCTTGCGTATCAGGGACTGGCGGGCGCGCGGGTTCGCCATCGGTGTGGCGTCGCACGGGATCGGCACGTCGCGCGCGTTGCAGGTCAACGAGACGGCGGGCGCCTTCTCCGGCCTCGCCATGGGGCTGAACGCGGTCGCGACCGCCGTGCTGCTGCCGCTGATCTGGCGGTTGTTTTTCTGAACCGGACCGGGTTCAGCCAGCCTTTCGCGCCGTTCCGGCGCGCAGCCAGCGGCGCGGATCGACGTCCCCGGTGAAGCCGCGCCCGCCCGACAGCGCCTGGCACAGGTCGTCCACCGCATCGAGGGAATGCACGGAGCGAAACTCGTCGACATGCGGCAGCATGGCGCGCACGCCTTTGGCGCGCGCCTCGAAGCCCTCGAAGCGCAACAGCGGGTTGAGCCAGATCAGGCGACGACATGAGCGGTGCAGCCGGTCGATCTCGCGCTCCAGATCCTCGTCGCTGTCGCGCTCCAGCCCGTCGGTCACCAGCAGCACGATGGGGCCGCCCGAAAGCACGCGGCGCGACCAGTGCTTGTTGAAATCGGCAAGGGCCGTTGCGATCCGGGTGCCGCCGGACCAGTCCTCCACCCCGTCCGTGCAGGCGATCAGCGCCTCGTCCGGGTCCTTCATCCTGAGCTGGCGGGTGACGTTGGTCAGCCGCGTGCCGAACAGGAACGTGTGAACGTTGCGCCGTTCCTCGCTCAGCGCATGCAGGAAATGCAGCAGGATACGGGTGTACTGGCTCATCGAGCCGGAGATGTCGCACAGCGCGACGATGGGCGGGCGGCGCATGTCGGGCTTGCGATGGCGCAGGTCGATCATGTCGCCGCCGGTTCTGAGCGAGGCGCGCAAGCTTCGCCTCGGGTCGATGCGTCCGCGATTTGCCGCGATCAGGCGGCGGCGCCGGATCTTTTCCATCGGAAGCACCATGCGGCGAAGTGCCTCCTTTGCCGCTTGCAGTTCCTTCGTGCTCATCTGCGCGAAATCCTTGCGTTGAAGGACTTCACGTCCGGAGACGGTGAAGCTTGCGTCGATCTCGAGTTCCTCGCGCTCCTGCTGCTCGCGTTCGCGCGTGGCCTGAAACGCCTGGGCGACCCGCGTCTGTGCCGCCTTGGGCTTGTCCGGCTCGCTGCGCGCCGGCGCCACGGGAGAGAGGATGGAAAGGAGCTTTTCCACCAGCCCGCGCGAGCGCCAGTAGATCCGAAAAGCCTCGTCGAAGACCGCGCGCTGCTCGCGCTTGTGGACAAAAACCGAATGCAGGGTCCAGTAAAGATCCTCGCGGTTGCGGATGCCGGCGACCTCCACGGCGCGCACGGCATCCACCACGCTGGCCGGCCCGACCGGCATGCCGGCGCGGCGCAGGGTGCGCGCGAAATGCACGATGTTGTCGGCAATGCGCCCGGCGGTCTCAGCGCCGTCCGGGGTTTCTCCTGTGCCGTTGGCGGTCATTTTTCTCAAACCGCCTTTGCGGCTTCGCGGTCGAGATCCTGGCGGATCTCGTCGACAATCTGGCGCGCGCGCGACCCGCGCACCCGGTCGATGTCGTCCTGATACTTCAACAGGACGCCGAGCGTGTCAGAGACCATGTCGGGGTCGAGCGCGATCTCGTTGAGCTCTGTCAGCGCGGTTGCCCAGTCCAGCGTTTCGGCAACGCCCGGCTGCTTGAACAGGTCATCGTCGCCCCTGAGCTTCTGGACGAAGGCGACGACCTCGCGCGCCAGACGCGCGTCTGCGCCCGGCACCTTGCGGCGGATGATCTCAAGCTCGCGCTCGGCGGTCGGATAGTCGACCCAATGGTAGAGGCAGCGCCGTTTCAGCGCGTCGTGGATCTCGCGGGTCCGGTTGGTGGTGATGATGACGATCGGCGGCTCCTCGGCCTTGATCGTGCCAAGCTCGGGAATCGTCACCTGACTGTCGGCCAGAACCTCCAGCAGGAAGGCCTCGAAGGCCTCGTCCGCGCGGTCGAGTTCGTCGATCAGGAACACAGGGGGACCGTTCAGGGATGGCTCCAGGGCTTGAAGAACCGGGCGCTTGATCAGAAACTGTTCGCTGAAGACGCTCTTCGACAGGTCTTCGTGGCTGGCGTCGCCGGCGGCCTCCGACACCCGGATTTCCACCATCTGCGCCGCATAGTTCCATTCGTAGACGGCGGTCGAGACGTCGAGGCCCTCATAGCATTGCAGGCGGATCAGGTCCCGGCCGAGCACCTCGGAGAGTACCTTCGCGATCTCCGTCTTGCCGACGCCGGCTTCGCCTTCGAGGAAAAGCGGGCGCTTCATGCGCAGGGCCAGGTGCAGGACGGTCGCAAGCGCGCGGTCGCCGACATAGCCTCCCTGCTCCAGAAGGGCCAATGTGTCGTCGATGGTTTCCGGCAGTGGCTGCGAGGTCATCGGGTCTCCCTGCGTGTTTCTCGTTTGGTCCGGCAGGGCCTCCAAGGCGGTGCGTGCGGCTGCCGGGCTTTCCCGCGATCATAATCAGCTTGGGCGTCGATTGTCAGGTGGCGCGCAAAAGGCGTTTCGACAAGGTGGTCGCCGATGTCGCGCAATCACGGCGCAGGCTGAACAAAATGAACGCTGATCGTTCGGAACGAACTCATTTCAAACGCATTCCGATGTTACGACTCGAGTACATCTACAAAGAGCTTGTCAAAACTCCTTTGAGATGCCACATATTGGTTACTCCGATGCGTCCTGCTACCTAAAATTGAGGTCGCGTCGGCATAAAAGGGCTCCTGCGGGAGCCCTTGCTATTTGTGGGCCAAGCTATGGATCGGTGCGCCGTTTTCGTTGACGCAGGCTATCTCTTCGCGCAAGGGAGCGCCGCAATCGCCGGCAGTAAAAAGCCTCGTTCAGAGTTGCTGCTAGACGCTCCTGCGGTCGTCGAGAATTTGGTCGATCTTGTCTGTGCCAAAGCGCCAGATTGTCGAATCCTCCGGGTCTATTGGTACGACGGAGCGATTGGTGGCTCGCGTCCTACTTCTGACCAAGCCCTTGTCGCGAATTTGGACGACGTGAAACTCCGTTTGGGGTTTATAAATAGCTATGGTCAGCAAAAAGGTGTGGATTCTCTAATAGTTACGGATTTGATTGAACTGGCTCGCCTCAACTCGATAAGCGATGCGCTTTTGCTGTCTGGCGATGAGGATGTGCGCGTTGGCGTGCAGATAGCTCAGAATTATGGCGTCCGGATTCATCTTCTCGGGGTCGCACCTGGGAGATCGTCACAATCACAGCAATTGTTGCAGGAAGCCGATACAACGAGTGAATGGGATCGCAGAACCGTTGCGACGTTTTTATCGGTTCGCGAGACCGCTGTGGCGACAGAAGAAGTTGCTGAAGCCGCTAAAACTGCGGCCGCGACGACTTCACCGACCGCGGGATTTGTATCCGGAAAGATCGAAGTGGCTGTAAAGGCGTTTGTAGAAGAACTGGTCGAAAGCGACATCAAGGGCATTGAAGCATACTGGCAAAGAGAACGTGGCGTTCCGCCGGATCTTGATAGGAAGTTGCTCAGAATTTGCGGTAACGCTATTGGTCGCAAACTTGAACCCGATGA
Organism: Stappia sp. ES.058; assembly: GCF_900105595.1. Lineage (GTDB taxonomy): Bacteria > Pseudomonadota > Alphaproteobacteria > Rhizobiales > Stappiaceae > Stappia. Next base: position 2,506,200 of record NZ_LT629784.1, on the reverse strand, counting down.
AACCCGGGATATGCGGAGCTGTTTTCGAAGCGCGGTAAAGACGCGTATCGAGACTTCAGTCTAAGAAACCACCAAGCCATTCGGCGTGCCGGCCGCGAAAGCATTTCCTCATCGTTTCGGCAGCACCAGCCCGGCGCCGTCTCGCATCACCGCGCGCGCATGCTCGGTGTAGTCCGACCCGGCACCGTCGTGCAGGACGAACCCCGGCAAGAGACGCAGGGGCGCGCGGCTGGCGCGCAGCGCGCGCACCAGAACGCGGGTCGCGGGCGTTCCGGCGCGCGGATAGAGCGGGATCACGTCGATTGCGCCGAACCGGCTGTGCAAGGCGGTGAGGATCTGGTCGAGGCCGTCGGCGCGGAAAACGAGCGTCATCGAACCGCCGTCGCGCAGGATATCGGTCGCCGTGCGCGCCCAGGGTTCGAGGCCGCGCTCGTCGAGGACATGCGCGCCCGCGCGGGCCAGCGCGGGGGACATGCGAACGTGACCGTCGAGATAGTAGGGCGGGTTCATGATGACATGGTCGGCGAGGGCCGGGACGAGGCCCGCTGCATGACGGTCCTTGCCCCTGGCCGTGATGTCGGCTTCCAGAACCTCGATCCGATCCGCAAACGCGCTGTTTTCGGCCAGTCCCAGAGCGTCGCGGGCGAGCGCGAGCGCCGTCCGGTCCCGGTCGACCAGGGTCACCCGCACCCGGCCAAGGCGTGCGGCGAGGCAGAAGCCGGCGGCTCCCGCGCCCGAACCGAGATCGACCACATGGCCCTCCACGTCGTCCGGCACGGCCGCCGCCAGATAGACGGCGTCGAGCCCGGATCGGTGTCCCCCGCCGCGGGCCGGCTGCAGGACCTGCACGCGACCGCCCAGGAAGGCGTCCCGCGTCGTGGCGAGCACTGGGGCGCGCGCGCTGTTCCGGGCGTCGGGTTGCTTTCCCGTCACGACTGCTTTCTGCCTTTTTCCGGGGCCAGTTCGTGCTCCAGTCCGGCATCGATCATCAGTCTCACAGCGGCGGGACGGTCGTCCTCGTCGACCATCACGCGGCGCGCGATAATCCCGAGCGAGCCCTCGACCACGCTCATGTTGCCATCCAGAACGATATGCGGGATGCCGGCGTCCTTGAGGAGGGCCTCGACAAAGGAAATGAGCACCACGTCGTTGGTGCGGAGCAGGGGGATCATGGCGGGCCTTTCGGTCGTGCGATCTCGGATTGGACCTTAACGGAAATGAGCGAACGTCGCGACGGCCAAGCGGCCCGTCGGGGCAAAGGCGACGGATCTTTCAACACAGTGTTGCCGGAAAGATGGCTTGCCGGATGCCGGGGGCAGACCTATTGTCCCGGCAACGCGAAACAGGAAAGGTTTTCACCGTGGGCGCCGTCGTTCCCTTGCGCGAGAGCCGGTCGGAACCGGCAAGCATTCAGCATCTGGTCGAGCTGACCGGCGCGGGCATGGAGGCTGTCAATCAGCTGATCCTGTCCAAGGCCGGGTCGAACGTCGACCTCATCCCGGAAATCGCGCGTCACCTGATATCCTCCGGCGGCAAGCGGCTGCGCCCGATGCTCACCCTCGCGATGGCGGATCTCTACGGTTACACGGGCGACGGCCATGTCGGTCTGGCCGCGAGCGTCGAGTTCATGCACACGGCGACGCTGCTTCATGACGATGTGGTCGATGAAAGCGACATGCGCCGCGGCAAGCTCGCCGCGCGCAAGCTCTGGGGCAATCAGGCGAGCGTGCTCGTCGGCGACTATCTCCTCGGTCAGGCCTTCAAGATGATGGTCGACGTCGGGTCGCTGGAAGCCCTGCGGATCCTGGCGAGCGCCTCCGCCGTCATCGCGGAGGGCGAGGTCATGCAGCTGGGCGCGGCTCAGGACATCGAAACCTCCGAAGAGCGCTACATGCAGGTGATCGAGGCCAAGACGGCCGCTCTGTTCGCAGCGGCCGCCGAGGTCGGGCCGGTTCTGGCCGATGCGGGCGACGCGGCGCGGGCGGCGGCGCGCGACTACGGCATGGCGCTCGGTCTTGCGTTCCAGCTCGTTGACGATGCGCTCGATTATGGCGGCTCCGCCAGCGATCTCGGCAAGGACATCGGCGACGACCTGCGCGAAGGCAAGATCACGCTGCCGGTCATTCTCGCGATTCGTCGCGGCGAGGCGTCCGACCGGGCGTTCTGGACGCGGTGCCTGGAGGATCGCGAGGTGCGCGACGAGGATCTCGACCGCGCCATCTCGATCATGACGGCGACCGGCGCCTTGGCCGACACGGTGACGCGGGCCCGCGCCTTCGGCGACGAGGCGCGCGCCGCGCTTCAACGCCTGCCCGCCGGACCGCATCGCGACGCGCTGGGCGAGGCCGTCGATTTCTGCATCGCGCGGCTGAATTGAGCGTCAATATTAGCAAATCTTGATGCTGAAATTGCGAAACTTGATCGGAAATTGATCGAACTTGCACAAAAACGCCGCTCCAGGAGGGCGGCGTTTTCTTTTCCGGTTGCGGGGATTTCCTCAGCCCATGCGCTCCGAGGCGTAGCTCCCCGGGCTCGCCGGGAAGACCACCGTCTTGTTGCCATTGAGGAAGACCCGGCGATGGATATGCGCATGGATCGCCCGCGCCAGCACCTGGCTTTCCACGTCGCGGCCGAGCGACACGTAATCCTCCGCCGACTGGGCGTGGGTGACCCGCACCGTGTCCTGTTCGATGATCGGCCCCTCGTCGAGATCGCTGGTGACGTAGTGCGATGTCGCGCCGATCAGCTTCACGCCGCGCACGAAGGCCTGCTTGTAGGGATTGGCGCCCTTGAAGCTCGGCAGGAACGAGTGATGGATGTTGATCACCCGGCCGGCCATCTCCTCGCACATCCGCGTCGACAGCACTTGCATGTAGCGCGCCAGCACGACGAGTTCCGCGCCGGTCTCCTCGACGATGGCCATCTGTCGCGCCTCGGCCTCCGCCTTGTTGGCCTTGGTGACCTTGATGTAGTGGAACGGAATGTCGTGGTTGACCACCAGCTTCTGGTACTCGAGGTGGTTGGAGATGACGCCGACGATCTCGATCGGCAGTGCGCCGATGCGCCAGCGATAGAGCAGGTCGTTCAGGCAATGGCCGAAACGCGACACCATGATCAGAACCTTCATGCGCGTCGCCTCGTCATGAAAGGCGTAGTCCATCCCGAGCGATTCCGCCCGTGCCTGGAACCCGTCCGACAGCTGTTCCAGCGTCGTTCCGGTCTCGCTGTTGAAGCTGACCCGCATGAAGAAATTGCCGGTCTCCCGGTCGTCGAACTGGGCGCTGTCGGTAATGTTGCAGCCGCTCTCGGCCAGATAGGTCGAGATGGTCGCGACGATGCCGCGGGTCGATCGGCATGTGACGGTCAGGGCGAAGGCGCTCATCGTTATGTCCTGCTGGGGTGGGCTTCGGTGCGGTGCCGGATCGCGGATGAACCAATAGCCGGTCGTTCACAGTCTTGTCAGCATCGCGTCGCGACGCCTTAGCGAAAAGCGGCGCGCAGCGGTTGATTTGCGACGAAGGTCACCCTGCGGGCGGGCCGACCCGCTCGACCGGGGCCGCCGCGACCCACCAGCCGGGATGGGCGTCATTCAGGGCTCTCGCGGCCTCCTGTGCGGCGTCGACGGTCTCCAGAAGCGCAAAACAGGTCGCGCCCGATCCGGACATGCGCACCTGTTCGACGCCTGGACACCGGGCCAGCGCATCAAGCGTGTCGCCGATCCCGGGCGCAAGCGCGCGCGCCGGGGCTTCAAGGTCGTTTCGGGTCCTGTTCAGCCAGGCGCACAGGGCGGGAAGGTCGCGGAAGCCGTCTTGAGGGATCGCGGGAAGGGGCTTGTTCGTCTTTGTCTTCAAGGCCGTGAAGACATCCGGCGTCGACACCGCGACGCCGGGATTGGCAAGAACGACGGCATGTGCGGGAAAGGCAAGAAGCGGTGTCACGATTTCTCCGATCCCCTCGACCCGGGCCGGTTTCGACAGCAGGCACATGGGCACGTCCGCACCGAGGTCGCCTGCAAGGTCGGCCAGGGTCTCGTCGTCGAGCTCCGGCGCCCACAGGTCGCGGAGCAGGCGCATGGTGGCGGCGGCATCCGCCGATCCCCCGCCGATCCCCGAGGCGACGGGCAGCGCCTTTTTCAGCGCCAACGCGGCGTCCGCATCGCGGCCAAGGTGATGCGCCAGGCGGCGGGCGGCCTTGACGACGAGATTGTCGCCGCCGTTGGAGTGGCCGAGATCGCCGGCAAAGCGGCCGGAAAGCGACAGTCCCGGAACAGTTGCGGCCGGGTCGAGGCCGACCCGGTCGCCGATCGCGGGAAACACGACCAGACTGTCGACGAGATGGTAGCCGTCGGCGCGCTGACCGGTGACATGAAGCGCATAGTTGAGTTTGGCCCGCGCAAGGCGAGCATGAACGACGGGTCTCGCTGTCTCGGTCATCCGTGGAGCGTCAGCCGCCGTTTTCTTTCAGTTCCTTGCCGACGGTGGTGGCCGGGATCGAGCCGTCCTCGCGCAGACCGTTCTCGATCTTGTCGAGGATCTTCGGCAGATCGTCCGGCTCGGGGTCGAGGTCGCGCGCATGATTCCACTGGAAGCGGGCCTCCAGTCGGCGGTCGACCTGCCAGTAGGCGTCACCCAGGTGATCGTTGATGATCGGGTCTTCCGGACGGAGCGCGACCGCCTTTTCCAGTTCCACGACCGCATCCTCATACCGACCGAGCTTGTAGTAGGCCCAGCCGAGGCTGTCGACGATATAGCCATCGCGCGGGCGCAGTTCCACGGCCTTGCGGATCATGTCGAGGGCTTCGGCCAGTTTCAGCCCCCGATCGACGAGGGAATAGCCCAGATAGTTCAGCACCAGCGGCTGCTCGGGCGACAACTCGAGCGACTGGCGGAAATCGGCTTCCGCCGGACCCCAGTTCTTCAGGCGTTCGCGACAGATGCCGCGATAGTAGAAGAGCGCCCAGTGCTTGGGTTCCGGATCGGAAATCGTCTCGATGCCGCGAGAGTAGATCGCATCGGCTTCGGCAAAGAGCTTGTGGGAGCGCAGCACATTGCCAAGAGCCGTGACGGCGTCCAGGTCGCTGGGATCCTCGTCGACGAGAGCCGACAGATGGGCGCGGGACTCGTCCAGCTTTTCAAGCGCGTTGTAGTTCAGGCCGATCTGGATCTCGGCGTCGCGCTTCAGTGGCGAAGCGGGACGAACGCCGTTGAGAATCGTGATCGAGCGTTCGAATTTCTGCTGACGGTCGAACAGGCCGGCAAGCGCGATCGCCGCCACGTCCGCGTCATTGTCGAGATGCAACGAGAGCTGGAGGAAGACGGCGGCCAGTTCCTCGCCGCCGTCGCGGCCAAGTGCCGCACCCAGGCCATAGAGCACTTCGGCTGCACCCGTGCTTGCATTTTCGGCGATCCGGCCAATGTCCTCACCGCTTTCAATCAGCTTGCGGGTCCGCACAAGCACCGGGTGGTCCGGCAGGATCATGTCGTATTGATCCAGGATCTCGAATGCCTTGTCCGGGTTGCCGTTCTTGGCGAGTGCCCGCGCATAGGCATCGATCACCCTGAGCGCGCCACGGTCGGCCTCGAAGGCCGCCTTGAGGTTTTCCAGCGCCGCCTCGGTGCGCCCCGCGTGGTCCTGGATGAGGGCGGAATGATAGGCGACGAAAACCGTGTACCAGTCAGGACCTTCCAGGCTGGCGATGCGGGCGAGCGCCGCGTCCGTCTCGCCGCGCTCCTCGAGTGCCCATGCGGCGACAAGACCTGAGGTGAGGACGGCAAGCGGCCCGCGCCCGCCCTCGGCGAGCAGGGTTTCGGTGAGGTCCGGCTTTCCCGCGCGAAGCGCTTCCACGGCGAGCATCAGCTGCGCCATGAAATGATCGGGCTGCTCGCTCGACAGGCGCTCCGCCAGCGCGAGCGCATCGGCGAGGTTGCCGTTGGCGAGCTTCAGGACGAAGGTGCGGTCGAGCAGATAGGGGTTGCCCGGGTCCTGTTCCAGCGCTTCGCCGAAAAAGGCGGCCGCGTTTTCCAGGTCATTGTTCTGTCCCGCGAGACGCCCTGACAGGTAGCTGCCGCTCAGGGTCATCGGCAGGCCGAATTGCGTGCCGCTTTGCTGGGATTCGGTCTTTGCCAGGAGTGGTTCCGCTGCCATCACGGCAACGGCGACACCCAGTCCGGCGGCGAGAAGCAGACGGCGGGCGGTCGGAATCGGCGGGTATCGCTTCATGATGTGAGACTTGCTTCCCCTGCTTGCGCACGCTGTAAGACGAGTCATGCGACCAGTAACCTAACCGAGGATGGCTTTATTGTGTCCGTGTCGCAAGCGGCACGCGCAGTGCAGCGGTCTGCAGCATCGGACTGTCGCTGGATATGGTGCGTTGACGCCGGACGGCAACGAGATGCTGCCGGCGGACTTGTCAAAAACCCTTTGTTTCGTGCACTGCATCATTTAAGTGGGGGCGTCCGGTAGGGACGGGCGCCGCGTCCGACTGACGGTTCGCAGGCGTACCGGCAATAGAGGGAACTGCGCGCGATGACGACCAAATGGGTCTATGGTTTCGGCGACGGCAAGGCCGAAGGGGCCGCCGGAATGAAGAACCTTTTGGGAGGCAAGGGGGCGAATCTCGCGGAGATGAGCAATCTCGGCCTGCCGGTTCCGCCCGGTTTCACGATCACGACCGAAGTTTGCACCCATTTCGAGGCGCAGGGTCACAATTACCCCGACGGCGCGCGCGACCAGGTCGACACAGCGCTTGAGGAGATCGGCCGGATCACCGGCAAGCGTTTTGGCGACAGCCGCAACCCGCTGCTTGTCTCGGTGCGGTCGGGCGCGCGCGTTTCGATGCCGGGGATGATGGACACGGTTCTCAATCTCGGGCTGAATGACGCGACCGTTCCGGCCCTTGCCGAGGCGTCCGGCGACCCGCGCTTCGCCTATGACAGCTACCGCCGCTTCATCCAGATGTATTCCGACGTGGTGATGGGTCTGGACCACCATGCCTTCGAGGAAATCCTTGAGGAGTTCAAGACGTCCAAGGCCTATGATCTCGACACCGACCTGACGGCGGACGACTGGCAGATCGTCATCGCGAGCTTCAAGGCGCTGGTCGAGGACGAGCTCGAAAAGCCCTTCCCGCAGGACGCGCATGAACAGCTCTGGGGGGCGATCAGCGCCGTGTTCCAGTCTTGGGAAAGCGCGCGCGCCATTACCTATCGGCGCCTGCACGATATCCCGAACACCTGGGGCACGGCGGTCAATGTGCAGGCCATGGTGTTCGGCAACATGGGCACGACTTCCGCCACGGGCGTGGCCTTCACCCGCAATCCGTCGACCGGTGAAAAGGCGTTGTACGGCGAATACCTGATCAACGCGCAGGGCGAGGACGTCGTGGCCGGCATTCGCACGCCGCAGGATCTGACGGAAGCCGCACGCATCGCCGCCGCCTCCGAATCCATGTCGCTGGAACGTGCCATGCCGGACGCCTTCGCGGAGTTCACCGATATCTGCGACCGGCTCGAGGGCCACTACCGCGACATGCAGGATCTGGAGTTCACCATCGAACGCGGTCGTCTCTGGATGTTGCAGACCCGCGCGGGCAAGCGCACCGCCAAGGCCGCGCTCAAGATCGCCGTCGACATGGCCGACGAAGGGCTGATCACCACCGAGGAAGCCGTGATGCGCGTCGATCCGGCGGCACTCGACCAACTGCTGCATCCGATGATCGATCCGGCAGCCGAGCGCGACATCGTCGCGACCGGGCTTCCCGCCTCTCCGGGTGCGGCCTCCGGCGACATCGTCTTCTCCTCCGACGAGGCGGAGGAAGCCAAGGGCGCAGGGCGTCCCGTCATCCTGGTCAGGGTGGAAACCAGCCCGGAAGACATTCACGGCATGCATGCCGCCGAAGGCATCCTGACCACGCGCGGCGGCATGACCAGCCATGCGGCGGTCGTGGCGCGCGGCATGGGCAAGCCTTGCGTCTCGGGCGCCGGATCGCTCAGGATCGACTACCGCTCCGGGACGCTGACGGTTGCCGGCCGCAAGCTCGCCAAGGGCGACCGGATCACCATCGACGGCACCAGCGGACAGGTTCTCGTCGGCGACGTCGCCATGCTGCAGCCGGAAATGTCGGGCGAGTTCGCCCGGCTGATGGAATGGGCGGACGCGCATCGCCGCATGGAGGTTCGCACCAATGCCGAGACCCCGGCGGACGCCCGCGCGGCGCGCGGTTTCGGGGCGCAGGGCATCGGCCTGTGCCGCACAGAGCACATGTTCTTCGACGGCGAGCGCATTCTCGCGGTCCGCGAGATGATCCTGGCGGAAACCGAGGCCGGGCGACGCAAGGCGCTCGACAAGCTCCTGCCGATGCAGCGCGGCGACTTCACCGAGCTGTTCGAGATCATGCAGGGCCTTCCGGTCACGATCCGTCTGCTCGACCCGCCGCTGCACGAGTTTCTTCCTCACAGCGCGGAAGAGATCGCCGAGGTGGCCGAGGTCATGGGCGTCTCCGTCGAGCGGTTGCGCGAGCGCGCGCTTGATCTTGACGAGTTCAACCCGATGCTCGGGCATCGCGGCTGCCGGCTGCTGGTGACCTACCCGGAAATCGCGGAAATGCAGGCGCGCGCCATCTTCGAGGGCGCGGTTGCCGCCGGCAAGAAAACCGGTTCGCCGGTCACGCCGGAAATCATGGTGCCGCTCGTCGGCATGCGCGCGGAGCTTGATCTGGTGCGCGCGCGCATCGATGCCATGGCGCAGGCCGTCGCCAGCGAGACGGGCGTCACCGTCGACTATCAGGTCGGCACGATGATCGAGCTGCCGCGCGCAGCACTCAGGGCCGGCGAAATCGCCGAGGCGGCGGAGTTCTTCTCCTTCGGCACGAACGACTTGACGCAGACGACCTTCGGCATCTCGCGCGACGACGCGGCCTCCTTCCTCGGCACCTATCAACGGCTCGGGCTGATCGAGCGCGATCCCTTCGTGACGCTGGATCAGGACGGCGTCGGCGAACTGGTCAGCATAGGTGCGGAGCGCGGCCGCGCCGTGCGGCCCGGCATCAAGCTCGGGATCTGCGGCGAGCACGGCGGCGATCCCGCCTCGATCACCTTCTGTGAGCAGCTCGGTCTCGATTACGTGTCCTGTTCGCCGTTCCGCGTGCCCATCGCCCGCCTTGCAGCCGCGCAGGCGGCGCTCAAGGCTTCGTCGAAGGAGGACGGCCGGGCGGCATGACCCGTGTGCCGGAAAGCCTTTCGCAGTTGCGCCAGGGCGGGAAAGCCGCGCTGTCGCGCGCGATTTCGGCGGTCGAGACGCAGGCCGACAGCGACGCCCTGACCCGGTTCCTGGACCTTGCCACGCGCGAGGGAAGGGCGCAGGTGCTGGGCCTGACCGGCCCGCCGGGGGTCGGCAAGTCGACGCTCACCAACGCGTTGATCCGTGCCTACAGGACCCGGGGCGAGACGGTTGGCGTGATCGCCGTCGATCCGTCGTCCCAGGTGACCGGCGGCGCGCTTCTCGGCGATCGCACCCGGCTGAGCACGGACCCGGGTGATCCCGGCATTTTTGTGCGCTCGATGGCCGCGCGCGACCGGCTTGGCGGACTGTCCGATCATGCGATTGCCGCCGTGGTCTTGATGCGCGCGGTGATGGACCGGGTGATCGTGGAATCGGTTGGTATCGGCCAGTCGGAATCCGACGTTGTCCATGCGGTCGACACGCTGGTTTTGTGCATCCAGCCCGGCTCCGGCGACAGCCTGCAGTTCATGAAGGCCGGGGTAATGGAGCTGCCCGATCTCGTTGCGGTCACCAAGGCGGACATGGGCGCGCTCGCGCGGCGTGCGCAGGCCGATGTCGCCGGCGCGCTGTCGCTGGCCCGCCCGGTCGACAGCGACCGCGTTCCCGAGGTTCTGACAGTCTCTGCGACCAGCGGCGAGGGGCTCGACGGTCTCGTTCGCGCCTGTGATGCCTTCGGCTTGCAGGCGCAAGGCAGCGGTCGACTGGCGGCGCGGCGCACCATGCAGGAACGGCATTGGGTGGACGATGCCATCCGCCGCCGGTTTGGCAGCGTCGGCCACGGCGCCTGCGATATCCCGGCCGCACTGGCCGAGGCCGGCGGCCCGTTTTCCGCGATTGCCGCGCTCGATCGGGTGCTGCGCGAAAGGCTCAGGCTTATCGAAACCCGCTGAATTTTTGCGAAAGCGCCCGTACGCAGCCATATGCTCGTCGGCGACCCCCAGTCCGCGCAGCAGGGACTGCAAGCTGTCCCTGTAGCCGCTGCTGTCGGGAACGTCGCGTCCGTGCTCGCCCGTGTCGAAGATCGAATAGACCAGCCCGAGCGCGGCGGCTTTCACCACGCGATGCGGGTGGTGTGTGCGGATCTCCTCGATCGCGCGCGTATAGGCTATGGCGCCTGTGGCAACGATGGTGGGGATGAAGCCGACCCCGCAGCGCACCGGGTGATAGGTCTCTAGATTATGCCACACGCAGTCGATCACGGCCTTGAGAAAGGGATGACGCGGCGCGCAGACGATGTGCCACTGTTGGAATTCCCGCTCAATGCCGTGGTCGGGCCAGTGCCCCCAGCCGCGATAGAGCGGATCCTGGCGCATCATCCCATGTCGACAGCAGGAAGGCGTCGTCCTCCTTGAGGATCTCCCGCAAGGGGCCGCGGACAGTCGATTTGATGTCGAGATAAACGCCGCCGCATTCGTAAAGCCGCACGTAGCGAAAGATGTCCGCCTTCGCCGCGCCGTAGTCGTCGTGGATGCGGTCGAAGAGCGCGAGGCGCACCCTGCCGCAGGTTCTCAGGATGACGTCCCGCACGTCGTTGTCGTCGTAGAGACGGTGCTCCCAGTCGGGATTGAACGCCTTCAGCGTAGCGATGTTCCGTTGAAGGGCCGGGGTGAGGGCGGTGCGGCAACGGATGGTCTGGTGAACGACGTTTGGGACAGGCACGGCGCGCAATCCGATGATGAAAATCAATGGCGTCAGACGTTACGGATTGCTCGGATCGCTGGCAACTGCCCCGGCTCGAATCAGGTCCGGTTGCGGCCCGCGGACGGCGCGCTGCGACGATGCGCTCGTAATCTAGGCGGACAGGGAGATTGCCGCTGCCGGTTCCCGGTCGGCGGCAAGGCGCGCCTCGGTTGCGGGGACGTTGTCCGGCGCGACCGGACGGGACAGGTAGAACCCCTGCAGACGGTCGCAATTCGTGCGTTGCAGGATCGAGGCTTGCTGGCGCGTCTCGATACCCTCGGCCACGACCTTCATGCCGAGCGCATCTCCAAGATCGATGATCGTGGACAGGATCGAGTGGGCATGCGGCGCGACGTCAAGGTCGGCAATGAAGCTGCGGTCGATCTTGAGCGTGTCGAACGGGAAGCGGCGCAGGTAGCTGAGACTCGAGTATCCGATGCCAAAATCGTCCAGCGCCACCCGGACGCCCATCTCCTGCACCTGCTTGAGCGTGGACAGGATGTTGCAGTCGTTGTCCGCGAAGACCGTTTCCGTGACTTCTATTTCCAGCCGGGACGGTTCGAAGTTGCAGGCCTCGAGCGTTTCGCGCAGATCGTCGATGAAGCGTGGATGCCGGAACTGGCTCGGCGACACATTGACTGCGAGCCCCAGATGCGGCCACGCGGCGGCGTCCTCGCAGGCCTTGCGCAACACATAAAGGCCAAGTTCGTTGATCAGTCCGATTTCTTCGGCGATCGGAACAAAAATGCTCGGGCTCACCGGCCCCATTTCCGGATCGGTCCAGCGCAGCAGGGCCTCGACCGACAGCACGGTCGCGCCGTCGATGGTGGTCTGCGGCTGATAGACGACGTGGAGCAGATCCTTACCGATCGCATCGCGCAGGGCGTGCGCGAGGTTCTCGCGTGTGCGGACATGTTCTTCCATGCTGATGTCGAAGAACGCCCAGCGACCCCGACCCCCGCGTTTCGCTGAGTAAAGGGCGATATCCGCCTTGCGCAGAAGTTCGCCCATCGACAGGCTGTCTTCCGGGGCTATCGCGGCGCCGACACTGAGGCTGACGTGCAGGTGGGTTCCGCTGACGTACATCGGGATGGCGAAGCGGTCCTGGATCCGGCGAAGCATGTGCTCGATCGATGCGCGCGACGCGTAGCCGGGGAGAAGCAGCGCGAATTCGTCGCCGCTGATGCGGGCGAGTGTGGCGTCGTCGGGAACGAGCACCCGCAGGCGCCGGGCGGCCTCGCGGATCACTTCATCGCCCGCCGCGTGGCCAAGGGTATCGTTGATATCCTTGAAGTGATCGAGATCGATGTAAATGACCCCGATCAGGCCCTTTCGGGCATCCCAGTTCGCCAGTTCCCGGCGGAAGCGGTCGGCAAAGAAGTCCCTGTTGGAGAGCCCGGTCAGGCTGTCGTGCAGGGCGGCATGCTGGGCCCGCGCTTCGCTCTCGGCAAGGCGGCGGGTGTTGTGACGCGTGTAAAACAGCACAACGCCGGTCAGGCCGGCGATCAAAGCGGCGAGGAGGAACAGCACCGGGCTGACGCCGGACAGGATCCTTGAGCCCGGCTTGTTCGCCGTCCATGCGAGAGAGCCGATCGGTGCGCCGAGCGGCGAGGTCAGATCGAAGGTCGCAGCGGCCTCGGCCTTGGCAGAGGCCGGCCTTGTACGCAGGTCGCTGACGCCGGAGCGGGCCGCGAGAGCGGACAGTCTCGTATCCTCCAGTTTCTTCACGCTGACCAGAACGGCGGGCGGCCTTCGGTTTGCCACGAACTGCTTGAGTTCGGGCGAGATGGCGGTCACGGACACAAAGGCGAGATCGCCCTCATGGAGCGCGAAGCCGGTTTCGTGGATCGAGCGCGTGAATCCGTTGAGCGGTCGTTCGATCACGAAAAGGCCGGAGGGAAGCGGCTTGAACTTGTTGATGAATTTCGCGCGCGTCCGGGCAATCAACGGCCAGATGCCGGAAATCAGCGCTTGGCTTTCGCGAGGGGAAATCTGCTGGCCTTTCACGGCGTTGTAGATCGCTTCCCCCGTTTCGCCGACGATGACTGTCTGGTCGTGGCCATGGTTGGCGTAGAGCCAGTGACCCAGATTGGCATCGAGCCACTGGGTGTTGACGCTCGACGGGCGCGTATAATAATCGGCGAGATCCCAGACTGCGGCGCCTTCCTGCTCTTTCGCCAGGAGTGCAAGCTGGAGATCGGTGCTGCCGCGCAACAGTCGGCGCTCGCTGTCCATCGCCGCATGGTCGGCCGATTGGGATGTATAGGCAATCAGGGCAACGGAAAACGCGATTGCAAGCAACACCAGTCCCACCACGGGGAACAGGATCGCATTTGCAAGTCTCGCGCCGTTGTCCGTCCTGTTTATTGCCATCTATGCCTCTTCTGGAGCGGACAACGTTTGCACAGTCAATTTAATAAATCGCATCGAAGTTTGGTTAAGGCGCGTCAACGATTGTGTCTGATCCCGGGTGATTCGCAAGCCAACGAGTCGTTGGATCGTTTCGCGCCGGGCGATGGCCCGGGCCGGTCGGTGCGGCGCGGCCGGGCGCCTTCGTCGCCCGACTTGCGGCACCGTTCGGAACAGAACTTCACCTGCGACCAGACGGCTTTCCATTTGCGTCGCCATACAAACGGGCGTCCGCATGCCGCGCATTTCTTGCTGGGAAGGTCGCACTTCCTGCGCATCTTCATGGGCGGAGCCGATCTTGTGCGCGCTGCGCCGTCTGACGGATGGTGTTACGCGGCGTGGCGGCTTTGCTCTTTGGCCGCGCGGGCCCGTCGGTTGCGCTGTTGCCAGGCGAGGAACCCGCGATAGCCGACTTCGGCGAGTTGCCTGATGCCTGGAACCGAAAACACCCAGGCGAAATGCCGGAATCCGGGGAGGGCGCGCCAGATCCGGGCGAAGGCGCCAACGCCGATGTGCCAGCTTCCGTCGCGGTCCTGGACGTGAAACCGGCCGAGGAGGTCGTCCCGCGATTTGCCGTCGGGAAGCTCGTCGTCGCTCAGGCGGGTGATGTCGCGCCAGTCGATTGCCCCCGACCTGTCGATGCGGGAGTAGAAGCGGATCTCGGCGCGACAGACCGGGCAGTCGCCATCGTGAAAGACGGTGATCGCGGGGGCGTTCGTCACCAAGCCCCGCTTCCAGCAAGGCTTCGCACAATCGCGTCGCGCAGCTTCGACGAATCGGGCGAGGTCATTGGCGTGTACCAGTCGATCAGATTCCCGTCGGGGCCGATCAGATATTTGTGGAAGTTCCAGCGCGGCTTGCCGAGCGGTCCGGCCTGTTCGCTCGCCCACTTGTAGAAGGGCGTCGCATTGGCGCCGACCACGGTGGTCTTGTTGGTCAGGGGAAAATCGACCCGGTAGGCCGACTGGGTGAAGTCCTCGATGTCGGCTTCCGTTCCCGGTTCCTGACTTCCGAAATCGTTCGAGGGCACGCCGATCACGACAAGGCCCTTGTCGCGGTGCTCCTCGTAAAGCGCCTGCAAGGGGGCATATTGCTGGGTGAAACTGCAGCGCGAGGCCGTGTTCACCACCAGCACCGTCTTGCCCTTGTAGGCGGAAAGCGGCAAGGGCGTGCCGTCGATCGCGGTGAGGGAGAAATCGTGGGCGGTGCGCGTGTCCTGCGCGGCCGCCGCCGGTGCGAGTGCTGCGGTCAGCACCATCGCCAGTCCAACGCGTGACAGCATGACAGTCTCCTTGATTGTTTCAGGGAGATTACGCAGTGCGGCGGACAGCGGATCGACTGCATTCCCGGACGAAATGCCACAGGCGTCGTGTTGGCGCGCAAGGGCGTTTCGTCAGGCGATCAGCTGAAGTCCGCGGAAGCTGACGTGGCCGTCGCGACCGACGATGATGTGATCGTGCAGCGCGATACCGAGCGGCTTGGCGATCCCGGCGATCTGGTTTGTCATCTGGATGTCGGCGCGCGAGGGCGTCGGATCGCCGGAGGGGTGATTGTGAACCTATCTAGCAGTGTCAACGCTTGGACAATGACAGCCACGAAATGGCAAAGGATTCCGTGGAAAAAGGAGGAAAGAAATATCGCCGGCGATTGGTGCGCAGCTCAAAAGCTGGACCCATTGAACAGAGGGGGGCGGGCGGCGGTTGCGGAAGGGCAAACTGGCGGAGCCACGTTCGATACTGAAGAAGCGGTTTTTATGGGCCCTGCAAGATCCAAGTTATTCTGGTTGTAAAAGTTCTGCCGCGAGCCTGACTTGTTCCATTACGCCACCGCCGACACGCATGTCGAGCATAGACATCAGATGGGAAAGGTCGGCATAGCCAATCTGCTCAGTACCTTTTCGTGAGCGGAGAACGCCCTGCTTGGTCAGTTCGACGCCCCAGTTTTCGGAAAATCCGCTACTGGAATTGCTTGATCTGGAAATAGGAGTCACGCGCACGTATTCAAAACCATGCGCTGCCGCATAACGGCGGTTCATAATGTGATGAATGACCAGACCGTCGATGTACTCGTCCGGAAATGCCAACCTGTAGGCTCTTCGATAGCTGTTGTAGCCGGGCCTGACCCACAATTGGTACTCTGTATTGAGCACAGATGCTTTGACATGTCTCCAGACACTTAGGTTGGATCTATCCGGTCCACATTCGCATCGAACAATCAACGCGTTTCCACGGCTGGTTCCGGCTAGTTCGGTGGTGTCTTTTCCCACATACGTATACAAAGCTTCGCGGTTTGCTGCCGCGATTGGTATCAGCAAATTTGCGGGCATTGCATACTTTCGCAATGCTCGTTCCATGCCTGCTGGATCGGGCATTATTGTCCGACCGTGTGGTGACTTCGGCGCATGAGATTCTTGATACTCTGCTTCCAGACTATCTTCTTGATGTGACATTTCTTTTCTCAATAAAACAACCGAATATTTGTTATTTATCGTTCAATTGTAACGCTTTTAGTGAGTCGTGTCGCTAAAAATTGATGCGGAAAGCTCAAAATGAAGATAAGATGTTCAAATATTTTGCTGTCGATAAAAATAGTATTTCAAAATCAGCTTTTTGTAATTCTAATTTCAGGTATTACTATTTTGATGGGCGTTCTCCAGGCTGGAATGCCATCGAACGAATCTTGAGATCGATAACGCGCTTTTGCCGGGTTGCGGCCGATACGAAGAGCTGGCGCGAAACTACCTTTGTTTACAAGCTTCGTTTATGCGAACAAGCGGTGTATGTGAGCGTCGACACACTCTTGCGTCAGGCGATCAGCTGAAGTCCGCGGAAGCTGACGTGGCCGTCGCGACCGACGATGATGTGATCGTGCAGCGCGATACCGAGCGGCTTGGCGATTTCGGCGATCTGGTTTGTCATCTGGATGTCGGCGCGCGAGGGCGTCGGATCGCCGGAGGGGTGATTGTGAACGAGAACGATGGCGCTGGCGGAGAGCTCCAGCGCCCGTTTCATGACCTCGCGCGGATAGACCGGTGTGTGGTCGATGGTTCCGCGCTGCTGCACCTCGTCGGCGATCAGGGCATTCTTCTTGTCCAGAAAGAGGATCCGGAACTCCTCCCGGTCCGAGTAGGCCATGGCGGTGCGGACATAGTCCAGAACCGCCGACCAGGAGGAGAGGATCTGCTTGCCCTGCACCTGACCGCGCAGGAACCGTTGCGCGACCGCATGGGCGAGCTTCATTTCGACCACGACCCGGTCGCCGACCCCGCGCACCTCCTTGAGCCGCGCCGGCGGAGCCGCAAGAACTTCCGCAAAGGAACCGAAGCGCGCGATCAGGGCCTTTGCGATGGGTTTGGTGTCGGCCCGCTTGATCGGAGAAAACAGAAGGAGTTCCAGAAGCTCATAGTCCTGAAGCGCCTCGTGTCCGCCGTCGCGAAAGCGCTGGCGAAGGCGGTCGCGATGCCCGTGGAAATGCGGGGTGGAGCCGGCGTCGGAAAATCCGTTGCTGTCCTGGCTCATCTGCGCGCCCCTTTCGCGCTGTCAGGAGGGGATGTGCGCGGCGGGATTGTCGAGCCCGGCCGGCGACAGCGTGAAGATCTCGTGTCCGTCCTCTGTAATGCCGATTGAATGCTCGAACTGTGCCGACAGCGACCGGTCCCGGGTCACGGCGGTCCAGCCATCCGACAGCACCTTCACATGAGGCCGGCCCAGATTGACCATCGGTTCGATGGTGAAGATCATGCCGGGCTTCAGCTCGATGCCTTCGCCGGGGCGACCGTAGTGCAGGATGTTGGGCGTGTCGTGAAACAGGCGTCCGACGCCGTGACCGCAGAAATCCCGCACCACCGAACAGCGCTCGGCCTCGACATAGGACTGGATCGCCGCGCCGATGTCGCCTGTGGTGTTGCCCGGACGGGCGGCCTCGATGCCGCGCAACAGCGACTGATAGGTCACCTCGATCAGGCGCTCGGCCGCGCGCTTGGGACGCCCGACCGTGTACATGCGGCTGGAATCGCCGTGCCAGCCATCGAGAATGAAGGTGACGTCGATGTTGACGATGTCGCCGTCCTTCAGGGGCTTTTCGTTCGGAATGCCGTGGCACACGACGTGATTGATCGAGGTGCAGCTCGACTTTGTGTAGCCGCGATAGTTCAGCGTTGCCGGAACCGCATTGTGCTCCTCGCCGAAGGCGAAAACGAAGTCGTCGATCTCCTGGGTCGTCGTACCCGGCCTGATCCTGTCGGCGAGGCCATCCAGGCAGCGGGCCGTGAGCTGACCCGCCCGGTGCATGGCCTTGAAATCCTCGGGGCCGTACAGGCGGATCTGCCCGGTGTTCTTCAGTGGAGCCGTGTCGGCATCAATGTATGTGACCATCGGGTTTCCGTGTGCATGAGGGATCGCCCGTCGCGCCATGGATCGCAGTCCGACGCGCGGGGGCGCGCGCCGCGTCCACAGGGCCGCACCGGGCATCCGTGCGTGTCCTGAACTGAATTATAGCCATAAAACGCGCGGTCCACGGGTGCAATGCGCTTTCCACGGTGCAACGGGGATTCCGCCGCCTGAGCCGGTCGCGTTCGCGTGGAAGCAGGCTCTGGTCGATGCCTCTTGCGCGCCCGCGCGCGGGCAGGTACCCAGAACATGCGCGGACGTGGTGGAACTGGTAGACACAAGGGACTTAAAATCCCTCGGCCCCGGCCATGCGGGTTCGAGTCCCGCCGTCCGCACCAGTTGCAAGGTCCGTCAAAGCCGGCCAAGAGGGTGCATGGCAATGGCGGCGCGACAGTTTCGGCGAGATGCGCCAGATGGATCGTAGACGACGAAAGACGCCCGACACGTGATCTCGCTTCGCCCCGTTCTCAACGTTCTCGGCTTCCTCTATGTGGGGCTCGCCACCGCCATGCTGATCCCGGCGATGGTGGATGTGGCCGCGCGCAATGCCGACTGGCAGGCCTTCGTCATGTCGGCGCTGGTCACCGGGCTGATCGGGCTGCTGCTGTCCGTCGCCGTCGGCGGGTCGCTCAGCGAGGGGCTGAACATGCGTCAGACCTTCGTGCTGACGACGCTGTCCTGGATGACGCTGCCGGCTTTCGGGGCGTTGCCCTTCCTGTGGCTCGGCATCGGCTACGCCGACGCGGTGTTCGAGGCCGTCTCCGGTTTCACCACGACGGGGTCCACCGTGCTGTCCGGTCTCGACGGCCTGCCGCCGGGGCTGCTGGTGTGGCGTTCGCTGATGCAGTGGATGGGCGGCGTCGGCATCATCGTCATGGCCATCGTCTTGCTGCCGTTCCTCAAGATCGGCGGGATGCAGCTCTTTCAGACCGAAAGTTCCGACCGCAGCGAAAAGATCGTGGCGCGCTCCATCGAACTCGTGCGTCTGATCGGCTTTTCCTACCTGTTCCTGACCCTGCTGTGCGCGCTGGCCTACTGGGTTACGGGCATGAGCGTGTTCGATGCGGTCAACCACGCCTTTACCACCATCGCGACAGGTGGCTATTCCACGCACGACCTGTCCTTCGGCTATTTCACGAATCCGGCAACCGCCTGGGTCGCCATCGTGTTCATGCTGATCGGCTCGCTGCCCTTCGTGCTCCTGATCCAGGCGCTGCGCGGCGAACCGCTCGCCCTGTGGCGCGACCCGCAGGTGCGCGCCTTCTTCGGGTTCGTGGTGCTCGTGGCGCTGGCGGTCACGGTCTATCTCGGCCTGCAGCACCGGGTTCCCTTCGGCGACGCGCTGCGTATGTCCGCCTTCAACATGATTTCCGTGGTGACCGGCACCGGCTACGCCTTCGGCGACTATACGACCTGGGGCGCGCCGGTCATCGTGCTGGTGCTCCTGCTGAAGTTCGTCGGCGGCTGCACGGGATCGACCACGGGCGGTATCAAGATCTTCCGCTTTCTGGTCTTTTTCGGCACCGTGCGCGCGCATCTGCGCCGGATGGTCAGGCCCAACCGGGTGCTGCCGGAATCCTACGGCAAGGCGCGGCTGACGACGGAGCTCTCCTTCTCGGTGCTGGCGTTTCTTGTGGTCTACATGGGGACGGTCGGCGTCCTGACTCTCGCGCTGGCCGGGTTCGACCTCGATCTGGTCACCGCCTTGTCGGCTGCCGCCACAGCGGTGGGAAACGTCGGTCCGGGGCTTGGACCGATCATCGGGCCGACCGGAAATTTCGCGCCACTTCCCGATGGCGCCAAATGGATCCTGTCCTTCGCCATGCTGATGGGGCGCCTGGAGCTCTTCACCGTCCTCGTTCTGCTCGACCCGGATTTCTGGTCGCGTTGACCCTCTTGCCCTTCGGGAGCCTGTGTCTTGCGTTTTCCAACAGCCCTGGTGTCCGGCCGGCTCGTGCGCCGCTACAAGCGGTTTCTCGCCGATGTCGTGCTCGACGAGACTGGCGAGGAGGTCACCGCCCATTGCGCCAATCCGGGCTCGATGCTGGGACTGAAGCAGGAGGGAGCGCGCGTCTATCTCTCCCTTTCGGACAATCCGAAGCGCAAGCTGCGCTATTCCTGGGAGATCGTCGAGGCGGACGGTGCGCTGGTCGGGATCAACACGGCGCATCCAAACGCACTGGTGGAAGAGGCGCTGCGCGCGGGGCTGATCCCGGAGCTTGCGGATTTCGGGACCCTGCGCCGCGAGGTGAAATACGGGCGCAATTCACGCATCGACATCCTGCTTGAAAGCGAGGCCGCCGCGCCCGTCTATGTCGAGGTCAAGAACGTGCATCTCATGCGCAGGGCCGGCCTTGCGGAATTTCCGGATTCGGTGACCGCGCGCGGCGCCAAGCATCTGGTGGAGATGTCGGACATGGTGGCCTCCGGCGCGCGGGCCGCGATGGTCTATCTTGTGCAGCGCCCCGATTGCCGCGCGATGTCGCTGGCGCGCGACATCGATCCGGCCTATGCGGCCGCCTTTGACGCGGCGCGGTCGGCGGGCGTGGAGGCCTATGCGCTCGGTTGTCGCGTCGACACGGCGGAAATCGCCGCCGAGCGCCTTGTCGCCCTCGACCCTTGATGAGGTGCGGGCACGATCAGGCGACGCCGGGGCCTTGTTTCACGATGATCGGCGTGTCGTTGGGAACCCGGGACGCAAGATCGATCACGTCCTGATTGAGCAGGCGAACGCAGCCCGACGACACCGCCTTTCCGATCGACCATTCCTCCAGCGTGCCGTGCACCCGGTAGAGCGTGTCGCGCCCGCCCTCGAAGATGTAGAGCGCGCGTGCTCCCAGCGGGTTTTCAAGGCCCGGCTCCATGCCGTTGCGGTATTTCTCCAGATCCGGCTCGCGCGCGATCATCTCCGCCGGCGGCGTCCAGGTCGGCCAGGCGCGCTTGTAGGCGATCCGCGCGCGCCCGCCCCACGAAAAGCCCGCCCGGCCGATGCCGACGCCGTAGCGCAGCGCCTGTCCATTTTCCAT
Source organism: Stappia sp. ES.058 (assembly GCF_900105595.1). Classification (GTDB taxonomy): domain Bacteria; phylum Pseudomonadota; class Alphaproteobacteria; order Rhizobiales; family Stappiaceae; genus Stappia. The sequence continues at coordinate 2,485,418 of NZ_LT629784.1, read as the reverse complement.
GACGAGATAGAGAAACCGGTTCGGCGTGTCGACGATCAGCGTTCCGGCGCGTTCGCGCGTCGGGTAGTTCACGACCTGACGAAAGTACACGGGATCGATCTTGCGCAGATCGACGGCGGGGACCGGGAATTTTTCCTGAGGCATCGCCGCATACATCGCCCGGTAGTAGGGGTCGATCACGGTCCGGCTTCCAACGGCGGGCGCGGCGGGTACCGGACGCCGGGCCGTTCCGCTCGTGCAACCGGCCAAAGCCAGTCCGGCGGCCCCGGTGATCAGGGCGCGGCGCGTGAGGACGGTTGAAGAAGGGGCAGCGGTGTTTGTCATTGTGTGTCGCATGTCATGAGAAAAGCATTGCGGCCGGCGGTTCGTGCGGCGGCGGGACGATCTGCGGTACCGGTGTCGGGCGCGTTCAGCGCGGAGGCGGCGTCAGCCGCCCGGCCGCAACCGGGGTCGGTGTTTGCCAGACGACCTGCAGATGCCGGCCGCGGACGCGCGCGGGACCGGGGAGAGGCGGTGCGAAGGGCACGATGTAGCCGGCGCAGGCGCCCGCCCGCGGGCAGGTCGTCGATGTGACCGCGCCGTCTGCGTCGTCGGCAGCGTCGGACGTTGCAGCGGCAAGGGCCTCGCTCGACAGGGCACCCACGCTCCCGGCAGGCCGGTCAGGCGCGGCTGACGTCGTTGCGCGCGCCGCCGCCGCGTCGATGTGAACCGACGCCAGCAGCAGGAGTGCGAACACGACCGCGCGCCGCACAGTGGAACGGAAAATACCCATACGCCGTTATAGCGTTGGAAATTGCGCCGAAATATGGGCGTTCACTCACTTTTTTGCGAGCGGGCAGCTGCCTTGCGTTCCGGGCAGGGGAGGCGCCTGCGCGCTCAGCCCTGGCTGCCCTTGGCGATTGGCGGCTGAAACTGCCAGCCCATGTCCCAGGGAAAATAGATCCAGGTGTCCTGGGAGACCTCGGTGACGAAGGTGTCGACCAGCGGACGGCCCATCGGCTTGGCATAGACAGTGGCGAAATGCGCATCCGGCAGCATGTCGCGCACGACCCGCGCCGTCTTGCCGGTGTCGACCAGATCGTCGATCACGAGCACGCTGGCGCCCTGGCCGCCCTTCAGGTTGACGACGCTCTCGCCGACGGTCTTGATGATCTGCAGGTCGCCCTGTTCCTCGTAGTCGTGATAGGAGGCGATGCACACGGTCTCGATCATGCGGATGCCAAGCTCGCGCGCAACGATGGCGGCCGGCACGAGGCCGCCGCGGGTGATGCAGACGATGGCCTCCCAGGTGCCCTGGCCCGACAGACGCCATGCAAGCGCGCGGCTGTCGCGGTGGAACTGGTCCCAGGAGACGGGAAAGGCTTTCGGCTGTTGCGGGTTTTCCATCAGGGTCGGGTCCTGTTCGCAGGGATTGTGTCAGGTGGAAACATGGGCGGCCACCGCGGCGCGGATCGCCTCCGCGGCCGCCTCCATGGCAGCGATGTCGCGTGAGCGCACAACGATCTGGGTCGAGAAACGGCCATCGTTCGAGCGCGGATAGGAGCCGATCATCACGCCGTCATGGCCATCCTGGATCGCTCCGAGCGCGCCCGCGATCCGGCTTTCCGGCACATCGGCGTCAATCGCGGTCGAATGCATCTTCAGGCCGGTCTTCAGCGTCGGACCTATCGAATCGAGCATGGCCTGCATCACTGCCGGCACGCCGGCCATGACATGCACATTCTCGATGCGAAAGCCCGGTGCCTTTGAAACGGCGTTCTCGATCAACTCCGCGCCCTGCGGGATCCGCGCCATGCGCAACCGGGCGTCGGTGAGCTGTCCCTTAGGATAGAATGCGGTGAGGATCTCCACCGCGCGCGGATCGTGATCGACGGAGACGCCAAAAGCCTTTCCGATGGCATCCGCGGTGATGTCGTCGTGTGTCGGGCCGATGCCGCCGGAGGTAAAGACATAGGTGTAGCGTTCGCGCAGGGCATTGACCGCCTCGACGATCCGCTCCTCGATGTCGGGCACGATGCGCACTTCGGAAAGGTCCACGCCGATGGCGGTCAGGAACTCGGCCAGATAGCCGATGTTCTTGTCCTTGGTCCGGCCGGAGAGGATCTCGTCACCGATCACCACGAACCCGGCCGTCACGATTTCACCGGTCGTCTGCGTTGTCATTCCGTCGCCTCTCGGGTTGCGCGCGTGGTCGCCTTGTCCGGCCTTACCGGCCTTCGGGCGGGCGCCATCCATACAGCCAATCGAGGCGTGCGAGAAGCCGTTCGCCGCCAAGTCCCTTCATGACGGTGTCGCGCGCGAGCGCCAAAGGTCCGGCCATGTGATAGACGCGGTCGTTGCTCCTCGCGAGGCGCAGCACGCTCTCGGCCCGGTCCTGCCTTGTGGCCTGATAGCGGGCGAGCGCATTCGGCAGATGGTCGGTCGTGTCGATGGCGCGCGCGAGCGCGTCGGCATCCTCGATCGACATGCCCGCTCCTTGCGCGGCGAAGGGAAGCATGGCGTGCGCCGCATCGCCCAGAAGCGCGAAGCGCCCGTTCACCCAGCTCGTTCCGGGGTCCATGCCGCACAGCGCCCATTTGAGATAGCGGTTGGGCAGGGCGAGCAGGTCGCGGCATTCGGCCGGCCAGGACGCAAAGCGCGCGAGCAGCGCGGCGGTGTCGGCCGGTGTGGACCAGCTTTCCTCCTGCCAGTCCTCGGCGACGAGCGCGACGATGTTGAACTCCCGGCCCGCGGAAACAGGGTAATGCACGACATGGGCGCGAGGGCCGAGCCAAAGACCGGTCGCCTCGCGCCAGGCCGCCGGCACCGCCTCGATCGGAATGACCGCCCTGTAGGCCGTGCGTCCGCTGAAGACGGCCTGGCGCAGATCCATGACGCGGCGGCGGACGTTCGACCACACGCCGTCGGCGCCGATCAGCGCCCCGCCGCTCAGATGATCGATGCCGGCGTCGGTCTCGACTTCGACCTGTACGGCATCCGCGCTCTGGCGGGCGTCGCGCACGCGCGTGCACAGCCGCAGGTCGATCCCGGCGGAGGCTCTGGCTGCGTTCAGAAGGACCTGCTGAAGATCGCCCCGGTGGATAACGAGATAGGGTGCGCCATAGCGGGTCTCGGCGGTCTGTCCGAGGGGGATTTCGGCAATCGGCTTTCCGGTTCGCGCCGACATTACGCGGATCGCCTCGGGGGCGACTGCTTGCCGGCGAACCGCTTCCTCCAGCCCGAGACCGCGCAGCACATGTATGGCGTTTGGCGACAATTGCAGCCCGGAGCCGATGGGATCAAGCGCGGGGGCTGCTTCCAGCACCGTGACCGGCCGGGCGCGGCGTGACAGGGCGATCGCCGCTGTCAGTCCGCCGATCCCTGCGCCGGCGATGAAAAGAGTGTCCTGCGGGGTGGAGGCCATCTGCGCTGTGTCTTCAAAGGCCCCCGCCGGTTGCATGACGCGTCGGCTGAGGGCTCATCACGAAGGACGGCGGTTTAAGCCGAGGCGGGAACGGGCGTCCAGACGCTGTCGGCGGGATCGGCCTCGCCCGGTCCAAGCGCCGAATTGTAGCGGTACAGCGTCGAGCAATAGGGACAGACGATTTCGCTGTCACCGCCCATGTCGAGATAGACATGCGGGTGATCGAAGGGCGGCCTGGCGCCGATGCACTGGAATTCCTTCGCGCCGATCTCGATGCGTTCGAGACCGGTGTCGTTTTGAAAGTGGGGGACGACACCATCCGCCATCGTGACCATCCGTCGTTTCTGTTGGTTGCCGAGTTCGCGGACCATACGCAGGAAGAGCGCGCTTGAACAGGGGGCGTGGGCCGGAAATACGCGACCCGGGCGCGATGCCGCCTCCGGTTCGCGGCGTGCCCGGATCCCGCGCAGGCCGCACCGCTCCCGGTGGGGTTTTCATCCCCGTTCAAGGTCTCTATCTTAGCGGTTCCTGTTTTTACGTTTACGTCAAGGTAATATGATCATGCCGCATTTTGAGTCCGCCGGTCTTCGGCTTGCCTATCTGGACGAGGGCCGCGGGGAACCCGTCCTGCTGATTCACGGGTTTGCGTCGAACAAACAGGTGAACTGGGCCTACCCCGGCTGGGTCGAGATGCTGGTCGAGGCCGGGCGCCGGGTGATCGCCATCGACAACCGCGGGCATGGCGAGAGCGACGGCACGCACGATCCGGACGACTACGGCGCGCCGGCCATGGCGGAAGACGCAAGGCGGCTTCTGGAGCATCTGGACCTGACCGGCGTGGACGTGATGGGCTATTCGATGGGCGCGCGCATCACCGCCTTTCTCACCCTGAATCACCCCGACCGGGTGCGCAGCGCCATTTTCGGCGGGCTCGGTTACGGCATGATCACGGGGATCGGCAATCCCGAGCCGATCGCCAGCGCGCTCGAGGCGGAAAAGCTCTCCGACGTGAAGGACCGCACCGGACGGGCCTTCCGGGCGTTTGCCGAGCAGACCGGATCCGATCGCAAGGCGCTTGCTGCCTGTATGCGCTCCTCGCGCCAGAGGATCTCGCAGGACGAGGTTGCGCGGATCTCGCAGCCGGTGCTGGTTGCGGTGGGAACGAGGGACGAGATCGCCGGGTCCGCCGCCGATCTTGCCAAACTGATGCCGCGCGCCGAGGTGCTCGACATCCCGAACCGGGATCACATGGTCGCCGTCGGCGACAAGGTCTACAAGGAGGGTGTTCTCGCCTTTCTGGAATCGGTGTCGCGGGAGGGCAGGGCATGAGCGGTCGGCAGATCGAACTCGCCGGCGCGGACGGGAACCGGCTCATCGCGGATGTGTTCGGCGAGAGGGGGCGGCCGGCGCTTCTTCTGCATGGCGGCGGCCAGACCCGCCACGCCTGGGACGCCACCGGGGCCCGGCTCGCGAAAGCCGGGATGCTGGCCTGGAGCCTCGACCAGCGGGGTCACGGCGACAGCGACTGGGTCGAGGATGGCGGATACCGGTTCGAGGATTTCGGGCGCGACGTGGTCGCGGTCGCCGACCGGCTCGCCGAACAGACCGGCAGCCGTCCGATCGCGATCGGCGCATCGCTCGGCGGGATTGCGTCCCTGCTTGCCGAAGGGGCGTTGAAGCCGGGAACGCTCTCCGCGCTTGTGCTTGTCGACATCACGCCGAGGATGGATCCGTCCGGCGTCAACAAGATCATCTCCTTCATGTCGGAGCGCATGCACGACGGGTTTGCAAGCGTCGAGGAGGCCGCGGATGCCATTGCAAGCTATCTGCCGCACCGCTCGCGGCCGAAGTCGCTCGAGGGTCTTTCCAAGAACCTGCGGCAGCACGCCGACGGCCGCTACCGCTGGCACTGGGACCCGCGCTTCATCGAACAGCGGCATGGGCGTGACGCCGAGGAGCCCGGGCCCATCGAGGCGAAGCTGGTATCGGCGGCGAAAGCGCTCGATATCCCCGTCCTGCTGGTGCGCGGCGCGCGGTCGGAACTCGTCACCGATGCGCATGTCGATGAGTTCCTGACGCTGGTGCCCCACGCCCAATACGCCGACGTCAAGGGCGCCGGACATATGGTCGCCGGCGACCGCAACGACGCCTTCGCCGGAGCCGTTGTGTCCTTCCTCGACCGTCTGAAGGCGGCCTGAGGGCAGCTCTTTCCGACGCGATATCCCCGTTATCCCCCGCCGCATGCGGCTGTGGAAGACCCCGCCCGGCAATTTGCGCGGTCGTGGCGCTGCCGGAAGGTGTGTTTTCGATTTTATTTAGATAAATCAGATGTTTATATGGTTAATTGAGTGTTAAGTGGAAGCTTGAAGAGCATCATTCATCGCTTCAAGAAGATGGTTCATCTTCTTGTTTTTCCACAGTAAGCGGTCTTATGAGGTCTTGTGCCGGGAGGTTTCGCTTCTTCCATTGCATGAAGCGCCTCAAACGGAGAATCAAACCTGAGCGCGGGGGCCAAGGAATCAGTCCTGTGCGGCCGCGTCAACCCGGGTGGTCGGGCGCCCGGTCGGTCCCGGGCGCATTCATGAGGCTGCGCGGAATCGGTTAACAAAGTGAGTCTGGCGCGGGCGGGTCATTTTCCGGTGAAGGCCGGCGTGCGCTTTTCCAGAAAGGCGCTCCGGCCTTCGGCGAAATCCGCGCTGTCGAAACAGGCGTCGGCCAGAGCCTGGCAGGCCTCGAGTTCCTCGGGCGACATCTTTCCGGCAACGGCGTCGACCCCGGCCTTGGCGGCGGCAAGCGTCAGCGGCGCGCCGTTTGAAATCGTGGTGGCGAGTTCGCGGGTGGCCGCCTCGAGGTCGTCGTCCCCCACGGCCAGGTCGATCAGACCGGCGGCCTGCGCCTGCCCGCAATCCAGGCGTCTGGCGGTGTAGAACATCAGCTTTGCGCGAGAAGGTCCGACCAGGCGCACGATGTCGGCAATGGCGGAGGGCGGATAGCCGACGCCCAGCCGCGCGGCCGGGATGCCGAATTGCGCCGTTTCGTCGGCGATGCGCAGATCGCAGGCCGCGGCAAGACCGAGGCCGCCGCCAAGACAGAAGCCGCGGATCATGGCGACGCTCGGCAGGGCGCAGTCGCGAAGAGCGTCGAAGGCAGCGGCATTCGCTGCCTCGTAGGCGCGCGCGGACGCTGCGTCCTTGCGCAGGGTGGCGAACTCGGAAATATCCGCGCCGGCGACAAAGGTCGCGTCTCCGGCGCCGCGCAGGATCACGCAGCGCAGTCCCGGGGTCGCGGCAAGCGAGGTGAGCGCCCCGGGGAGCGCGCGCCACATCCCCAGCGTGACGGCGTTGCGACGTGCGGGATTGTGGATCACAAGCCAACCCGTCGCCCCGTCGACATGTGTCTCGATGCGGGGGCGATCCGTTGACATGTCGGGCCCGGCCACGGTGCTGTCGTGTGTCATGTTCTTTTCAACGCTCCCTCGGTTCCCGCGCGTTTTGGCAGGGCCTTGCCGGATTGTCCAATGGGCGGCTGAATGAAGTGCCCTGATTTCCTGCCACAAATGCCGAGGAGACGGCTTGGCTATGGTCTTCGCCCGGCCAATGGCTATATGGTTTCAGCAACCGACGAATGCTCGACTGCTCAGAAGCCGGCCCGCACACCGGGCGGAGCTGCACCAGCACAGGAGGCTGAGATGCCGCAATCCCAGCAAGTTTCCGAAGCGGCCGGTCTGCCGCGTCACGACCCCGTGTGGGAGAGACTGCGCGAGGAAGCCGAGGCGATGGCCCGCTGCGAACCGGCACTTGCCTCCTTCGCCTATGAAACGGTGCTCAACCATGAGCGGCTCGAGGAGGCCGTGGTACACCGTCTCGCGGACCGGCTCGGCCACGTCGTGGTGTCGCCCTCGCTGATCCGCCAGACCTATCTGGAGGCGCTTTCCGACAGCCGGGAGCTCGGCGACACGTTTCGCGTCGACCTCGTTGCGGTCTACGACCGGGACCCGGCCTGCACGCGGTTTCTCGAGCCGCTGCTCTACTTCAAGGGCTTTCATGCGCTTCAGACGCATCGGTTGGCGAACTGGCTGTGGCGGCGCGGGCGCAAGGATTTCGCGCTCTATCTGCAAAGCCGCAATTCCGAGATCTTCCAGGTCGACATCCACCCGGCAGTGCCCGTGGGCAATGGCGTCTTTATGGATCACGCGACCGGCATCGTTATCGGGGCGACGGCGCAGATCGAGGACAATGTCTCAATCTTGCAGAATGTCACCCTTGGCGGCACCGGCAAGGAGGAAGGCGACCGCCATCCCAAGATCCGCCATGGCGTACTGATCGGGGCCGGCGCCAAGGTTCTCGGCAACATCGAGATCGGCCATTGCTCCAAGGTTGCGTCGGGGTCTGTGGTCCTGAGCGACGTTCCGGCCAATTCCACGGTCGCGGGCGTTCCGGCACGCGTTGTCGGCAAGGCGGGGTGCAGCGAACCGTCGCGCACGATGGACCAGTTGATCGCGCCCGACCCAGGGGCGGGAACGACCGCCGAGCGGTGACCGGTGACGGTACGCCCGCGATCCGCGCCTTCAGCATTGCACCTGCAGTCCCCGAAGTCGGGGAGGGATTGGGGAAAGGCGGGGTTAGCCCTTGGTTCGCGGGCGCGAATGTGTAGGCTTGCGCGCTTCAGACCGGGTCGAACCGCCGTGAAATGCCGACGCGTCAGGTCTTGACGTATGCTGGCGCAGGGCGCATCGCGACCCGACGACACACCCTGGACCGCCGCGCGTGGCGGCGGTCAGCCCAAAGGAGCTCTCCGTGAAGCCTGACGAAATCCGCAAGCTCGAGGCCTATCTGCAGAAGAAATTCGAACTTCCGAAGCTTGCCGTCCGGGCGAGGCCCAACAAGGACGATTCCGCGGAAGTTTATATCGGCGACGAGTTCATCGGCGTCCTCTACCGCGATGACGACGACGACGATCTGAGCTGGAGCTTCCAGATGTCCATTCTCGAGTTCGATATCGAGGAAGACGGCTGAAGGTCCGGCCGACGGGACGCTGGCGCGGGTGAGGTGCGCAAGACGCCCTTGGCCTGCGCCCGTCCTGCGCTGTCGCCATTGCGCATGCGTCGAGTGACGGTGCGGTCGAGTTACGGTGCAAAGGAGGCGACCAGCGTCGCGATAGCGCCGTCCATGCTGCGCCAGTCGCGAAGGTGCACCTGGCGGAACCGGTAGGTCGCCAGCAGGCCGGCACCGGTGCGGATCGTTCGTTCGCAGTTGGCCGCAAGCGCCTGGTCGCGCGGTGTGAAGCAGCGCGCGGCAAAGAGGGTCTCGCCATCGTTTCTGTGGGCCACGAAATCCGTGCCCGCCAGCCCGTCTCCGGCAAGGGGAAGAAGGGCCAGTCCCTCCGGCCCGGGAAACGCGTCTCCGGCCGCAAGGGACATCCACACCCGTTCAAAGCGTTCGTTGGTATCCAGCCCGCCTGTATCGGCGCGCAGGGACAGCGAGAGGACCGGCGACCGGTCGCCCGGATCCGCGAAGGCTCTTGCCGTTTCTTGCGAGTATCCCTCAAGCGAGGGCCACAGCACGGCAAGATGCAGCGTGTCGATTTCGCCGCCTCCGGCGCGCTCATTGGAGTGCCGCATCATGTTGGCCGGGATGCTCCGGGCGATGTCGCCAATGGTCACCGGCACGCGCTCCGGACTTTGCGTCCAGCTGCTCGGCTGGCTCGTATAGGTCATCCACTTCCCGACCGTATTCGCGACGAGCGCCGTGCCCACGAGGACGAGCGCCACCACCATCGGCGTGAAATGCCGCGCCCGCATCCCCGTTCCGTTCGGCAAGGTCATGGGCATCATGCGCGAACTCCGCGAGCCGGTCCCGCCCCGGCTGCGATCGGGGCCGCGGTGTCCCGTCGGGGGACGTGTGTCCCGTCCTGACGCGGATCGTGCCGCCGAGTGTTCGCCATCTTATGGTTACCGGTCTGTTAATGCGCCAATCGAAACGGCACGCGAATTGCTGGAACGAAAGCGAAGTTTCTGTTTAAGGTTCGGTGAGATTTGGTTAACGGGAGGTTAACGGGCGCATGAGTGAGTTGGCACTTGCTGCCTATATTGGCTGCGCGGGGTTTGTGATGGCCGGGATTCTCGGCAGTTTCTATCAGCTCCTGACGGGGGAGCCCCTGAAATTCGCGATTTCCGTCGAGACTTGGGTGAAGGGGGTTTTCTCCTGCCTTTTGTGTGTTTTCGCAGGTCCGTTCATCATCATGCGCAATGCGATTCGCGGGCGCCGGCTCGACCAGCGCCCCATCGGCTGGCTCGTGGCGTCCTCGACGATCGCGGGCATGTGGTCGCTGTGCTCGGGCGTGTTCGTGCTGCAGATCGCCTTTACGATCCTGTTGTAGGCCCTTGCGGCCGCCAAACGGTTCACCATTTCCCGATCGGGAGATCGACATGGCCATTTATCAGCTCGACGACCGGATTCCGGACCTGCCGGGAGCCGGTGACTTCTGGATCGCCCCCGACGCGTCCGTCATCGGCAGCGTGGTGTTGAAGCGCCACGCCAGCGTCTGGTTCGGCGCCGTCTTGCGGGGCGACAACGAGACGATCACGCTTGGCGAAGGCACCAATGTCCAGGACGGATGCGTGCTTCATACGGACATGGACTGTCCGCTCGAGATCGGGCGCAATTGCACCATCGGTCACAAGGCCATTCTTCACGGGTGCACAATCGGGGAAAACACCCTCGTCGGCATGGGCGCGACCGTCCTGAACAGGGCGCGCATCGGGCGAAACTGCATCATCGGCGCGAATGCGCTGATCGGGGAAGGCAAGGAAATCCCGGACAATTCGCTGGTCGTGGGAATGCCTGGCCGCGTGGTGCGGCAACTGGATCAGGCGGCTGCGGACGGGATCACCGCGTCGGCGGACGGATACGTGCGCAACTGGCAGCGATTTCTCGCCGGGCTGAGCCGGTTGAGCGAATAAAAAAATGGCCGGTCCCGAAGGACCGGCCCGGCAACCCGACACTGGGTGTGGGGAGGGGGAAAGGCCGAGTTGCCGAAGGTGGGCGTCAGGTGCGTCAGTTGGAAAGGCTTGCGACGGTGCTGACCCGATGGTCGCTGATCGCGGCCCATCTGGCCGGATGCGAAGACGACTGCCGCTTCACAAATCTGTAGGGCGTTGAATACCAGGGCAGCACCGCCTCGATCTGATTGTCGAGAATGATGTCTCCCTGATCCGTTCTGACGGTGAGAACCGCATGTCCGGCATTGTTGGTGTCCTTGACGACCGTGATGAGAAGGGCGCTCTGCGGCCACCCGCGTTTTTGCAGCACGCGCTGCTTTTCAAGGACGTATTCCTCGCAGTCACCAGCGCCGCCGCTTGGAAACGTCCAGTATTCCTCCACGCCGAACAGTTCGAGGTCCGTCACCGGGCTTATCTGCCGGTTGACCTCGGCATTGACGGCGATCAGTTCCTTCCACCGCCCCTGGTTCAGCTTCACAACGACGGCTCCGCGGTTCGCCGTGACGCATTCGCGGGGGTTTTCCGCACAAAATCCGACATGGCCCGCCGGAGCGCGAGTGGCGCCGCCGACCTCCATGAACCGACCAGTGGGAGAGTCCCCATTTGCCGCAGATGAAGCGGCAACGAGGAGGCATGCGAAAGAAACTGCGAGAGTTTTGCTTTTAAATTTCATGTCTATCCCTTCCCCAAGGTTGGATAGATCATGCATCCGGCACTTTGATTTCAGAATAAAAACCAAATATACATTAAAATCAAAGTGTATTAGAATTATAATATAATAAAAATCAAATTGAATTCTATTTTGATTCAAATTTTAGCGGCTTCCCTGGCCAACGTCCGAGGCGTGGCCTTTGTCGGGGCGGGGTGAATGCAGGCGCCCGTGACGATTCTGCAGCACGCGGGAGTGCCGCTCCGGGCGATGCGGCCGGGTTGGCGGTCCTGTAACCGTTTGAAAAATATCAGTTTCTGGAAGAGGGGAGGCGAGCTCGCAAGGGCTTGGCGAGGGACACGATGTGACGGGATCGTCCTGGCATCGTGGCGGGGGCGGTGCGTGCGGATCTCATTCGCGCCGGACCGTCATTGTGTGCGAAAGCGATGCAACCGGAAACGCTGACCGGCATCGATCATCGACGCTTTCGGCGTCAGACGGACATCAGAATCCAAATTTTTTTTTTTGGAAACGCCGGGCGATGGCGTGAGAGCGTCAGGAAATATGACGCTCAAGGAGATCGCGGTTCTGGATGTTCGCGAACTCGACGGCGATGCCGTCTTCCGTGTGGCGCACGATTCGCGCCCGCATCTTCCCGATATCGATTGAGATGCCGAGTTCGGGCCGGACGTCGGTCTTCAGGGACGCGCCGGAGAGGGACACGTCGACAAGCCTGCACTTGTAGGAGCGTCCGTCCGGCAAGACGATCTTGGTGATCGGGTTCTTTGGCGTGAAGCGCTCGTGTCTGCGATCTTCCGGAAGATTGAGAATATCGCGGTTGGCAAGCCAGGTCAGGACGTTTGCGAGCTTGTCGCGCTTGCGTGCCGTGGCGTTGATGCGAACCGCAAATCCGCCTTCGATTTCGCGCACGACCTCGCCCTCGACGCGGCCGATGTGATCGAGATAGGCGATAACGCGCTCCCCGATGCGCGCGCTGACCGGGGCAACCAGTGCTGCTCCGCCGGGAGACATATCGATAACCTGGCAGGGATACTCCCGGCGATCCTCAAGCATGAAGCGGCCCAGAAGGTTGACCGGAACACGGCTATGCCGGCGTCGGTCGAGCCGTTTGGCGGCTTCCGACGTCTGATATGTAAGTGCCGTCGCGTGCGCCATCCGTCGTCGACCTTCCCTGAAGCGCAACGGCAGGGCGTGCCGCGCTTGCGCTGCATCCCGAAAATAGGCAAGGACAGTTAATAGACGGTAATTGTTGGTGGAGAAGAGGCCATTCTCAGTTCTTTCCGCCGTCGATGACCATCAGATGCTGAACCTGACGTCCGCCAATGGCGATCGAACCTGGCACGAAGTCCGTTTCACGGCCGATCGCCGGAACGGTACGTGCGGTGCGGCCGGTATTGGTCGACAGAAAGGCCGGACGTTCGTCCGGCCATATCAGGCGGACGCTCTTCACGGTCTGGGACAGGATCGGATGCATACCGGCCCAGTAGGGCTGTTCCAAAGCGACACAGGCACCCAGAACGCGGTTGCATCCCTCTCCGGGAATATGCAGCGGCAGCAGAACCATTTCCATGTCGACGTTCTGGCCCCGTTCGGTATAGCCGGTCAGGCCGACCACGGCCGCGGCCGCGTCTTCGGTGATGGCCGCGAGCAGCGTTGCCAGCGCCTCATGGTCTTCCTCGGTCCAGCCGCGCAGAATGTTTCGGTTTTTCAGTTCGCGGCAATGCAGGGCGCACAGGCGTGTGCCGGCGAGCCGAAAGCGATAGGTCTGCGGGTCGACCAGCTCGAGGATGAAGGTATCGCCCAGAATGCTGCGGATGCTTCCCGGTTCGATCTCGCTGCGATCGGGGGCCGGGCGTCCGTCGCGCAGGGCGTCCCAATAGTCGTACAGGCGCTGCGTCACAGGGTGTTTCATGGTCTCGGGCCCCTCGTTTCGGTTCCGGTTGAACCACGCCGCCGCCTCGAGTCCCTGTTTGGAACGGTTGGCGGTGCGATCGGTCGTTTGCGGTGAAACGAAGCATTCCGTGTGCCACGCATTCGATCTTTCGCGTTTACGTCCAATTAAGGTTAACGAAAGCTTTCGATTGTCGGCGACACGCAGGCGCGTCAACATCGTTTCGTTGGTTTTGCTGACGTGACGAGCACTGGCGCCCCTTTGACGGTGCGGCGCCATCGACCCTTGGAACCGCTTTGTGTGCCGGTGGCATGCCTGGCGGTTTCTTTTTGTCCGGGGCTCTGGTGACTTGATCTGTTTTTCAATTGGTCCAAGTTGCGGTGTGTCCCGTGCCGGTGAGCTTTACTGTGCCAACCGGGATCGCGCCACAAGGGAACCGCAATGACCGTACCCGATGTCCGGGGCTCTGCTCCGGAACTGCCGCCGCCCTCCGAGCCGATCTTCAACCTGCCGTCAGTGGTCACGTGGCTGGCGGGAATCCTGATTGTCATCCATGTTGTCAGCGCGCTGTTCCTGTCGCGCGACGCGGCCTTCGAATTGATCATCGCCTTCGGTTTTCTGCCCGCGCGCTATGCCAGCGACTTCCTGCCGGGCGTGCAATTGCCGGGCGGGGCGGGGGCCGATGTGTGGACCTTCCTGACTTATGCCTTCCTGCATGGCGGATGGGCGCATCTCTTCGTCAACGTCCTGTGGATGGCGGTGTTCGGCAGCGCGGTCGCGCGTCGACTTGGCAACTCGCGATTCCTGCTGCTCTCCGCGCTTTGCGCGATTTTCGGCGCGGCCTTGCATCTTCTCCTGCATTTTGGCGAGCAGGTGCCGATGATCGGCGCATCGGCCGCGATATCCGGGCAAATGGCCGCCGCCACCCGTTTCGTGTTTCAGGACGGCGGTCCGCTCGGCACGTTCCGCCGTTCCGACAATGCGGCCTATCTGGTGCCGGCCAAGGGGGTCATCGACTCACTCGCGAATCCGCGGGTTGCTATGTTTCTCACGGTCTGGTTCGGGATCAACCTTGTGTTCGGGCTTATCTCGACGCCGTTCGGCGGCGCGAGCGGAAGCGTCGCCTGGGAGGCCCATATCGGCGGTTTCGTTGCCGGCTTCGCCTTGTTTTCCCTGTTCGATCCGGTTCCCCGCCGACGCGTCTGATTGCGCCGGTCCCCGGGAATTGCGGATTGCACGCCCGACAGGATTTGTCATGATGAGACAGGCGCGCATCTTTGAAGCGCGCGCAAGGGACGAGACACGGCTTCACGGGAGGAGGCGCGCATGACAGTCGCATCGATTTTGAACCAGAAAGGCCGGGACGTGGTGACGGAACGCGCCGGTACGAGCATGCGCGAGATCTGTTCGATATTGGGAACACGCCGTATCGGTGCAATCGTGATCACCGCCGAGGGCGGCGGGATCGAGGGGATTATCTCCGAGCGCGATGTGGTGCGGGTGATTTCGCAGGACGGGGTGAATGCCCTCGACCGGCCGGTTTCCGATTTCATGACGTCATCGGTGGTTACCTGCGAGGTGCAGGAGACCGTGAACTCGGTCATGGCGCGGATGACGGGCGGCCGCTTTCGCCATGTGCCTGTGGTTCAGGACGGCAAACTCGCCGGACTGATCTCGATCGGCGACGCGGTGAAGCACCGCATGGCGCAGATCGAGCGCGAGGCAGAGGACATGCGCAATTACATAGCCATGACCTGAGGGGTCTGTGAAGCACCGGCGCAACACCCTTTGATGTGACGTGTGCGTTGAGATGACGAGACACGGCGGGGCCGAGACCCGGCACGCGCAGATGTGCGTGCCGCTTTTCGTCCCGGGAGCCGGCGAGACGCCGGCAGACCGGGGATCCCTGGTGGACCGTTCCCGTCACTCGCGCCGCCTGAGGACGCAGGCCCGCGCCGAAGGTCGCGCCTCACGCAATTTCAGGGAACAACGGGCAACGGGTCCCGGCGCACCCGTTCCGGCCGCAGCGCGCGGAGGAGCGTGTGCAGTCAGGCCGCGAGGGCCGCGAGCGCGAGACGGCAGGTCTTTCCTAGCTCTTCCGGCCATAGACGACATCGGGATCATAGACCCGCGCATCGCCCGTCGATTCCAGCCGGACTGACCCGTCCTGCGTCTTCGAAAGCCGGCGATAGAAGCAAGACCGGTATCCGACGTGGCAGGTGGCGCCATTGCCCGCCACCCTGACCTTGAGGACGAGCGCGTCCTGGTCGCAGTCGGTCAGAAGCTCGACAACCTGTTGAACCTGACCGGAAGTTTCGCCCTTTTTCCAGAAATTTTGGCGGGACCGGCTCCAGTACCAGGCTTCGCCGGTTTCAAGCGTGCGGGCGAGGGCCTCCGCATTCATGTATCCAACCATCAGCACGCAGCCGTCATCGGCATCCGTGACGACGCAGGCGATCAGGCCGTCCGCGTCGAATTTGGGCTGGAATTCCGTACCTGTCTCGATGTCCGTCTTGTCGCCGCGCGCAGCGAAGGTCGTGTCGCTCATGTCCGTCCATTCGTTGCGCGCGTTTGTGTCGCTCGTATCGCAGGTCAGCCGCGCCTTGCGTCCCGGATCAGGCTCATGAAACGAACCTGCTCTGTCGGGTCGTCCCGGAAGACGCCTGTGAACTGCGTCGTGATCGTCGAGACGCCGCGCTTCTGCACGCCGCGCATGGTCATGCACTGGTGCTCAGCCTCAAGCATAACCGCTATGCCGCGCGGGGCAAGGTGGGTGTCCATGGCTTCGGTGATCTGTGCGGTGAGATTTTCCTGCGTCTGCAGGCGCTTTGCGAAGATATCCACCACGCGCGCGATCTTCGACAGGCCGACAACGCCTTCAGACGGGTAATAGGCGACATGCGCCTCGCCGACAAACGGCAGCATGTGGTGCTCGCAATGCGAAAAGAACGGAATTCCGCGCACCAGCACGATGTCGTCGTAGCCACCGACGTCCTCGAAGGTGCGCTTCAGGTGTTCGGCGGGATCCTGATCGTAACCGGAGAAGATCTCCTGATACGCCTTCGCCACGCGCTTTGGCGTGTCGAGCACGCCTTCACGCGTCGGATCGTCGCCTGCCCAGGCAAGCAGCGTCCGCACGGCGGCTTCCGCTTGCTCGCGTGTGGGGCGTGCAAGCGGGGACTCGGTGCTGTCGTCGCGCTGCGCGACCGGGTTCAAAATGGCATCCATTGCGGGCTCCCCCGTTTGTATTCTCTTACGCATCAAATACGCTGACCCCGATGCTTCGGACCACATGAATCACAAGGTGTGGCAATCCCTTCGCGGCGAAATCGCACGGCAATCTGGTTGAATTGCGGCAGTCGGTTCCACTCCTCATCGGTTCCACGCCGCAACAAAGGTCGGGCCTGACGGCAAGGGCGCCCGTTTCTTTCGCGCGATGCTCCCTATATAAGGGGAAGCATGAGCTGTGAAGCTGGAACGCCGGAATCACGCTTTCTTGAAGAGGCCCGTATGCTTGACGATGTCTACAACAGCAAAATCCTCGAATTGGCTGGAAATATCCCCCGTATCGGTCATCTCGACGCGCCTGACGCCTCTGCGAAGGCTCACTCTAAGTTGTGTGGATCGACAGTCAATGTCCACTTAAAAGTGCATAATGATGTTGTGACGGATTTTGCTCACGAGGTCAAAGCGTGTGCGCTCGGACAGGCGTCGTCCGCGATCATGGCGCGCAACATCATCGGGGCGAGCGCCGCGGAATTGCGGGATCTGCGCCAGCGCATGCGGGCGATGCTGAAAGAGGGCGGCCCGCCGCCAGAGGGCCGGTTCGCCGAATGCGCGTATCTGGAGCCGGTGCGCGAGTACAAGGCCCGCCACGCCTCCACGATGCTGACGTTCGACGCGGTGGTCGATGCCCTCGACAAGATCGACGAGAAGCGCGGTTCCGACGCTGCCTGAGGCGAATGCGTCGCCGTGTCGCGGCATCCGCGCGGTTTGAAAGACCTGTTGCAATGTGCCCTTCGACCTCGCACGAACCCGCTGGCAGGACCGGCCCCGTCGCGCGTGTCGCGATCGGGCTGATCCGTGTCTATCAACTGACCCTGTCTGCCTTCATCGGTCGCTCGTGCCGCTATGCGCCGACTTGTTCGGAATACACTTCCGATGCCATTCGCCAGCATGGTCTGTGGGCCGGGGTCTGGATCGGTCTTGCGCGGCTGCAGCGCTGTCGACCGGGCGGCGGCAGCGGCTTCGATCCCGTGCCTGAGACATGCGACCACCGGGCGTTCCGCTTCCGGCCCTGGCGGTTCGGCCGCTGGCGAAGCGATCATATCGATCCTTCGACGCGGCTTGACTGAAGCCATGCATTTTCTTGGCGCGGCATGCAATTCGCACGCGAGACGCCGGGGCGTTATCCTATTAATGCGATGATGAATTCATTTCCCGTTCGGACGGTCCTCAATGTTGTCCAGCACCTCTCCGGACCCCGACATACGCCTGGCCCGGACAAGCGACCTGCCCGAGCTTCTGCGCCTTGAAAACGCATGCTTTTCCGGCGATCGCATCTCCCGTCGCAGCTTTCGCCGGTTTCTGGAAAGTGCCGGTGTATCCTGTCTTCTGGCAGAGGTGCAGGGCCGGTGCCTTGGGTATGCGCTGCTGCTGTTTCGCTCCGGCACGGCAATGGCACGATTGTATTCCCTCGCCGTCGATCCCGGCGCGCGCGGGACCGGGCTGTCGCGCCGCCTGCTGGCCGCTGCCGAGGCGGATGCCTTTGCGCGCGAGCGCATCCTGTTGCGGCTCGAGGTGCGCGAGGACAATGCAGCCGCGCGCGCACTCTACGAGCGGGCCGGCTACCGGCGGCACGGGCGGGTCGCGGCCTACTACGAGGACGGCGCCGCGGCGATCCGCATGGAAAAGCTGCTGCACGACGAGGCGGCGCCACCGTCCGCCGTGCCCTATTTCTCGCAGACGTCGGATTTTACCTGCGGGCCTTCCTGCCTGATGATGGCGCTGAAGCACTTCGGCGCGGTAGCGGCGATGGACGAGCGGCTGGAACTGCGGCTCTGGCGGGAGACGACGACGATCTATCTGGCCTCGGGTCACGGCGGCTGCGGTCCCTTCGGCATGGCGGTCGCCGCCGCGCATCGCGGTCTTCGGGCCGAGGTGCGGCTTGCGCCGGGCGGACATCTGTTCCTGTCGTCGGTGCGCGATCCGGACAAGCGCCGGGTGATGGAGACCGTGCAGGACGACTACCGTGCCGAGGCGGCGGCGATGGGGATCGACAGTTCCGGCGCGCCGCTCACCGCCGCCGCGCTCGCCGCAGAGGTGGCTGGCGGCGCCTTGGCCATCGTGCTGATTTCCGAATACCGCATGCAGGGGCGGCGCGGCCCGCATTGGGTGCTGGTTCAGGGGCAGGATGCGCGCCATGTGTTCATTCACGACCCCTGGCTCGGCTACGAAGGTTATGAAACGCCGCAGGACGCCGCCAACCTGCCGATCCCGTTCGCGGAATTCGATCGCATGGCACGCTGGGGCAAACCGCCGGTTCGCGCGCAGATCCTCCTGAAGAAGGCCTAGACCCCATGGCGACCTGGGTCGTACTCGTCGACAATCCCAAGGATGTCTCCAACGCCGACACGCCGCACAAGGTGATGAGCGTGCGCGACTACCTGATGCGGCCGAAGCTCTTCACCGGCACGCATCCCAATATCATCAACCTGTCGCGCTCCTACGCCTATCAGGGCGCGGGCTATTATGCCTCGCTGCTGGCGGAAGCGCGCCAGCACCGCGTGCTGCCGAATGTCGAGACGATGATCGAACTGTCGCGCAAGGGGCTGTATCGCCATGCGCTTCCCGAGCTTGAGGACAGCCTCAACCGCTGTCTTGCCAAGGCAGACAAGAGCGTCGTCGGCGAGCGCATCCTCGTGTGCCTGGGACACACCGGCGTGGCCGCGCTGGAGCCCTTCGCGCGGCTGCTGTTCGACTGGTACCGTGCGCCGATCCTGGAGGTGACGCGCACGTCCGGCGACTGGTCGGCGATCGGCCGGATCCGCACCGTGCCGATCTCGGATCTCGATGCCGACCGCCGGGCCTTCATGATGCAAAGCCTGGAGCGCTACACGCATCGCGTCTGGCGCGCGCCGAAGCAGCGCGTGCCGATGAAACATTCGCTTGCCGTCCTGTCCGATCCGAAGGAAGAGCTGCCGCCCTCCAGCCAGGCGTCGCTGCGTCACATGGCCAAGGTCGCCGCCCGTCAGGGCGTCGAGATCGTGCCCATCGGCAAGGGCGACCTCGACCGGCTGGCGCAATACGATGCGCTGTTCATCCGCGAGACGACGAACATCGACAACCACACCTACCGCTTCGCCCGCCGCGCGACGCAGGAGCGCATGCCGGTGATCGACGATCCGGTCTCGATGATCCGCTGCACCAACAAGGTCTATCTGGCCGAACTGATGGAAACGCACGGCGTGCCGGTGCCGCGCACGGCGATCCTTTCCAGCGTCAAGGAGGCGGCGGGGCTTGAAGAGCGGCTCGGCTCGCCGGTGGTGTTGAAGATCCCGGACGGGTCGTTCAGCCGGGGCGTCTTCCGGGTCGTGGGCGAAGCGGAGATCGCGGAAAAGCTGAGACTTCTGCTCGAGGACAGCGACATCATCCTGGCGCAGGAATACTGCCCGACGGAATTCGACTGGCGCATCGGCGTGCTCGACGGCGAGCCGCTTTTTTCCGTGCAGTATCTGATGGCCAAGAAGCACTGGCAGATCGTCAAGCACGAGGACGGCAAGCAGGCCAAGGAGGGGAGCTTTCGCTCCGTGTCGCTCGCCGAAACGCCGCCGGCGGTGGTGGAGACGGCGGTGCGCGCCGCGCGCCTCATCGGCGACGGCTTCTATGGCGTCGACCTCAAATCCTTCGGCGAGCGGGTGGTGGTGATCGAGGTCAACGACAATCCCAACCTCGATCACGGCGTCGAGGATTCAGCGGAAAAGGACGTTGTCTGGGAGCGGCTGGTGCGCTGGTTCGTGCGTCGCATCGAGGCGCGGTGAGAGCGCCTGCGCGCGCTCTCGTCCGGCTCACGGTTGCTCCAACCGTTCAAATCCCATATCAGGGGCGCGCCGGCGCTTGCGCGACCCTGCGCGACCGACGCCGGTTAGACAGAAAACGGGGGCGCCACAGCCCCTGAAGCCCATGCTTACCTGCCGCGTTTGCAGGAGTGAGCCCTGGAGAGACACATGATCGATCTGACCTTTCCCGACAATTCCGTTCGCGCGTTCGAACCCGGCATCACCGGCGCCGAGATCGCAACCGGCATTTCCAAGTCGCTCGCCAAGAAGGCGGTTGCGGTGGCCATCGACGGGGCGCTTGCCGACCTGTCGGAGCCGATCCGCCGCGATGCGAAGCTGGAAATCGTCACGCGCGACGATCCGCGCGCGCTGGAGCTGATCCGCCACGACGCGGCCCATGTGATGGCGGAAGCCGTTCAGGAGCTATGGCCGGGAACGCAGGTCACCATCGGTCCGGTGATCGAGAACGGCTTTTATTACGACTTCAAGCGCGACGAACCCTTCACCCCCGAGGACCTTCCGGTCATCGAAAAGAAGATGCGCGAGATCATCCAGCGCGGCGACGCCTTCAGCAAGGAAGTGTGGTCGCGCGAGGAAGCCAAGCGGCATTTTCTCGCCAAGGGCGAGACCTACAAGGTGGAACTGCTCGACGCGATTCCCGAAGGCGAGGACGTCAAGATCTACAAGCAGGGCGACTGGCTCGACCTGTGCCGCGGTCCGCATATGGCCTCGACCAAACAGGTCGGCGATGCCTTCAAGCTGATGAAGGTCGCCGGCGCCTATTGGCGCGGCGACAGCGACAACGAGATGCTGACCCGCATCTACGGCACCGCCTGGGCGAATGACGCCGAGCTGAAAGCCTATCTCCACATGCTGGAGGAGGCGGAGAAGCGCGACCACCGCAAGCTCGGCCGCGAGATGGACCTGTTCCATTTCCAGGAAGAGGGACCGGGCGTCGTCTTCTGGCACGCCAAGGGCTGGAGCCTGTTCCAGAGCCTCGTGTCCTATATGCGCCGCCGTCTCGACGAGGATTACGACGAGGTCAACGCGCCGCAGATCCTCGACACCTCGCTGTGGGAGACCTCCGGTCACTGGGGCTGGTACAAGGAGAACATGTTCTCCGTGCAATGCGCCGACCCGGAAGCCGAGGACACGCGGCTCTTCGCGCTGAAGCCGATGAACTGCCCGGGTCACGTGCAGATCTTCAAGCACGGGCTGAAGAGCTACCGCGACCTGCCGCTGCGGCTGGCCGAGTTCGGTGCCGTGCACCGCTACGAGCCGTCCGGCGCCATGCACGGGCTGATGCGCGTGCGCGGCTTCACCCAGGACGACGCCCATGTCTTCTGCACCGAGGCCCAGCTTGCCGAGGAATGCCTGAAGATCAACGACCTGATCCTGTCGACCTATTCCGACTTCGGCTTCGACGAGATCGTCGTCAAGCTCTCCACCCGCCCGGAAAAGCGGGTCGGCTCCGATGCCTCCTGGGATCACGCCGAGGAGATAATGGGCGAGGTCCTGAAGACTATCGAGGCGCAGTCGGGCGGTCGCATCAAGACAGGGATCCTGGAAGGCGAGGGTGCCTTCTACGGACCGAAATTCGAATACACGCTGCGCGACGCCATCGGCCGCGAATGGCAATGCGGCACGACGCAGGTCGACTTCACCCTGCCGGAGCGCTTCGGCGCCTTCTATGTCGACGCCAACGGCGAGAAGAAGACCCCGGTGATGGTGCACCGTGCGATCTGCGGATCGATGGAGCGCTTTCTCGGCATTCTCATCGAGAACTTCGCCGGTCACTTCCCGCTGTGGCTTGCGCCGCAGCAGGTGGTCGTCACAACGATCACCTCGGACGCCGACGACTATGCCCGCGAGGTGCTGGCGGCACTGAAGAAGGCGGGGCTGCGCGCCGAGATCGATCTCCGCAACGAGAAGATCAACTACAAGGTCCGCGAACACTCGCTCGCCAAGACGCCGGTGATCGTGGTCTGCGGCAAGCGCGAGGCGGAGGAGCGCACGGTGAACATCCGCCGTCTCGGCTCCAAGCACCAGACGCCGATGGGTCTCGACGAGGCGGTGTCGTCGCTCGCCGACGAGGCGATTGCCCCGGACCTGCGCCGGGAAGCGGACTGACCCGCTCAGGGTGACGGGGCCGTCGCGAAACCGTCACATGCGATCGTGTAGAAACGCAAACCGGGCGCGCGCTGCGCGTCCGGTCTTTTTTTGGCCGACGGGTCATCGGCACGGTGCTGTCAGGGGACGAAGGTGACCGATACCGAACTCAGCTACGCAAATCCGGAGCATCCCTGGGTCAAGCGCAGTTTGATCCGCGCGATCGAAACGCTGTCCGGCCGGTCCCATCTGCTTGGCTACTATCGCCATTGGCGCGATGCCATCGCCGCATCCTCCGCCCACAAGTGGAGCGATCTTTTATCGCTGGTCGGCGTGAACGTGGTCGTGGCGCAAGGCAGCTGGCCGCCGGAAGCGGTTCCCGACGGTCCGCTGGTGATGATCGCCAACCACCCTTACGGGCTGAGCGACGGTCTTGCCGTGTTGTCGCTTGCCGAAAGGCTGAACCGGCCCTACCGCATCCTGATCAACAACGAACTGCTCAAGGCGCCGGAAATCCGACCCTACGCCCTGCCGATCGATTTCGAGGAAACCGAGGCCGCGCTGCGCACCAACATGAAGACGCGCCAGGAGGCGCTCCGGCTGTTGCGGGAGGGGGTGACCATCATCGTGTTTCCGGGCGGAGGCGTTGCCACGGCGGATCGCCCGTTCGGACGCGCGCGCGAGCTTCCTTGGAAGACCTTTACCGCGAAGATGATCCGGGCCTCGCAGGCCACTGTCCTGCCGCTGCATTTCGAGGGGCAGAACTCGCCGCTGTTCCACATCGTCTCGCGATATTCGCTGACGCTGAGGCTTTCGATGTATATCCGCGAGTTCCGCCGGCTGATGGGACGGGATCTTTCGGTGCGCATCGGAGCGCCGATCCCCTTCGAGGCGCTTGCGGCCTTCGGCGACCAGCGTGCGATGATCGCGCACCTGCATGAGTGCGTGCTCGCTCTGGCTCCGGTGGAAACGGACACAAAGGACGGTCGCCGGCGTCGCGGGCGGTAGCCGTCAGTTCTCCAGGACGCTGCTGGTCAGCACCTCGACCTCGCCGTGTTCGGCGGTCTTGACCATGAAGTTGCGCGAATAGAGCTTGTCGGCATTGCGCGCGATCACCTGGTATTCGCCGGATGCGAGGGTGAAGGCCGGAAAGGCGCCATTGCCTTCCGCGACCACGTCGCCGCCGGGCGTGAGCACGCTCCAGGCGGTGTTGGCAAGCGCTTCTCCGCCGCGCTGGTTGACCAGCTTGAGCGTCACACGGGCGGCATTGTGATAGACGGTCGCCTCCGTGAGCTTTCCGGGTTCGACGTGAATGTCCGCCCGCACGACCGCGTTGACGCCGCCGTAGCGACTGACGACGTGGTAGGTGTCCGCGTTGAGGCGAACGACCTCGGCGGGCGCGATGTTGCCGGCGACCAGTTTGCGTTCGCCCCGATTGTTGAACTCGCGTTCATAGACGTCGAAGCGGACCTGCCCGGTCAGAATCGGTTGATGGCCGCTGAACTGGGCATCGAGTTTCATGCCACCGGCGTTGAGCAGGACGGTTTCGCTCGTCACCTCGGAGTTCACCGCGACGCGGCTGGTGCGTCCGGCATAGCCGAAGGCGGTGTGGACCAGATAGGTTCCGGGCTCCAGGCGAAAGTCGGCATCGCCACCGGTTGCGGTTGCGACGAGTTCCAGATTGCCGTCATCGCCCGGCGCATCGGCATAGACCCGCCAGGAAACGCCCCGGCTCAGCGACGGTCCGTCCTCGCTCAAGCGGGCAACGAGATAGACGGGGCTGACGCCCGATGGCGCGGGCATGCCCGTATCGGGTGTGAGGGCCGGCGCGTAGGGGACGGCGGGCGCGATCGAGCCCTGGATCGCGCCGGAGCCTGCGAGTCCATCCAGCGGAGGCAACTCGTCGCTTGATGCCGGATTCTGGTCGGACTCGTTCGAGGCGCCCAGATCGTCGGGCTTGGGAACCGGCACGGCCACATCCTGGGCAAGCGCTGTCGAGCCGAGGAATGCGACGACAACGATGCCCGCGAGGTGTTTCAACAAGACGTGCATGGGTTTCGATATGTCCCGATCCGGCGAAAATGTCTGACGATGTCGTTCCTTCCCCAAAACTGGGGCGATTTCAAGTCGGTTCGAACATCACGGTCGTTTGCGATTTCCTTTCGGGCCGTCGCGACAATTGACAGCGGCCAAAAGGCGGCTAACTCATGGGCGGGTCTTCCCTTCGCTTTATCCAAGCGGAGCGTGGCGACGGTCCCCGTCCGCTTTCGAACATTGTGCCAAGAAGGACAGTTATGAACATGGATCCATCCGACGTGCTTGGCCACTTGCGCAAGCGCCGTTCGCATCCGGCCGCAACTCTGGCAGATCCGGCCCCTGAAGGCGCGGCCTTGCAGGAAATCCTGGAGGCGGCATCGCGTGTGCCGGATCATGGCAAGCTTGTGCCGTGGCGTTTCATCCTGCTGCGCGGCGATGCCCGCCACGCGCTGGGCGCCAAGCTGGTCGACCTGCTCGAAGGGCGCGGCGAGAGCCTTGACGACACCCGCCGCGAGCAGGAGGCGACGCGGTTTTCGCGCGCGCCGCTGGTGGTTGCGGTGGTCAGCCGTGCCGCCGTCCACCCCAAGATCCCGGTGTGGGAGCAGCAGCTGTGCGTCGGCGCGGTGTGCATGAACCTCGTCCATGCCGCCCACGCCAGCGGTTATGCCGCGCAGTGGCTGACGGAGTGGATGGCCTTCGACGAGCAGGTGGGATCCACGCTGGGGCTTGCCGAGGCCGAACGCATCGCCGGCTTCGTGCATATCGGAACGCCGACGCAGGTTCCCGCCGAGCGCGCCCGCCCGGATGTCGAAACCCTGATCAGCGAGTGGACGCCCCAATGAGCCATTATTCCTACACGATCGCCGACGGGCACGGCCTGCCGCACAATCCGTTCAAGGCGATTGTCGCGCCGCGTCCGATCGGCTGGATCTCGACCATGGGACGCGATGGCGTGGCCAATCTCGCGCCCTACAGTTTCTTCAATGCGGTGAGCGATACACCGCCGATGGTGCTTTTCTCCTCCAACGGCTTCAAGGACACGGTGACCAACGTCGAGGCGAGCGGGGATTTCGTCTTCAATCTGGCGACCGAGGACCTGAAGGACGCGATGAACACGTCGTCCGCGCCCCTGCCGCACGGGGTTTCGGAATTCGAACCGGCGGGCCTGACCCCGGTGCCGTCGCAGCTTGTGTCCGCGCCGCGCGTCGCAGAGGCAAAGGCCGCCTTCGAATGCCGGCACCTGCAGACCATCCGGCCGGTGGCGCTCGACGGCACACCCGCCGACAACTGGATCGTGCTCGGCGAAGTGGTCGCGGTGCATATCGACCGCTCCGTTCTGGTCGACGGGCTGTTCGATGTAACGCTGGCGCGTCCCTTGTCCCGACTGGGATATCTGGATTATGCGGTCGTCGACAGCGTGTTCCAGATGAAGCGGCCGTCCGCGTAGGATCGCATCGGGGCGTTAACCGGGCTGTCGTTTTTCCCTGCTAACAGGTGGGCGCACAGACACCGGTTGTTGCCGGGAACGGCGGCAACCGCTGCGAACCGCAGTTGTTTCAGGGGGGATACGATGTCACACGCGAGCCATGGCTCCATTCCGCATTGGTCCTGGCTTGTGCCAGTGATCGCCGCTCTCGCCCTTGTGCTCGTCATGACCGATGTGCTGCCGGAAACATCTGTCGCCGTCCTCGGGCTCGTTACGCTGCTGCTTGGCGGCGCGGTGTTTGCGTCCGTGCATCACGCCGAGGTGCTGGCGGCGCGGGTCGGAGAACCCTACGGTTCGATCATCCTTGCGGTCTGCGTCACGGTGATCGAGGTGGCGCTTATCGTGTCGATCATGCTTTCGGGCGCGGAGGGCAACGAGGAGGTGGCGCGTGACACGGTGTTTTCCGCCATCATGATCGTGCTCAACGGGGTGATCGGTTTCTGTCTCGTGCTCGGCGGCCAGCGCCATCACGAGCAATCCTTCCAGCTCAATGCCGCCTCCGCCTCGCTGGCCGTCCTCGGCACCCTTGCAACCGTTTCCTTCGTGCTGCCGAATTTCGTGATGGCGGGGGGCGACGGGCAGTTCTCCATCCTTCAGCTTGTGGTGATCGGCGTGGTGTCGCTCGGCCTCTACGGCACGTTCGTTTTTGTCCAGACGGTGCGGCATCGCGACTACTTCCTGGAGGCGGTCCGGGTGAAGGAGGGCGAGGCCCTGCATGAGGCGCCGCAGGAAATGCCGTCGGGCAAGGTGACGCTCGCCAGCGTGTTCCTGCTGCCGCTTGCCCTTCTGATCGTGATCCTGCTTGCCAAGATCCTGTCCCATCCGCTCGATACGGCGGTTGCCTATGCGGGATTGCCGCAGGCCGTGGTGGGTGTGGCGATCGCTGCCGTCGTGCTGTTGCCGGAAGGCATCGCATCCGTTCGGGCGGCCGTCCACAACCAGTTGCAGAACAGCGTGAACCTGGTGCTTGGCTCGGCTCTGGCCAGCATCGGCCTGACCATCCCGGTGGTCGCGGCGGTCTCCGTGTTCATGGGCAAGCCGCTCGTCATCGGCCTCGTACCGGAAGACCTGGTGCTTCTGGTTCTCACCCTCTTCGTCAGCACCCTGACGCTGGGCACCGGGCGCACGACGATCCTGCAAGGTGCCGTTCACCTCAGCATTTTCGCCGTCTTCCTGCTTCTTTCGGCGATTCCCTAGGGTTCGGCCCCTTTCATGAGTCCGCCCCCCGGGACGCGGCGGCCCGCGAGCGGGCCAGCAGCTTTTCCGCCCGCCTCAGGTGCGGCCGGTCGAGCATTTCCCCGTCCAGTCCCACAACGCCCGGATCGCCGGCGGCCGCGAAGGCATCGATGATACGCCGGGCGTCGGCAATGGCGGTGTCGGAGGGCGTGAAGACCTCGTTGATGACCGCAACCTGCGCCGGGTGGATTGCCATTTTGGCGGTGAAACCGTCGCGCAACGCCGTCTGCGCTTCGCTGCGCAGCCCGTCGAGATCGCGAAAGTTGGTGAAGACCGTGTCTATCGGGATGGCTCCGGCGGCAACGGCGCCGAACAGGCAGAGGTTGCGCGCCATGCGGAACGGCTCGGTAAAGCCGCCCGATCCGTCGCGGTTGGCGAGCGCGCCGATGTCCGCAGAGAGATCCTCCGCCCCCCAGGCGAGGCCTTCGAGCCTTTCGCTTGCGCCTGCGTAACTCCCCAGATTGAACAGCGATGCGGCTGTCTCCGTCGCCACGACCAGGATCCGTGTCGCGCCGTCGGCGAGGTCGTTTTGCGCCTCGTGAACCGCGAGCCTGGCGTCCAGCTGCTCAACGCTTCGCCCAGCGACCGACTTCGGCAGCATGATGCCGTCGGGCGCCAGTGGCATGACCGCAGCAAGGTCGGCATCCGTTTCGCCGGTATCGAGGGCGTTGACGCGCACGTAGAGACGCGGCCGGTCCTTGCGCTCCCGCGCATCTGACAGGAACTGCGCCGCGATCTTCCTTGCGGCTTCCTTGGCCTCCAGGGCGACGGAATCTTCAAGATCGATCAGCAGGACGTCGGCGCCGCTGTCGAGGCCCTTGGCCAGCTTGCGCTCGCTGTCGGCCGGCACGAACAGGAGAGAGCGCATGGGTCACGCGCCTCCCGCGCGCTTTTTCATGAAGGCCTGGCGGCGACAGATCGCCACAAGATCGTCATGCTGATTGAAGGCCTTGTGCTCGAATTCCACGATGCCGGCATCCGGGCGTGAACGGGACTCGCGCCTGGAGATGACTTCGGTGGTGCAGTGGACGCTATCGCCCTGAAACAGGGGATTGGGGAATTTCACGTCGTTCATGCCGAGATTGGCGATGGTCGTGCCGACGGTCGTGTCGTTCACGGAGATCCCGATGAGCAGGCCGAGCGTGAACAGGCTGTTGACCAGCGGCTGGCCCCATTCCGTCTGCGTCTCGCAGAAATGCCGGTCGATGTGCAGCGGCTGCGGGTTCAGCGTCATGTTGGAGAACAGCATGTTGTCCATCTCCGTCACCGTGCGGGTGAGCGAGTGATGAAAGACATGCCCGATCTCGAATTCCTCAAAATGCAGTCCCGGCATGGGATTCTCCCCTTTGGAATCTTGCGCGAAAAAACAGGCGATGACCACGGCCTGCGCAGATTACGCGAATCGCCTCTCCCGAGTACCCACGCAAAACCCAAGGCGCAACAGGTGTTAAGAGCCGTTAACGTGTCGTTAACCAATTGCCTCCGACTCTTAACCAAATCCTAAGACATGAGTAGCCAGGAGAGCGGAGCATGAAAGTCGGCGACCCGTCCTCGATCGCCTCCAGGATCGAGCAAGCGTTTCAATCCGCAAGCACGACCACCGGTGCCTCCTTTGAGTATCTGGTGAAGACGGCGCAGCGCGAATCGAACTTCGACGAGGATGCGAAGGCCCGGACCTCGAGCGCCTCCGGCCTGTTCCAGTTCATTGAAAGCACCTGGCTCGAGACGATGAAGCAGTCCGGTCACAAACACGGGCTTGGACAGTATGCCGACCAGATCCAGCGTTCGTCCGGCGGTCGCTACAAGGTTGCAGATCCGGAGATGCGGCGCGAGATCCTGGCGCTGCGCGACAATGCGGAGATCAGCTCCGTCATGGCGGGGGAGCTCACCCAGAAGAACGCGGACTATCTGACGCGCAAGCTCGGACGCGCCCCGAACGAGGGCGAGCTCTACATCGCGCATTTTCTCGGGGCCGGTGGTGCCAACAAGCTGATCCGGCTCGCCGAGACGCAGCCTTCGCTCGCCGCCGACAGGGTGTTTTCGAAGCAGGCGCGCGCCAACAAGCCTATCTTCTACGACCGGGGCGGCGCCAAGACCGTTTCGGAGGTCTATGCAAATCTGGTCGCCAAGCACGGCGGCGCGATGCCGGCGCTGCCGGGAACGGGCGCGACCCGCATTGCGGCTCTGCCTTCGGTCAAGCCGCAACTGGCGGGCAACCCTGTGACGCTGGCGGCGGTGAACGCCTCGGCCCCGGCAGAGGCCGCCATGTCGGGGCGTGAACTGACGATGGGAGATCCGACCAGCCGCGTCCTGACCGCCTGGTCGGCGACCAACGATATCTCCTCGCCCTTTCATGCCCTCTTCCGAAATGGTGTGGAGGCAAAGCGTGCCTCGTTCGATTCCACCTTTCTCACGGCCTTCGCCGCGCAGGAGGTCGGGCAGCAGGAAGCCGTCCAGCGCGCCGCCGCCCGTCAGACATCCGGCGGGGATGCCTACAGCGAACGCCGGTCACGGGTGCTGGCGCAGCTGGATACAACCGGAAGCGCATCGCTGGGATCCGGCCGGCCGATGGATCTGACTGGCTTCCTCAACTACCGGCCGAGCTTTGCCCAAAAGGAACTCCTGCCGCCGGTTTGACGGGTCATTCGTCCTGATGGTGATGGGGCCTGACGAACCCTGTTCCTGCCTCCCACGCGGCGCGAGTGCGCCGCGTGTTTTTGTTTGGCGTGGCGACGGGCGTCGATCCGGTGGACCCGGTCTGTCCGTGCGGAACCGGATCGGGATCGACCGGTTGAACCGGACCAATCATGGTGAACGAAGCCTTAAAGGTTTATCGCGCAAACTGCTGATCTTGATGAGTCTGCTGCTGCCTTTGGGGATGCCGCACAATGATCGTTCAACAGTTCCTGCGATGGATGGCCGATGCGCCGGTCGAGCGCCGTGCCGAAGCGACAAGCGCGTTGGCGCGCGCGTATCTGTATTCGGAGTTGTCGGACGATGATCTGGAAGCCGCAGACGCGGCGATGACAATCCTGCTCGACGACCCCAGCCCGGCCGTTCGCCGCGCGCTTGCCGAAGCACTGGCGCGCAGCCCGCATGCGCCGCGCGAGGTGATTCTGGCCCTGATCTCCGACCTCTCTTCGATTGCCGAGCCGGTTTTGACGTATTCGCCGGTGTTGCTGGACGCCGAACTTGTCGATGCGGTTGCCGGGTTCGCCGATCCGCTCCCGGCTGCGGTTGCCAGGCGACACGATCTTTCGGTGTCGGTTGCCGCGGCCATTGCCGAGGTTGGTTCGCTGTCCGCCTGTCTGGCGCTTGCCGACAACCACCATGCCGACATCCCGAAATTCAGCCTTGCGCGGATGGTGGAGCGCCATGGCGATAGCCCTGAATTCCGCGAGGCCTTGATGCGGCGCGGCGACACGCCGATCGAGATCCGCCAGATGCTCTTGAAACAGGTCGGCGACCTGTTGAGCGACCATCCGCTGGTGCGGCTGGGCCTGCGTGACGAGCGTGCGCGCACCGTCGTTCTGGAGGCGCGCGAGCGGGCCACGGTCTCGCTCGCCAACGCCGCCGACATCGGGGAAACGGAGGCGCTCGTCGAACATTTGCTCACGAGCGGTCAACTGACCGCCGGTCTCCTTTTGCGCGCGGTCTGCACCGGCAACACCGGTCTGTTCGAGGCCGGACTGGCGCGGCTGTCCGGGCTCCGGCTCGGGCGGGTCGCATCCGTGGTGCAGGGCGGACGGATGATCGCGCTGAAGGCGCTGCTGTCGCGCGCGGGCCTGCCGGTGCGCACCCATCAGCTCTTCTGCGTTGCCGTCACCGTGTGGCGGGAAATGTCGCGCGAGGCCGGTCATGCGCTGAGTTGCGGCGGCAATGTGGTGCTGGCGCGTCGCGTCGTGGGCCTGGTCCTGGATCGCTATCAGGCATCGGAGGGAGTGGAGGCCGACGACCTCGTGGTGATGCTGCGCAGGTTCTCCGCCGAAATCGCCCGCGAATCGGCACGCGCCTACATGGAACGAACGCTGGCTGCCTGAGAATCGTCCCTCAGTCCTGCCTCTCGTCGGCGGGCGGCGCGTTTCTCGCGATGAAGTCCTCGGTCACTTCGGCAAGACGGTCGACCAGCGCGCGGGCCGTGGGGTTTTCTTCCTTTTGCGCCGTTTCGGCGACCATGGCGCGAACCGCGTCCACATGCTGCGCCACAAGGGTCGCGGGCAGGTCGTCTGCCGGAACGTGCTCGATCAGGTGGCACAGGCTGCCGGCCACTGCGCCGACCAGCGGATAGCCGAGCGTGCTCGCCTGTCCCTTGATGTCATGCGCGGCGCGAAACAGGGTGGCGCAGCTTTCCTCGTTCATGCCGTTTTCCTGGATGTCGGTCCAGGCGGTCGCGAGGGTCGAGGCCTCATTTGTCATCCAGCTGTCGAAGTCGGATGAAAGGCGTTCAAGCGCGGCCTCCGCCGACTTGACGGGATCGAACCGGGCGGCCTCGCGTTCGCTCATCACCCGCACCTTGGCGCGCAAGTCGCGTGGCGGCTTCACCACCTCGTAGCCGTCATTCGACTTGGTCGGATCGCTGGCCATTGTCCTGTTCCTTGAGCAAGGGGCCGGTTCGCCACCGCATGCAGTGCCCGTTCAACACGGTCCATGCACAAAACGCAGCGGGTTCCTGAGCCGTCGGTCACGATACCACCGAGTCGCGCATGTTGGTCTCCGGCCGACTTTGGTCGACTTCCCCCGGGCCGTCCAGAGCATATCCGTCGTCCCGTTTCGCGCCACGGCGTTCGATCCCGATGAACCCGGGACTCTGGAACCGCTCTCGATCCGGACCGAAATAGATTTTCGTGCGGACGAAATCGCGATGATTGGGCACCCAATTGGCGATGCGCAGGTAAAGGCCGCGGGCGGAGACGGGTTTGCACATCACTTCGGTGACGCCGAAGTCCCGCGCGGCGATCACACGGTTTCGCTGCGTATGCGCGGTCACCGCGACGATCGGGAGGTAGCAGGTCGGTTCGGGAAACCGGCGAATGATGCGCGTCAGTTCCGCGCCATCGAGGATCGGCATCATCCTGTCGATGAGAAGCAGGTCCGGATCGCGTGTTCCGATCAGCTCCAGCGCGCTTGCCCCGTCTTCGGCCTCGAATATCCGGCGTATTGCGTAGACCGACAGCAGCATGCGGAGGATCTGGCGCCTGTGCGGATTGTCTTCCGCAACAAGAACGCGAAGATTGGGCAGATCCAGATGCGCGAGGGCAATTGTTTCAAGACGCGCCGTTGCCCGAGCTCCGTGGGGGTGCGGCTTGGGTTTGAACGATCAGGACGGGATTGCCCGTCCACGATCGTTCAGCGTGATGGTGAAACCTTGGAAAAGGGTGGACGTTGCCCACGGTCGGATCCGCCGGTCGTTCGCCAAGACACGACAGGCGCGCGCAGGCGTTCAGTAGCGGAACATTTCGGAGAGAATCCGTTCGTCCCAATTGTGGTCGGCATCGAAGAGCGCAAGCGAGCTTGCGTTCTTCTCCTCGCGCACCCTGACCTCGGTCACATTGCGGATTTCGGTATAGTCGGCGGCGGCGGAGACCGGACGTTTGGCGGTTTCCATAACGGTGATGCGCACGCTCACGCTGTTGGGCAGCAAGGCGCCGCGCCATCGCCGCGGCCGGAAGGCGCTGATCGGGGTCAGCGCCAGGAGCTGGGTGTCGATCGGCAGGATCGGCCCGTGGGCGGACAGATTGTAGGCCGTGCTGCCGGCCGGTGTCGCGATCAGCACGCCGTCGCACACCAGCTCTTCCATGCGCACGCGTTCGTCTACGGAGATCCTCAGCTTCGCCGCCTGATGCGTCTGGCGCAGCAGGGAAACCTCGTTGATGGCGAGAGCGGAGTGGATATGCCCAAGCGCATCGGTCGCCTCCATTACGAGCGGATGGATCCGGCTGACCACGGCCTTGCGAATGCGCTCCAGCAGGTTTTCCTCGCCGAACTCGTTCATCAGGAAGCCAACAGATCCGCGGTTCAGCCCGTAGATAGGCTTGCCGGTGTTCATGAAGCGGTGGAGGGTCTGCAACATCAGCCCGTCGCCGCCCAGCGCGACGATCACATCCGCCTTTTTCGGGTCGTGTGCGCCATAGCGGCGCTCGAGCGACTGGCGGGCGTCTTCCGCCTCGCCCGTCTCGCTTGAGATGAACGCCAGTTTCTCGATAGGGTGCATCGGCTGATCCATGACACCGATCTAGCATGCGCGATCCGTAATTGGGAGTTGATCTTGCGATGCAAAGCTGCAGCGACATCCGTTTGATCTATTCGACGTTTCCCGACACGGCGAGTGCGCGGGCGGCGGCACGCGAGATCGTCGGCGCGGGCCTCGCCGCCTGCGTCAACATGTGGCCGGGCATGCAGTCGGTCTATTGCTGGGACGGCGCGGTCGAAGAGGGCGAGGAGGTGGTGTTCATGGCGAAGACCACCGAGGCCCGGCTTGCCGAGGCGATGGCGCTGATTGCGGGCTGCCATCCCTTCGACGAGCCGGCGGTGATCGCGCTCGACGTCGCGGCCGGCCGCGGCAGCTTTCTCGACTGGATCCGGGAGCAGACCCGGGAGGGCGAGACGCCTTCCTGATCGCTCGGCCGGGGCGCGGTTATTCGCCCGGCGTCAGGGTCTTGAGATACGCCGCGACGGCCTCGCGATCGGCTGCCGGGGCCTTTGCCCAGTTCTCCTGCACCGATGTCATGCTGCCGCCGACGGAATCGAAATCCGGCGTGAACCCGCTTTCCAGATAATAGGCGATATCGGCGGCCGACCAGCTGGCGATTCCATCCGCGGATTGCGTGATGTCGGGGATCATGCCATCGCCGCCTTCGGGATCCGGGCCGCCCTCAAGCCACCGTGTCATGTCTAGACCGCCGAGGGCGTCGCGTGGCGTGTGGCATTCGGCGCAATGGCCCGCGCCGGAGACGAGATAGGCGCCCCGTTTCACGAGCGCGTCGGCGGAGTTCGGCGGCGCCGGGCGATCCGCGTCGAGATAGAGCAGCTTCCAGAAGCCGAGCGCCGGGCGGAAGGCATAGGGAAGTGCCAGATCATGTCCGGCGACCGTGTTGTCGCTTGCCGGCAACGTGTCCAGGAAGCCTTTCAGGTCAACGAGGTCATCCGGTGTCATATGGCGATAAGAGGTGTAGGGAAACGCCGGATAATAGTGGCGGCCGTCCGGGCTGGTGCCCTCGATCATCGCCGTCAGGAATTCCTCCGTCGTCCATCCGCCGATGCCGTGTTCGGCGGAAGAGGAGATGTTGGGCACATTGAAGGTCCCGAACGGCGTCTTCAGTCCCAGTCCGCCGGCCATGACGCGTTTGGCATCGCCGCTTGCCCCTGGCGCGGCGTGGCAGGAGGCGCAGCCGCCCGTCCAGAACACGGTCTCGCCGTTGGTCAGATTCGGCGTCCGGTCGGGAACGGAGGCAACCCTCGCCGGGCGGGTGAGGTAGATTGCGCCGGCAGCCGCCAGAAGGAGAACGCCTGCCACGCGCAGGAGGGTTTTTCGGCGGATCATCGCAAGCTCCGGCTCATTGCATGGGAAATGGAGGGTGCCGGCGCCCGATTGGCCGGCACCCTGCAGGGACGGGGTGCAGGAGGCGGTCCGGTGTTCAGTCCTTCTTGATGCGATAGTCTTCGTGGCAGGCCTTGCAGTTTTGCGCGACCGGGCCGAAGGCGCCCTTGAGCTGTTCGAGCCCGCCACCGGCCGCGGGGAGGGCCGCGAGCGCGGCCGCCTGCAGGTCCATGGCGATCTTTTCGAAGCCCGCCTTGTCTTCCCAGATCTTCGGGGCGGCCTCGGTGTCGCCGCCGGTTTCGGAACCTTCGGGGAACTGGGTGACGAAGCCCGACGGGGTGGTGAAGAGCACGCGCATCGCCATCGTGGCGAGCGCGGCGTCATAGTCGGTTTCGCCCTTGAGCATCTTGCCGAGCGTGCCCGTGGCGGCTCCGACCGATTTCATCATGTTCTGCCGCGTTTCCACGGGATCCGCGATGGCCAGGCTGCTTGCCATGAAGAGCGGAACGGCGAATGCAAGTCCACGCATACAGGTTTTCAGCATCAATGATCTCCCTCGGTCACGGCGAAAGGGCCGCACAACTGACTGTCGGCGCTGATTGCGGCGCGCTCAAGCAGGGAAACTTCACGAAAGCGTGAGGCGGTGTCCGACCGACTGTGCCTAGCGGCAGTCGCGCGCAAGCTCCTGAAGATGGGCCGCCGCCCTGTCGGGTCCGACGACGGCGTCGCGGATCAGCATGTCGAAATGCCGGGTCAGGGCGCGAATGTGCTCGACGGAGTTCACAACCAGATACAGCGACCCGAGATAAAGCGCCGCGCGCTGGGGACCGAACACCGTGTAGGGCGCGGAATACCGGTCGCGTCCGTCGAAGAGGAACAGGCGGAAGGTCGGATAGAGTTCATCGGCAAGCCGTGCCATCAGGGCCAGTTGATCGTATCGCTCGTCGCGCGACAGACCGCTCCACGTTCCCGAACCGTCGGTAAGCTGG
Organism: Stappia sp. ES.058; assembly: GCF_900105595.1. Lineage (GTDB taxonomy): Bacteria > Pseudomonadota > Alphaproteobacteria > Rhizobiales > Stappiaceae > Stappia. Next base: position 2,450,002 of record NZ_LT629784.1, on the reverse strand, counting down.
CGCAGCGTCTGCAGCGGCATGCAGACCTCCATGTCGGTTTCCGGACGGCGCGTGTAGGCCAGCAGCCGTCTGGTCTGCTCGGCCTTGGCGGCCGCCTTTTCCGCGCCCGTTCCGGCGAATTCGTACTGGAGAACCGCGTCGCTGCGCACCAGGTCGGGCAATGTCGCCGGCACATATCTGATCTTGTAGCCGGCCGCGTCCTGATGCCAGGCGGCCAGCAGGTTCTCCCCGCGGCCATTCGCCGACTGCTCGATCTGAAGGGCAGGGGCGATGTCGGTCGCTTCCGACTGGGACTGGGCCAGCCCGAGAAGCCAGTCGGTCGTGACGCCTTCCGCCCGGGCGATGTCGCACAGGGCTTCGGCGCGGGGCATGCGTGTCGAGGCGGGGTCCAGGAAATGGCTGAGCGCGGAGCGGTCAAGGCCGACGCGTTCGGCGAAACGCCCGGGCGCCTCTCCCGCACGGGAAATGAGGGTGCCAAGGCGTTTGCGAAACACTCCGGCGAGTTCGCGCTTGTCCGAGCGAGCCATCGGCACGGTCTCCGTGTTTTTCATTTTCGTGATGTTTTTGTATTTTTACATCAATAACATGAATTCAATGCAAATGTTCCCTTCTATTTGGAAATTGACACATTGCAGCTCCTGTCGGGGCGACGCATCACACGGGGACCGTCAACCCAGAGGTTCCCCTTGCCCGAGTCACTGTCTCCACGCGCATCCAGGCCCTTGTTCCAGGGCTTGGATGTGCGCCGCTTCGAATGGCCGACGCTGGCTCTTGCCATTGGCCTCCATTGCGTCTTCGTGGCGCTTGTTTTCGCTGCCCCGCATGCGGGTTTGCTTGCCTATCTCGCTCTTGTACCCGTTCTCACGCTGCATTCCTCGCTCCAGCACGAGGTGCTGCACGGACACCCGTTTCGCGCAGCGCGTGCGAACTGGATGCTGGTCGCGCTTCCGCTTGGCGTGTTCGTTCCCTATTGGCGGTTTCGCGCGCTTCACATCGCCCATCACCACGATCCGGCCCTCACCGATCCTTATGACGATCCGGAAAGCTGGTACCGCGACCCACGCGACTGGGCGGCCCTGTCGCCTGCCTCGCGGCTGTTCCTGACCGCGATGAACACGCTCGTGGGCCGAATGCTGCTTGGGCCGCTTGCCGGAATGGCGGGCCTTGTCGTTGGCGATGCGCGGGCGATCTTGCACGGACGCCACGACATTCTCGCCGCCTGGGCGGAGCATCTGGTCGCGCTGGCGCTGCTGCTGTGGCTGCTGGTGCAGGTGCCGGGGTTTTCGCTGCCGGCGTATCTCGCCGCCTGCTACGGCGCCTATGCGCTTTTGTGCCTGCGGACCTTTCTGGAGCATCGGGCGGAGGACGCCGTAGGGCATCGCAGCGTCGTCATCGAGGACAATGGACCGCTTGCGGTTCTCTTCCTGTTCAATTCGCTTCACGCGGTCCATCACCTGGACCCGGGTTTGCCCTGGTACAGGCTGCGCGAGGCGTATGCGCGCGATCGGGCCAGCGTGCTCGCCGGCAATGGCGGATACTGTTATCGCTCTTATGCGCAGATCATCCGGCGCTACGCCTTTCGCGCCAAGGAGCCGGTCGCGCATCCGTTGATCGGGGAGGCGTGGGCGCCTTGCCCGCCGGGCCCGTCCGGCGGCGTGTCGGCGACGGAGCCGGCAAAACGTGTTTCGGCGGGAGCGTGATGCTGCGTAGGACGCACAAATGTCTCACGTGAGACATAAAACCGGTCTCACGAAGTCTCATGTTCTCATTGTGTTCTTTTGGGATTTTCGTATAGTAAATTGATTTAATTCAGGAAATTGTGGTGCCGGCAGCAGGATTCGAACCCGCGACCCCCTGATTACAAATCAGGTGCTCTACCAACTGAGCTATACCGGCAAGCGAGGGGCTTCTAGCACAGGATTTTCGCCTGTGCATCCCGTTTTGCATTCATCACTCATTCCCGGTCGCAGCTCGGGAAAGCCCGGGGCGGACGATGACCGCCACGCGTCATCCTATTCCGCGCGCCGGCCCTCCAGCCCTTCGCGAATGATGTAGAGCGCGAGGACGGCGGCATTGGAAACATTCAGCGAGGCGATCTTGCCCGGCATGTCAAGGCGGGCGAGCGCGTCGCAGTTCTCGCGGACCCCCTGGCGCACGCCCTTGCCCTCGGACCCGAGAACGAGAAGCACCTTGTCGCCAATGTCGGTTTCCTCGAGCCGCGCCGGTCCCTCGCTGTCGAGCGCGATGGTGCGAAAGCCGCTGTCGCGCATTTCCGTGACGAAGCGCGCCATGTTCTTCACCCGCACATGCCTGATCATGTCGAGGGCCCCCGAGGCCGACTTGGCCAGAACGGGGCCTTCCTCGGGCGCGTGACGCTCAGTGGTTACCACCGCGTCGGCGCCAAGCGCCACGGCGGAGCGCAGGATCGCCCCGACATTGTGCGGATCGGTCACCTGATCGAGCGCAAGCACCAGACGCGCGCGGCCCAGATCGCGCACGCCGAAGGCGGGCAGGGGATCGGCTTCCAGAACGGCTCCCTGGTGTACGGCGTCCCGCCCCACCATCTGGTCGAGCTTCTTGGGAGACGTCGTCTCGACGGGAACGTCGGGGACGACGCCACGCTCGCCAAGCCTGCGCAATGCGTTTTCGGTCGCATAAAGCTTGTGGCGCTGCCTTTCGGGATTTGCGAAGGCGGCTTCAACGGTGTGGAGGCCATAGAGCTTGAGCGGGCCGTCCGCAGTCGACCCGCCGGGCTGTCTGGCCCTGCGGTGGCGTCCTTGGGAAAAGGGTTTGGGTGCGCGTGTCATCGCATCAGCGCTTATCGCGGGCGGGTGCGGGCGGCAAGAGGAAAGCGTCTGGGGACCGGGCGGAGATTTGTGGCGATGACGCGCAAATGGGCGTTGACACCCCCCACCCCGTTCTGCATAACACGCGCCACGGGAGCGGCCTCGCGATTGTATCGCAGGGCGTTTTCGTGAAGCCATCCAAGGCGCTTCGGCGACGGGGAAGGTGTTTCGGAGGAGTGCCCGAGTGGTTAAAGGGGACGGACTGTAAATCCGTTGGCTTAGCCTACGTTGGTTCAAATCCAACCTCCTCCACCATCCCCCGGCCGGCGGCGGGTGTAGCTCAATGGTAGAGCAGCAGCCTTCCAAGCTGACGACGAGGGTTCGATTCCCTTCACCCGCTCCACTCAGGCAAGCGCCCGGCCGAAAGGCCCGGATGGCGGATCGAAAAACGTTTTCCCGTTCAAGGTAACCGCCGCCGCGTGGCGGTCGGCTCTTCACCGTGTTTGATGAACTTAACCGCAACTTGGACAGAGAGCGACGCCGATGGCGAAAGCAAAGTTTGAGCGGACGAAGCCGCACGTGAACATTGGCACGATCGGCCACGTCGACCATGGCAAGACGACGCTTACGGCGGCGATCACAAAGCAGTTCGGCGACTTCAAGGCGTATGACGAGATCGACGGCGCGCCGGAAGAGCGTGCGCGCGGCATCACGATCTCGACGGCGCACGTCGAGTACGAGACGGAGAACCGTCACTACGCGCACGTCGATTGCCCGGGCCACGCCGACTACGTGAAGAACATGATCACGGGCGCGGCGCAGATGGACGGCGCGATCCTGGTGTGTTCGGCGGCCGACGGCCCGATGCCGCAGACGCGCGAGCACATCCTGCTTGCCCGTCAGGTCGGCGTTCCGGCGCTTGTCGTGTTCCTGAACAAGGTCGACCAGGTCGACGACGAAGAACTCCTCGAGCTTGTCGAGATGGAAGTGCGCGAGCTTCTTTCGTCCTACGAGTTCCCGGGCGACGACATTCCGATCATCGCGGGTTCGGCGCTTGCCGCTCTCGAGGATCGCGATCCGTCGATCGGCGCGGAGAAGATCGCCGAGCTGATGAAGGCTGTGGACGAGTTCATCCCGACGCCGGAGCGTCCCGTCGACCTTCCGTTCCTGATGCCGATCGAGGACGTGTTCTCGATTTCGGGCCGTGGCACGGTCGTGACGGGTCGCGTCGAGCGCGGCATCGTCAAGGTCGGCGAGGAAGTCGAGATCATCGGCATCCGCGACACCAAGAAGACGACGGTGACCGGCGTCGAGATGTTCCGCAAGCTGCTCGATCAGGGTCAGGCCGGCGACAACATCGGCGCGCTGATCCGCGGCATCGGTCGTGACGACGTTGAGCGCGGGCAGGTTCTGTGCAAGCCGGGTTCGGTCACGCCGCACACGAAGTTCAACGCGGAAGCCTACATCCTGACGAAGGAAGAGGGTGGCCGTCACACGCCGTTCTTCACGAACTACCGTCCGCAGTTCTACTTCCGCACGACGGACGTGACGGGTGTTGTCGAGCTTCCGGAAGGCACGGAAATGGTGATGCCGGGCGACAATGTGTCGGTCGTCGTGACGCTGATCGTGCCGATCGCGATGGAAGACGGACTTCGCTTCGCGATCCGCGAAGGCGGCCGCACGGTCGGTGCCGGCGTCGTCGCCTCGATCATCGAGTAATCCGCGAGACCCGCGCGGCGGACAACAACGTTCGCCCGCGGACCGCAGCGAAACGAAAAGACGCCCTCGGGGCGTCTTTTTGCATTTCGTTGAGCGGGGACCGGGTTAGACGTCCCTGAAAGTGAGCCGGGGGCGCTCCTGAATCCGGGTTGCCGTCGCCGGCCTCATGCAGTGGCGGCACGCCTTAAAGCGCGAATTCGCAAAGGATGTGAATTAAATGAAGGTATCGACATTTCGCGCTTGAAGCGGGAACAAAACATCTCTAAGTCAGGCCTTGAAAGGTCTAGGGGTGTAGCTCAGCTGGTAGAGCATCGGTCTCCAAAACCGAGGGCCGGGGGTTCGAGTCCCTCCGCCCCTGCCACCTTTGCTCTTGATCGCAGGGCCGTTAGGCCTTAATTAGGGCTTTCGACCAAGGCGCGTGGATGATTCCGCGCGCCTGTGTGTCGTGAATAGACCGGCAGTTGAATGGCGAAATCGAATCCTTTCACGTTCATCCAACAGGTGCGGTCGGAAACGTCCAAAGTGACGTGGCCGACGCGTCGGGAAACCGCTGTGACGACCGTCATGGTCTTCATCATGGTGTTTCTCGCCGCCATCTTCTTTTTGCTTGCCGACTGGCTGATGGGCCAGGGTATCGGCTGGCTGCTGGGCGTCGCAGGCTAAAAGCGGTGTCCGGTTCACAATCGGCTTGAGGGATTATGGCCAAGCGTTGGTATATCGTCCACGCCTACTCGAATTTCGAGAAGAAGGTGGCGGATGCGATTCGGGAAAAGGCGGCACAACAGGGGCTTGAGGATCTCTTCGAAGAGATTCTCGTTCCGACCGAAAAGGTCGTCGAGGTGCGTCGCGGACGCAAGGTCGATGCGGAGCGCAAGTTTTTCCCAGGCTACGTTCTGGTCAAGATGGAAATGACCAACGAGGCATTCCATCTGATCAAGAACACGCCAAAAGTGACCGGCTTTCTCGGGGCTGACCAGAAGCCGATGCCGATCGCGGATGCGGAGGCGATGCGGATCCTGCATCAGGTGCAGGAAGGCGTGGAGCGTCCCAAGCCGTCGATCAGTTTCGAGATCGGCGAACAGGTGCGCGTTTCGGACGGGCCTTTTGCGTCGTTCTCCGGTCATGTGGAAGAGGTCGACGACGAGCGTGCCCGTCTCAAGGTTGCCGTGTCGATCTTCGGACGTGCGACACCGGTCGAACTGGAATACGGACAGGTCGAAAAGCTCTGAGCCTTTCGGTCGCTGTGCTGGGCGGATGTCCGGCGGGGTGGTCGTGGCCGGAGCATTTCGGCGTGAATGCCGGCTGAATGGCCGGTTTTGCCACCCGGTCGGGTGGTTAGCAGAGGGGGCGACGTCGCCCCCGCTCCCTGGTGGGAGGTTTGGAGCGCATCGTTCGCCGGGCGCTTCGACCGGACCACCTGCTTTCTGAGAACGCCGGTTCGCCGGCAGCGCCAGTTGGAGAGTTGAATGGCGAAGAAAATCGAAGGTTACATCAAGCTGCAGGTGCCGGCCGCGTCCGCGACTCCGTCGCCGCCGATCGGTCCTGCACTTGGTCAGCGCGGTCTCAACATCATGGAGTTCTGCAAGGCGTTCAACGCGCAGACCCAGGATGTCGAGAAGGGGGCCCCGTGCCCGACCGTGATCACCTACTATTCCGACCGTTCCTTCACGTTCGAAGTGAAGACGGCGCCCGTGAGCTTCTTCCTGAAGAAGATGTCGGGCGTCAAGTCCGGGCACAAGACCCCGGGCAAGGGCGGATATGTCGGCAAGGTCTCCCGTGACCAGGTCCGTGAAATCGCCGAGGCGAAGATGAAGGATCTGAACGCGACGGACATCGACGCAGCCATGCTGATGGTCGAAGGCTCTGCGCGGTCCATGGGTATCGAGGTCACGGAGTAAGACGATGGCGAAAGTTGGAAAGCGCACAAAGGCCGCCCGCGAGGGCGTCGATCGCAACAAGCTGTACCCGCTGACCGACGCTCTGGCGATGGTCAAGGAGCGTGCCAAGACGAAGTTCGACGAATCCGTCGAGGTCGCCATCAATCTGGGTGTCGATCCGCGTCACGCCGATCAGATGGTGCGCGGCGTCTGCCTCTTGCCGAACGGCACGGGCAAGTCGGTTCGCGTTGCCGTGTTCGCTCGTGGCGACAAGGCTGACGAAGCCAAGGCCGCCGGTGCGGACATCGTCGGTGCGGAAGAGCTCGTGGCCGAAGTCCAGTCGGGCAAGATCGATTTCGATCGCTGCATCGCGACGCCGGACATGATGCCGCTGGTCGGTCGTCTCGGCAAGGTTCTCGGCCCGCGCGGGCTGATGCCGAACCCGAAGGTCGGCACGGTGACGCCGGACGTTACCTCGGCGGTGAACGATGCCAAGGGCGGCGCCGTCCAGTTCCGCGTCGAGAAGGCGGGCATCGTCCACGCCGGCGTCGGCAAGACGTCTTTCGACGCCGACAAGCTGAGCGAGAACATCAAGGCGATCGTCGATGCTGTGGTCAAGGCCAAGCCGACGGGCGCCAAGGGCACCTACCTGAAGCGCGTGGCGATTTCGTCCACGATGGGCCCGGGCTTCAAGGTCGACCCGTCCAGCATCAGCGCGTGATGCATTCGGCGCGGTCGTGAGCCGCGCCGTCCCGGGCGCCGGTCGAGACCGGTGTCGGGGAGACATGAATTTCGTCCGGCTTCGGCCGGACGGATCGTTCGCCGGAAACGGCGGACGTCCTGTCCGAGACTGCAGGTGGGGTTTGCGAAGCGTGCTTCGGAAAACCGCTTAAGCCCAGGTGGGCCTGCATAGACGGGTGCGAACCGATCAACGCGGCCGCTGGCCGCCGGTTCGAACCGTTTGTCCTTGCCGTGCCGAAGGGTGCGCGAGGGGGCAGGATCCTCGGTGTTGTCCGCCGGAGGTTCCGCTTGGAACGCGCCGACGGGCGGCAAAGACAAACCGGCGGCTTTTGCCGCCAGATGGAGTAGGCAAGTGGAAAGAACGGAGAAGCGCGAGTTCGTTGCGTCGTTCAACGAGGTGTTGAATGACACCGGCGTTGTCGTCGTTGCGCACTACGCCGGACTTTCGGTTGCGGACATGACGGCCCTGCGGGCCCAGGTTCGCGAAGCCGGCGGTTCGGTCAAAGTCGCCAAAAACCGTCTTGTAAAGCTTGCCCTTCGAGGCACTGAGCTCGAGCACATCGCCGATCTCTTCACCGGCCCGACCGTCGTCGCGTATTCGCACGATCCGGTTGCAGCCGCGAAGGCGACGGTGGCGTTTGCCAAGACCCACGAGAAGCTCGTGGTTCTGGGTGGCGCTTTGGGCTCGACGAACCTGGATGCAGATGGTGTGAAGGCGCTTGCCGCCATGCCGTCGCTGGACGAGCTGCGGGCAAAGCTGGTGGGCATGGTTTCCACCCCCGCGACCCGTATCGCCCAGGTCGTCAACGCACCGGCCGGGCAGCTCGCCCGCGTCTTCGGCGCGTATGCCGAGAAGGACGAAGCCGCATAAGGCGGATGATCAAAACACTGTCGAAACCGTTCACGGTTCGAACCATAGGAACTTGATAAAATGGCTGATCTCGAAAAGATCGTTGAAGAACTCTCCTCCCTTACCGTCATGGAGGCTGCCGAGCTCTCCAAGATGCTCGAAGAGAAGTGGGGCGTTTCCGCTGCCGCTCCGGTCGCAGCCGTTGCCGCTGCCGGTGGTGGCGCAGCCGCCGCCGCGGAAGAAGAGCAGACCGAATTTGACGTGGTCCTCACCGATGCCGGTGCCAAGAAGATCAACGTCATCAAGGAAGTCCGTGCGATCACGGGTCTTGGCCTGAAGGAAGCCAAGGACCTGGTCGAGGGCGCTCCCAAGACGGTCAAGGAAGCTGTGGCCAAGGAAGAAGCTGAAGAGCTGAAGAAGAAGCTCGAAGAAGCCGGCGCCAAGGTTGAGCTGAAGTAATCGGGGCTTGTCCCCTTCGGTCCCGGCCTTGCGCCGGGACCGGTGTACCGACCCCGGCGGGAATTCCTGTCCGGGGTATCCGTCCCTAAGAAGGGAGGGTTCTCCGAAGGGCCGTATACATGCCACCGGCATGTCGCGGTTAGGCCGGGATCGGCTTTTCGGAGAGCCGTATCAGATCGAAACGAGGAGCGACAATGGCGCACACGTTCAACGGTCGCAAGCGGGTCCGTAAGGTCTATGGATCGATCCGCGAAGTCGCCGCGATGCCCAATCTCATCGAGGTCCAGAAGGCGTCTTACGACCAGTTCTTGCAGGTCGACAAGCCGGACTCCGGACGTTTTGAAGAGGGATTGGAGGCGGTGTTCAAGTCCGTCTTTCCGATTTCCGACTTTGCCGGGACCGCGCTCCTCGAGTTCGTGAGCTACGAGTTCGAGCAGCCGAAGTACGACGTCGAGGAATGCCGCCAGCGCGGCATGACTTTCGCCGCGCCGCTGAAGGTGACCCTGCGCCTGATCGTGTTCGATGTCGACGAAGACACCGGCGCGAAGTCCGTCAAGGACATCAAGGAGCAGGACGTCTACATGGGCGACATGCCCTTCATGACGGACAACGGCACCTTTGTCGTCAACGGCACCGAACGCGTGATCGTGTCGCAGATGCACCGCTCGCCGGGCGTCTTCTTCGATCATGACAAGGGCAAGACGCATTCCAGCGGGAAGCTCCTGTTTGCCGCGCGCATCATCCCCTATCGCGGGTCGTGGCTCGACATCGAGTTCGACGCGAAGGACATCGTGCATGCGCGCATCGACCGTCGCCGCAAGATCCCGGTGACGTCCCTGCTCAAGGCGCTCGGTCTCGATGGCGAGGAAATTCTCAACACCTTCTATCGCCGCATCGATTACACGCGCGTCGGCGAAGGCACCTGGAAGGTCGCGTTCGACGGCGAGCGGCTGAAGGGCACGAAGGCCGCTTTCGATCTGATCGACGCCGACAGCGGCGAAGTCGTGGTTGAGGCCGGTCGCAAGATCACCGCCCGCACGATCCGTCAGCTTTCCGACAAGGGCGTGAAGGCGCTCAAGGTCGTGGACGAGGACCTGCACGGCCATTATTTGGCCGAGGACATGGTCGATCCGTCCTCGGGCGAGGTCTATGCGGAAGCCGGCGACGAGATCAACGAGAAGGTCCTCGCGGATCTGATCGAGCAGGGCTACGGCGAGATCTCGATCCTCGACATCGATCACGTGACGACCGGCGGCTACATTCGCAACACGCTGGCGGTGGACAAGAACGAGAGCCGTGAAGATGCGCTCTTCGACATCTACCGGGTGATGCGTCCGGGCGAGCCGCCCACGATCGAGACCGCCGAGGCGATGTTCTCCTCGCTGTTCTTCGACAGTGAGCGCTACGACCTGTCGGCCGTTGGCCGCGTGAAGATGAACATGCGCCTCGACCTGCAGTGCGAGGACACGGTGCGCACGCTGCGCAAGGAAGACATCCTCGCGGTGATCACCCTGCTGCTCGACCTGCGCGACGGTCGCGGCGAGATCGACGACATCGACAACCTCGGCAACCGCCGGGTGCGGTCCGTCGGCGAGCTGATGGAAAACCAGTACCGCGTCGGTCTGCTGCGCATGGAGCGCGCCATCAAGGAGCGCATGTCCTCCGTCGAGATCGACACGGTCATGCCGCAGGATCTGATCAACGCCAAGCCGGCGGCCGCCGCCGTGCGCGAGTTCTTCGGCTCCTCGCAGCTGTCGCAGTTCATGGATCAGACCAACCCGCTGTCGGAAGTCACCCACAAGCGTCGCCTCTCGGCGCTTGGCCCGGGCGGCCTGACGCGTGAGCGCGCGGGCTTCGAGGTCCGTGACGTGCATCCGACGCACTACGGGCGCATCTGCCCGATCGAGACGCCGGAAGGCCCGAACATCGGCCTGATCAACTCGCTCGCGACCTTCGCGCGCATCAACAAGTACGGCTTCATCGAAAGCCCGTACCGCAAGGTGAAGGACGGCCAGGTCACGGCCGAGACCGTCTATCTGTCGGCGATGGAAGAGGCGAAGTATCACATCGCCCAGGCCAACGCCGTGCTCGACGACGACGGCCGCTTCGTCAACGACCTGATCACCTGCCGTCATGCGGGTGAGAACATGCTGCTTCCGCCCGAGCGGGTGGAGTTCATGGACGTGTCGCCGAAGCAGCTCGTTTCGGTGGCGGCATCGCTCATTCCGTTCCTGGAAAACGATGACGCCAACCGCGCGCTGATGGGCTCGAACATGATGCGTCAGGCCGTGCCGCTGGTGCGTGCCGAAGCACCGTTCGTCGGCACCGGAATGGAGCCGGTGGTCGCACGCGATTCCGGTGCGGCCATCGCCGCCCGCCGGACGGGTGTGGTCGACCAGGTCGACGCGACCCGTATCGTCATCCGCGCCACGGAAGACAACGACCCCTCAAAGTCGGGCGTCGACATCTACCAGCTGATGAAGTTCCAGCGGTCGAACCAGAACACCTGCATCAACCAGCGTCCGCTGGTGCGTGTGGGCGACATCATCACCAAGGGCGACATCATCGCGGACGGTCCCTCGACCGACCTCGGCGATCTCGCGCTCGGACGGAACGTGCGCGTCGCGTTCATGCCCTGGAACGGCTACAACTTCGAGGATTCCATCCTTCTGTCGGAGCGCATCGTGCGCGACGACGTGTTCACCTCCATTCACATCGAGGAATTCGAAGTGATGGCGCGCGACACGAAGCTTGGACCGGAGGAGATCACGCGCGACATTCCGAATGTTTCGGAAGAAGCGCTGAAGAACCTCGACGAAGCCGGCATCGTCTATATCGGTGCCGAGCTGAAGCCGGGCGACATCCTGGTCGGCAAGATCACGCCGAAGGGCGAGAGCCCGATGACGCCGGAGGAAAAGCTCCTGCGCGCCATCTTCGGCGAGAAGGCCTCCGACGTTCGCGACACCTCGCTCCGCATTCCGCCGGGCGTGACCGGTACGGTCGTGGAAGTGCGCGTCTTCAACCGCCACGGCGTGGAGAAGGACGAGCGCGCCATGGCGATCGAGCGCGAGGAGATCGAACGCCTCGCCAAGGACCGTGATGACGAGCAGGCCATTCTGGACCGCAACGTCTACGGGCGCCTGGCCGAGATGCTTCTCGGCAAGATGGCCGTGGCCGGCCCGAAGCAGTTCAAGAAGAACACGGAAGTGTCGGGCGACGTCCTGAACGAGTTCCCGCGGTCGCAGTGGTGGCAGATCGCCGTCGAGGACGAGAAGCTGATGAGCGAAGTGGAAGCGCTTCGCGGTCAGTACGACGAGAGCCGCAAGCGTCTCGAGCAGCGTTTCATCGACAAGGTGGAAAAGCTGCAGCGTGGCGACGAGCTGCCGCCGGGCGTCATGAAGATGGTGAAGGTCTTCGTCGCGGTGAAGCGCAAGATTCAGCCGGGCGACAAGATGGCCGGTCGTCACGGCAACAAGGGCGTGGTGTCCAAGATCAACCCGATCGAGGACATGCCGTTCCTGGACAATGGCGACTATGTCGACATCGTGTTGAACCCGCTCGGCGTGCCGAGCCGCATGAACGTCGGCCAGATCCTTGAAACCCATCTGGGTTGGGCCTGTGCAGGCATGGGCATGAAGATCGGCGAGCTGTACGAGGAGTACAAGCGCTCCGGCAATATCGACGCCTTGAAACAGGAAATCGTCGAGGTCTTCGCCGACACCACGAAGAGCGAACCGGTTGCCGACTACGATGACGAGTCGCTTCTGCGGCTGGCCGACCAGCTCAAGACGGGCGTCCCGATCGCCACGCCGGTGTTTGACGGCGCACGCGAGCCGGATATCGTCACGATGCTCGAGCAGGCCCGCTACAAGGGGTCGGGCCAGTCGACGCTCTTTGACGGGCGCACGGGCGAGGAGTTCGATCGCCAGGTGACTGTGGGCTACATCTACATGTTGAAGCTCCACCATCTGGTCGACGACAAGATCCACGCACGTTCGATCGGGCCCTACTCGCTGGTCACTCAGCAGCCCCTGGGCGGCAAGGCCCAGTTCGGCGGTCAGCGGTTCGGCGAGATGGAAGTCTGGGCTCTGGAAGCTTACGGCGCCGCCTATACCCTGCAGGAAATGCTGACGGTGAAGTCGGATGACGTTGCCGGGCGTACCAAGGTCTACGAGGCGATCGTCCGCGGTGACGACACCTTCGAGGCCGGCATCCCGGAAAGCTTCAACGTGCTTGTGAAGGAAATGCGCTCCCTCGGCCTCAATGTGGAGCTGAAGGACGAGAAATTGCCCCTGACGGACGACTCGGGGGTTCCGGCGGTCGACGCCGCGGAGTGATCCGCGCCGATGATTGACGCCGAAACACGTTGACGTATTGCCGGAAGGGGGAGCGGGGCTGTCGTGCCGCTCCCCATCCGCGCATTCGAGGAGAGAGCCCATGAATCATGAGGTCATGAACCTGTTTAATCAGCAGGCTCCCGTGCAGACCTTTGATCACATCAAGATTTCGATCGCGAGCCCGGAGAAGATCCTCTCGTGGTCGTTTGGTGAGATCAAGAAGCCCGAAACCATCAATTATCGGACGTTCAAGCCCGAGCGCGACGGCCTGTTCTGCGCGCGTGTGTTCGGTCCGATCAAGGATTACGAGTGCTTGTGCGGCAAGTACAAGCGTATGAAGTACAAGGGCGTGATCTGCGAGAAGTGCAGCGTCGAAGTGACCTTGTCGCGGGTTCGTCGCGAGCGGATGGGTCACATCGAGCTTGCTGCTCCGGTCGCGCACATCTGGTTCCTGAAGTCGCTTCCCTCGCGTATCGGCCTTCTGCTCGACATGACGCTGAAGGATCTCGAGCGGGTTCTCTACTTCGAGTATTACGTCGTTCTCGAGCCGGGTCTGACCCCGCTGAAGCCGAACCAGCTTCTGTCGGAAGAAGACTACGTGCGCGCCCAGGACGAATATGGCGAGGATGCCTTCACCGCGATGATCGGTGCCGAGGCGATCCGCGAGATGCTGATGTCGCTCGACCTCGAGAAGGAACGCGATCACATCCGCAAGGAGATCTCCGAGGCGACGACCGAGCTGAAGCCGAAGAAGCTCGCCAAGCGTCTGAAGGTCGTCGAGGCGTTCATCGAATCCGGCAATCGCCCGGAATGGATGATCCTCACCGTCGTTCCCGTGATCCCGCCGGACCTGCGTCCGTTGGTTCCGCTCGACGGCGGGCGTTTCGCCACGTCCGATCTCAACGACCTGTACCGCCGCGTCATCAACCGCAACAACCGTCTGCGGCGTCTGATGGAACTGCGTGCGCCCGACATCATCATCCGCAACGAGAAGCGGATGCTGCAGGAGTCGGTCGACGCGCTGTTCGACAACGGCCGTCGCGGTCGTGTGATCACCGGTGCCAACAAGCGTCCGCTGAAGTCGCTGTCCGACATGCTGAAGGGCAAGCAGGGCCGTTTCCGGCAGAACCTGCTTGGCAAGCGCGTCGACTACTCGGGCCGTTCGGTCATCACCGTGGGTCCGGAACTCAAGCTGCATCAGTGCGGCCTGCCGAAGAAGATGGCGCTGGAGCTGTTCAAGCCCTTCATCTATTCGCGGCTCGACGCCAAGGGCTTCTCCTCGACGGTGAAGCAGGCGAAGAAGCTCGTCGAGAAGGAGCGTCCCGAGGTCTGGGACATCCTCGACGAGGTGATCCGCGAGCATCCGGTTCTCCTGAACCGTGCGCCGACGCTCCATCGCCTCGGCATTCAGGCGTTCGAACCGACCCTGATCGAGGGCAAGGCGATCCAGCTGCATCCGCTCGTTTGCGCGGCCTTCAACGCCGACTTCGACGGTGACCAGATGGCCGTTCACGTTCCGCTGTCGCTTGAAGCACAGCTTGAAGCGCGCACGCTGATGATGTCGACCAACAACATCCTGCATCCGGCGAACGGGTCTCCGATCATCGTGCCGTCGCAGGACATCGTCCTCGGGCTTTACTACCTGTCGCTCATCGCCGACGGCGAGCCGGGCGAGGGCATGGTGTTCGGCAACATCGGGGAGCTGCATCACGCACTCGAGACCGGTGCGGTCACGCTTCATGCAAAGATTAGGGGTCGCGTGCACACGGTCGAGGCGGACGGAACGCCCATCACGCGGATCGTCGAGACGACCCCCGGCCGCATGCTGATCGGCGAGCTTCTGCCCCATCACCACGAAGTGCCCTATGACGTCTGCAACAAGCTGATGACCAAGAAGGACATCAGCCGGATGATCGATTCCGTCTACCGCGCCTGCGGTCAGAAGGAGACGGTCATCTTCTGCGACCGGATCATGGGTCTCGGGTTTAATCATGCCTGCCGTGCCGGCATTTCCTTCGGCAAGGACGACATGGTGATCCCGTCGTCCAAGGCCGGCCTGGTCGACCAGACCGCGTCGCTCGTCAAGGAATACGAGCAGCAGTACAACGACGGCCTGATCACCCAGGGCGAGAAGTACAACAAGGTCGTCGATGCCTGGGCCAAGTGCACCGATCGCGTCGCCGACGAGATGATGAAGCGGATTCAGTCCGTGGAGTATGACGAGGAAACCGGCCGGCAGAAGCAGATCAACTCGATCTACATGATGTCGCACTCCGGTGCCCGTGGCAGCCCCGCGCAGATGAAGCAGCTTGCCGGCATGCGCGGCCTGATGGCCAAGCCGTCGGGCGAGATCATCGAGACGCCGATCATCTCGAACTTCAAGGAAGGCCTGTCGGTGCTGGAGTACTTCAACTCCACGCACGGTGCCCGTAAGGGTCTGGCCGATACGGCGCTGAAGACCGCGAACTCCGGTTACCTGACGCGTCGTCTCGTCGACGTCGCCCAGGATTCGATCATCCTTGAGGACGATTGCGGGTCGGAGAACGGGATCACGATCCAGGCGATCGTCGACGCCGGCCAGGTTATCGCCTCGCTCGGTCATCGCGTTCTCGGCCGTACCGCGGCGGAAGACGTGCTCAATCATGCCACCGGCGAGGTCATCGTTCCGCGCGGCACCCTGATCGAGGAGAAGGACGTCGAGGCCATCGAGGCCGCGAATGTCCAGATGATCAAGATCCGCTCGGTGCTGACCTGTTCCACCAAGCGCGGCGTCTGCGCGACCTGCTACGGTCGCGACCTCGCCCGCGGAACGCCGGTCAACATGGGCGAGGCGGTCGGCGTGATCGCGGCGCAGTCGATCGGCGAGCCGGGCACGCAGCTCACCATGCGCACGTTCCACATCGGCGGAACGGCGCAGGTTGTGGACCAGTCGTTCATCGAGTCGAACTTCGAAGGCACGGTGACGATCCGCAATCGCAACCTTTCGCGCGATTCCGACGGCAACCTGATCGCCATGGCCCGTAACATGGCCGTCGTGATCATCGATGCCGACGAAAACGAGCGGGCGGTGCACCGGGTTGCCTACGGCTCGAAGCTTCATGTCGACGAAGGCGATGCGGTCAAGCGCGGCCAGCGGATCGCGGAGTGGGATCCCTATACCCGCCCGATCCTGACCGAGGTCGACGGCGTGGTCGATTCCGAGGACCTTGTGGAAGGCGTTTCCGTGCAGGAGACGACGGACGAGGCGACCGGAATCACCAAGCGTGTCGTCATGGACTGGCGCACCTCGCAGCGCGGCAACGACCTGAAGCCGGCCCTTGTGGTCAAGAGCGCAGACGGGTCGATCAACAAGCTGCCGCGCGGCGGCGACGCACGGTCGCTGCTGTCGGTGGATGCGATTCTGTCGGTGCAGATCGGTGCCGAGGTCAAGGCCGGTGACGTGCTTGCGCGTATTCCGCTGGAAAGCGCCAAGACCAAGGACATCACCGGTGGTCTGCCGCGGGTGGCCGAGCTTTTCGAGGCCCGCCGTCCCAAGGACCATGCCATCATTGCCGAGATCGACGGCACGATCCGGTTCGGACGCGACTACAAGAACAAGCGTCGGATCATCATCGAGCCGCATGAGGAAGGCGGTGAGCCGGTCGAGTATCTCATTCCGAAGGGGAAGCATTTCCACCTGCAGGAAGGCGATACGATCGAGAAGGGCGAGTACCTGCTCGACGGCAATCCGGCGCCGCACGACATTCTGGCGATCCGGGGTGTCGAGGCACTTGCCGCCTATCTGGTCAACGAGATCCAGGAGGTCTATCGCCTCCAGGGCGTGGTGATCAACGACAAGCACATCGAGGTGATCGTTCGCCAGATGCTGCAGAAGGTCGAGATCACCGATGCCGGCGACACCGAGCTGCTCAACGCCGAGCAGGTCGATCGTCTGGAACTCGACGAGATCAACGAGCGGGCGATCGACGATGCGCGGGCCCCCGCCAGCGGCGTGCCGGTTCTCTTGGGGATCACCAAGGCGAGCCTGCAGACGCGGTCGTTCATCTCGGCGGCGTCCTTCCAGGAGACCACGCGTGTCCTTACCGAAGCCGCGGTCAACGGCAAGGAAGATTCGCTGGAAGGTCTCAAGGAGAACGTGATCGTCGGCCGTCTCATCCCGGCCGGTACGGGCGGAATGATGACGCGCATCCGTCAGGTGGCGCAGCATCGCGACGACCTGATCCTGGACGCCCGCAAGGCGGCCTCGACGGCCGGGCAGGTGGATCCGATGCTGGAAGACCTGAGTGGCGTGACCGAATAGGCGGCTTGCTCGTTTCAAACCTCGAAAGGGCCGCCATCGTGCGGCCCTTTCTTTTGTCACCGAGCCGGGCCGTGTCCCGTTCGTGCAAGGAGAGCACCATGAGCGACAGTCATTCCGAGACCGCGCCGCCCGTCTACATCATCATGGGGAGCGCGCGCGAGGGAGGTGTGGGAACACCCGAAGCCGACATTCCGGTCAACATCCTGCTTCGCGCTCCCGATGAGGACAGCGCCGTGCGCGCGGCTCTCGACGCGCTGACCTCGCAGGGGTTTGTCGAGGCAACCCTCGACCAGATCGGCATCATCCTCGAGGAGCCCGACGATCCGACCTTCGAAAGTGCCTATGCGGATGCGATGGGCGGAGAGGTGGCCGTGATCGCCTATCGCGACTAGGCGTGCAAAGAATCGCACATCGCAATTGCAAGAATCGAATCCCGACCTCCATCCAATCTTAAGAATCCCTGACCGTTTCACGCAATTGTTCCGGCAAGGCGCCTCGATGAGGCTGCCGGGTGCCGTCAGGACATCATGACCGCCGCCCCGAAGTCCCATGCATTTCTCGTGGTCGGAGGGATCTTTTTGCGAATATTGCGCAGTGCAGGCATTTGACGACAGGAATTACCATTATTCGGGGTCCGGCGGAGCATCCCCACAGGGGGATGAAATTGTTGTACGGCGGACTTGACGAGGGGCGGGTCCGACTGTAGTTTCCGCCCATCCCGAAGGCAGGCGGTAAGCACTTGTCGGTTCCGGCGCGCCAAGCACCGAACCAAGAAGCGTTTAAACGGTGCCGGGATCACGAGGCGAAAAAATATCGTACGCATGACCGCTGTAACGGTGGTCCTCTCGATTGGCGGCGCCTTTCCCGTTTGCGGGAACAGGTGCGATTCCGCATGTCATGCGGAATCAGGGCCGGCTGAAGCCGTGCCGCCGCAACGCCAACATCCGGTTCGGCCGGATGAGCACAGGTTCTGCGTGCCTTGTCTAAGGCATGCCAGGTTAGTCAGGGTGGCCCGATCACGGGTCATCGGTAAGCGCAAAAAGGCCAGCCCCGGGTTGGTACTTTGGGAAGTCAAGGTCTGAGGATCTGCTATGTCACGCCGTCACAGGGCTGAGAAGCGCGAAATCATCCCCGATCCGAAGTTCGGGGACGTGGTCGTCACCAAGTTCATGAATTCGATCATGTACCATGGAAAGAAGTCGGCCGCCGAAGGCATCGTCTACGGTGCATTCGACATCATCGAAGGCAAGGTTCGTCAGAACCCGGTCGAAGTGTTCCACGCCGCGCTCGACAATGTCATGCCGCAGGTTGAGGTTCGTTCGCGCCGCGTTGGCGGTGCGACCTACCAGGTTCCGGTCGAAGTCCGGGTCGATCGCCGTCAGGCGTTGGCGATCCGCTGGCTGATCACTGCGGCCCGCAACCGCAACGAGACGACGATGGTCGATCGCCTGTCGGGCGAGCTGATGGATGCCGCGAACAGCCGCGGATCCGCTGTCAAGAAGCGTGAAGACACGCACCGGATGGCGGAAGCCAACCGCGCGTTCTCGCACTATCGCTGGTAATCGGACTTCTAAGAGGCTGGCATTATGTCGCGCACGCACAAGATCGAAGACTACCGCAACTTCGGGATCATGGCCCACATCGACGCGGGCAAGACCACGACGACCGAGCGGATTCTGTTCTACACCGGCAAGAGCCACAAGATCGGCGAAGTCCATGACGGCGCCGCCACGATGGACTGGATGGAGCAGGAGCAGGAGCGCGGCATCACGATTACGTCGGCTGCCACGACTGCGTTCTGGAACGAAAAGCGCCTGAACATCATCGATACGCCGGGCCACGTCGACTTCACGATTGAAGTCGAGCGCTCGCTGCGCGTTCTCGATGGCGCCGTTGCGCTGCTTGACGCCAACGCCGGTGTCGAGCCGCAGACCGAAACGGTCTGGCGCCAGGCGGACAAGTATCATGTCCCGCGCATGATCTTCGTCAACAAGATGGACAAGCTCGGCGCGGACTTCTTCCGCTGCGTCGAAATGATCAAGAAGCGCCTCGGCGCGACGCCGCTGATCCTTCAGATCCCGGTGGGTGCGGAGAGCGAGTTCGCCGGTCTCGTCGACCTTTTGAAGATGAAGGCCCTCATCTGGCGTGACGAGTCTCTCGGCGCGCAGTGGGACGAAGTCGAGATCCCGGCCGAACTGGCCGACCAGGCCGCTGAATACCGCGAGCTGCTGATCGAGACCGCCGTCGAGGCCGACGAGGCCGCGATGGAGGCCTATCTCGAGGGCAACGAGCCATCGGTCGAGGAGCTCAAGGTCCTGATCCGCAAGGGCACGATCAACAACGATTTCGTGCCGGTGCTGTGCGGGTCCGCGTTCAAGAACAAGGGCGTTCAGCCGCTTCTCGACGCCGTCGTCGACTTCCTGCCGAGCCCGGTCGAAGTGCCGGACATCAAGGGCATCGACGCGAAGTCCGAAGAAGAGATTGCACGCAAGTCGAGCGACGAGTCCCCGCTGGCCATGCTCGCTTTCAAGATCGCCAACGATCCGTTCGTCGGGTCGCTGACCTTCTGCCGTATCTACTCGGGTGTGCTCAACAAGGGCACGTCGTTGCTGAACACGGTCAAGGGCAAGCGCGAGCGCATCGGCCGCATGATGCAGATGCACTCGAACTCCCGCGAGGACATCGAAGTTGCCTATGCAGGTGACATCGTTGCCGTCGCCGGCCTGAAGGACACGACCACGGGTGATACCCTGTGCGATCCCAACAGCGCCGTCATCCTCGAGCGCATGGAATTCCCCGACCCGGTCATCGAGATCGCGGTGGAGCCGAAGACCAAGAGCGACCAGGAGAAGATGGGTCTGGCCCTCAACCGTCTCGCCGCCGAGGATCCGTCCTTCCGCGTCAAGACAGATGAGGAAAGCGGCCAGACGATCATCGCCGGCATGGGCGAGTTGCACCTCGACATTCTTGTCGATCGCATGAAGCGCGAGTTCAAGGTCGAGGCCAACATCGGCGCACCGCAGGTTGCCTATCGCGAGACGATCACGCGGGAAGCCGAAGTCGATTACACGCACAAGAAGCAGACGGGCGGCTCCGGCCAGTTCGCGCGCATCAAGATCGTGATCGAGCCGAACGAGCCGGGCGAGGGGTTCTCCTTCGAGAGCACCATTGTTGGTGGCTCGGTGCCGCGGGAATACATCCCGGGTGTCCAGAAGGGTATCGAAAGCGTGATGACGTCTGGTCCGATCGCCGGTTTCCCGATGGTCGACATCAAGGCGAAGCTGATCGACGGTGCCTACCACGACGTCGACTCCAGCGTGCTCGCCTTCGAAATTGCCGGTCGTGCCGGCTTCCGCGAGGCCATCGCCAAGGGCAATCCCAAGCTCCTGGAGCCGGTCATGAAGGTCGAGGTCGTTACCCCTGAAGACTACATGGGTGACGTGATCGGCGATCTGAACTCGCGTCGGGGCCAGATTACCGGCACCGAGAACCGGGGCGTCGTGACCGTGGTGAATGCCATGGTGCCGCTCGCAAATATGTTCGGGTACGTGAACAACCTGCGTTCTATGTCGCAGGGTCGCGCACAGTATTCGATGGTGTTCGATCACTACGAACAAGTTCCGCAGGCCGTCGCGCAGGAAGTTCAGGCGAAGTTCGCCTGATTGCTGTCAACGCCCCATCATTTAGAGAACGAAGGTACGGAGAAATCCGATGGCGAAAGCAAAGTTTGAGCGGACGAAGCCGCACGTGAACATTGGCACGATCGGCCACGTCGACCATGGCAAGACGACGCTTACGGCGGCGATCACAAAGCAGTTCGGCGACTTCAAGGCGTATGACGAGATCGACGGCGCGCCGGAAGAGCGTGCGCGCGGCATCACGATCTCGACGGCGCACGTCGAGTACGAGACGGAGAACCGTCACTACGCGCACGTCGATTGCCCGGGCCACGCCGACTACGTGAAGAACATGATCACGGGCGCGGCGCAGATGGACGGCGCGATCCTGGTGTGTTCGGCGGCCGACGGCCCGATGCCGCAGACGCGCGAGCACATCCTGCTTGCCCGTCAGGTCGGCGTTCCGGCGCTTGTCGTGTTCCTGAACAAGGTCGACCAGGTCGACGACGAAGAACTCCTCGAGCTTGTCGAGATGGAAGTGCGCGAGCTTCTTTCGTCCTACGAGTTCCCGGGCGACGACATTCCGATCATCGCGGGTTCGGCGCTTGCCGCTCTCGAGGATCGCGATCCGTCGATCGGCGCGGAGAAGATCGCCGAGCTGATGAAGGCTGTGGACGAGTTCATCCCGACGCCGGAGCGTCCCGTCGACCTTCCGTTCCTGATGCCGATCGAGGACGTGTTCTCGATTTCGGGCCGTGGCACGGTCGTGACGGGTCGCGTCGAGCGCGGCATCGTCAAGGTCGGCGAGGAAGTCGAGATCATCGGCATCCGCGACACCAAGAAGACGACGGTGACCGGCGTCGAGATGTTCCGCAAGCTGCTCGATCAGGGTCAGGCCGGCGACAACATCGGCGCGCTGATCCGCGGCATCGGTCGTGACGACGTTGAGCGCGGGCAGGTTCTGTGCAAGCCGGGTTCGGTCACGCCGCACACGAAGTTCAACGCGGAAGCCTACATCCTGACGAAGGAAGAGGGTGGCCGTCACACGCCGTTCTTCACGAACTACCGTCCGCAGTTCTACTTCCGCACGACGGACGTGACGGGTGTTGTCGAGCTTCCGGAAGGCACGGAAATGGTGATGCCGGGCGACAATGTGTCGGTCGTCGTGACGCTGATCGTGCCGATCGCGATGGAAGACGGACTTCGCTTCGCGATCCGCGAAGGCGGCCGCACGGTCGGTGCCGGCGTCGTCGCCTCGATCATCGAGTAATCCGCGAGACCCGCGCGGCGGACAACAACGTTCGCCCGCGGACCGCATGGGGATTTGGACATGAACGGTCAAAACATTCGGATCCGTCTCAAGGCGTTCGATCATCGAGTTCTCGATGCATCGACCCGCGAGATCGTCAGCACGGCGAAACGGACCGGTGCACAAGTGCGCGGCCCCGTGCCGCTGCCCACGCGGATCGAGAAGTACACAGTGCTTCGTGGTCCGCATATCGACAAGAAAAGCCGTGATCAGTTCGAGATGCGCACGCATAAGCGTCTTCTCGACATCGTTGATCCGACGCCGCAGACCGTGGACGCGCTGATGAAGCTCGACCTCGCCGCTGGTGTCGACGTCGAGATCAAGCTGTAAGGCGCTCACAAGGGGACACGCCGATATGCGTTCTGGAGTGATCGCACAGAAGGTGGGTATGACGCGCATCTACAACGATGCGGGAGAGCATGTGCCGGTAACGGTGCTGAAGCTCGAAAACTGTCAGGTAATCGCCCACCGGACGGAAGAGAAAAACGGTTATGTTGCGGTGCAGGTTGGCGCCGGACTGGCCAAGGTCAAAAACACGCCGCGCGCCGCGCGCGGTCACTTCGCCGTCGCGAAGGTTGAGCCGAAACGCAAGCTCGCGGAATTCCGCGTCTCGCAGGACAACCTGATCGATGTCGGCGCCGAGATTACGGCCGACCATTTTGTCGACGGGCAGTTCGTGGATGTCACGGGCACCTCCATCGGCAAGGGCTTCGCCGGTGCCATGAAGCGGCACAACTTCGGCGGTCTTCGCGCCTCGCACGGTGTGTCGGTTTCGCACCGTTCGCACGGTTCGACCGGTCAGTGCCAGGACCCCGGAAAGGTGTTCAAGGGCAAGAAGATGGCCGGGCACATGGGTGCCGAGCAGGTGACCACGCAGAACCTCAAGATCGTCCGCACCGATGTCGAGCGCGGCCTGATCATGATCCAGGGCGCCGTCCCGGGATCGAAGGGTGGCTGGATCGTCATCCGCGACGCGGTCAAGAAGGCGCTTCCGGACGGTGTTCCGATGCCGGGTGCCTTCCGCGCGGTCGAGGCTGCTGCGGCAGTCGAGAAGGAGAGCGAGTGATGGAACTTGAGGTGAAGACCCTCGACGGGGCTGCCGCCGGTTCGATCACGGTGTCGGACGAGATCTTCGGTCTCGAGCCGCGCACCGACCTGATCCACCGCGTGGTGCGCTGGCAGCTGGCACGTCGCCAGGCTGGCACGCACAAGGCGAAGCAGCGTTCGGAGATTTCCGGCACGACGAAGAAATTCGTCCGCCAGAAGGGCACCGGCGGCGCGCGTCACGGCAACAAGAAGGCTCCGCAGTTCCGCGGCGGCGGCAAGGCCCATGGGCCCGTCGTTCGCAGCCACGCTCACGATCTTCCCAAGAAGGTCCGGGCGCTCGGCCTGCGGCACGCGCTTTCCGCCAAGCTGAAGGGCGACGGCATCATCATCGTCGACGATGCCAAGGCCGAGGAAGCCAAGACCAAGGCGTTGTTCGCACGGTTCGCCAAGCTCGGGCTCAGCAATGCGCTGATCATCGACGGCAGCGAGCTCGATGCCAACTTCCGCCTCGCGTCTCGCAACATTCCGGCGATCGACGTTCTGCCGATCGGGGGTATCAACGTCTATGATATCCTGCGGCGTGAAAAGCTGGTGTTGACCAAGGCGGCGGTGTCGGCCCTGGAGGAGCGGTTCAAATGAGCACTCTCAAGCACTACGACACGGTCGTGTCCCCGGTGATTACCGAGAAGGCGACATTCGCGTCCGAGCAGAACAAGGTCGTGTTCAACGTTTCGCCGACCGCCACGAAGCCCGAGATCAAGGCCGCTGTCGAAGCGCTCTTCGGGGTGAAGGTGACGGCAGTGAACACCCTTGTCCGCAAGGGCAAGCAGAAGCGGTTCCGCGGGCGGATCGGCCAGCAGTCCGACGTCAAGAAGGCGGTCGTGACCCTGCAGGACGGCCAGTCCATCGACGTCACAACCGGTCTGTAAGGGCGGAGAGGGAACAATGGCACTCAAAACCTTCAATCCGACGTCGCCCGGCCGGCGTCAGCTGATCCAGGTGGACCGCTCGTCGCTGTACAAGGGCAAGCCGGTCAAGAGCCTGACCGAAGGGCTCTCCAAGTCCGGCGGTCGCAACAACACGGGTCGCACGACGTCGCCGAATCGCGGTGGCGGCCACAAGCGCAGCTACCGTCTGGTGGATTTCAAGCGCACCAAGCTTGACATCTCCGCGACGGTGGAGCGGATCGAATACGATCCCAACCGGACCGCGTTCATTGCGCTGATCAAGTATGAGGACGGCGATCTGTCCTACATTCTGGCTCCGCAACGGCTGGCGGTGGGCGACAGGGTTGTCGCCGGCAAGTCGGTCGACGTGAAGCCGGGCAATGCGATGCCGCTGGCGTCGATTCCGGTCGGCACGATCATTCACAACGTCGAGATGAAGCCCGGCAAGGGTGGTCAGATCGCACGTTCGGCCGGTGCCTACGCACAGGTTGTCGGTCGCGATCAGGGGTACACCACGATCCGCCTGCTCTCGGGAGAGCAGCGTCGCGTGCTCGGTACCTGCATGGCTTCGATCGGCGCCGTGTCCAATCCGGACCATGGCAACATCAATCTCGGCAAGGCGGGTCGTACCCGTTGGTCCGGTCGCCGTCCGCACGTTCGCGGCGTTGCGATGAACCCGGTCGATCACCCGCACGGTGGTGGTGAGGGTCGGACCTCCGGTGGCCGTCATCCGGTCACGCCGTGGGGCAAGCCGACCAAGGGCAAGCGCACGCGTTCGAACAAGGCCACGGACAAGTACATCGTCCGCAGCCGCCACGCGCGCAAGAAGTAAGAGGGGCCGACCATGGCACGTTCAGTTTGGAAGGGCCCGTTCGTAGACGGCTTTCTGCTGAAGAAGGCAGAAAAGGTCCGCGCGTCGGGCCGTAACGAAATCATCAAGATCTGGAGCCGTCGTTCGACGATCCTGCCCCAGTTCGTTGGGTTGACCTTCGGCGTCTACAATGGCCAGAAGCACGTTCCGGTGCTGGTGTCTGAGGACATGATCGGTCACAAGTTCGGCGAGTTCTCGCCGACGCGCACCTATTATGGCCATGGCGCCGACAAGAAGGCGAAGAGGAAGTAACCATGGGCAAGCCGAAGGGCGGGCGCGCGCTCGCCGATAATGAGGCGAAGTCGGTCGCCCGGATGCTGCGCGTTTCTCCGCGCAAGCTGAACCTCGTCGCGGAAACGATCCGCGGCAAAAAGGTGGAAAAGGCGCTGTCCGACCTCACCTTCTCGCGCAAGCGGATTTCCGACGACGTCAAGAAGGCGTTGATGTCGGCGATCGCGAATGCGGAGAACAACCATGACCTCAATGTCGACAGCCTGGTCGTGGCCGAGGCGCATGTCGGCAAGGCATTCGTGATCAAGCGGTTCCAGGCTCGTGCCCGTGGCCGTGTGGGTCGGATCGAGAAGCCGTTCTCGAACCTTACCATCGTCGTCCGCGAAGTCGAGGAGACCGCCTGATGGGACACAAAGTAAATCCGATCGGTCTGCGTCTTGGCATCAACCGCACCTGGGATTCGCGCTGGTACGCGGACAAGGGTGAATACGGCCAGCTGCTGCATGAGGACTTCCGCATCCGGGAGTATATCCTCAAGGCACTCAAGCAGGCGGCCGTGTCCAAGGTTGTCGTCGAGCGTCCGCACCGCAAGTGCCGCGTTTCGGTTCACTCGGGTCGTCCGGGTGTCGTGATCGGCAAGAAGGGTGCGGACATCGAGAAGCTCCGCAAGGCGCTGTCGCAGATCACCAACTCCGATGTGCACATCAACATCGTTGAAGTGCGCAAGCCCGAGATCGACGCTCAGCTGGTGGCTGACGGCATCTCGCAGCAGTTGGAGCGCCGTGTTGCCTTCCGTCGTGCCATGAAGCGGGCGGTTCAGTCCGCCATGCGGATGGGCGCGCAGGGTATCCGGATCAACTGCGGCGGCCGTCTTGGCGGCGCCGAGATCGCCCGGACCGAATGGTACCGCGAAGGGCGTGTGCCGCTGCACACGCTGCGCGCGGACATCGACTTCGGCATGTCCACGGCCCATACGGCCTACGGGACATGCGGCGTCAAGGTCTGGATCTTCAAGGGTGAGATCCTCGAGCACGATCCGATGGCGCATGAGCGTCGCGCGGTCGAGGGTGACGGATCGAACCAGGGCGGCGGACGCCGCGATCGCGGACGCGCTGCCTAAAGGGCAGCGGTCGGGTCTTGGACAGTAGCAGAGCGAGAGAGTAGAGATGCTGCAACCGAAGCGAACGAAGTTCCGCAAGCAGCACAAGGGCCGGATCCATGGTACCGCCAAGGGCGGAACCGATCTCAATTTCGGCGCCTTCGGCCTGAAGGCCGTGGAGCCGGAGCGGGTGACCGCACGCCAGATCGAGGCGGCCCGTCGTGCCATGACCCGTCACATGAAGCGTGCGGGTCGTGTTTGGATCAGGATTTTCCCGGACGTGCCGGTGTCGTCGAAGCCGACCGAAGTGCGTATGGGTAAGGGCAAGGGTTCGCCGGACTATTGGGCCGCTAAGGTCAAGCCCGGTCGGATCATGTTCGAGATCGACGGTGTGCCGGAAGACACGGCACGTGAAGCGATGCGCCTTGCTGCAGCCAAGCTGCCGATCAAGTGCCGCTTCGTTCAGCGTATCGCCGACTGAAGCGGGACCAGGAGAGTAGTGCCATGAAGGCCATGGACGTTCGGGCAAAGACCTTGGACGAGCTGGTAGCGGATCTTGAGAGCCTGAAGAAGGAGCAGTTCAACCTGCGCTTTCAACGGGCGACCGGCCAGCTGGAGAATACGGCGCGTGTGCGCCAGGTGCGTCGTGACATTGCGCGCATTCAAACGATCATGCGCGACAAGCGCGTGGCAACAAGCGCGTAAGGAGACCATTATGCCGAAACGCGTACTGCAGGGCGTTGTGGTTAGCGACGCCAACGAAAAGACGGTCACGGTTCGTGTGGAGCGCCGCTTCACTCACCCGCTGTTCAAGAAGACCGTCCGCCGCTCGAAGAAATATCGGGCGCATGACGAGACCAACGCGCACAAGACGGGCGACACCGTCCAGATCCAAGAGTGCGCGCCGATTTCGAAGACCAAAACCTGGACCGTTGTCGAAACGTCGACTGCGGACTGACATGACTTCCGGCGTTCGCTAGCGAACACGGTGAGAGAAGAACAAGGCGGCCAGTCATGATTCAGATGCAAACAAACCTCGACGTGGCGGATAATTCCGGCGCCCGTCGTGTCATGTGCATCAAAGTGCTCGGCGGCTCCAAGCGGAAATATGCCAGCGTCGGCGACATCATTGTCGTCAGCGTGAAAGAGGCGACACCGCGCGGCCGCGTGAAAAAGGGCGACGTGATGAGAGCGGTCGTCGTGCGTACGGCGAAGGATATTCGCCGTCCCGACGGCTCGGTGATCCGGTTCGACCGCAATGCGGCGGTCCTGGTCAACAACAACAAGGAACCGGTGGGGACGCGTATCTTCGGTCCGGTTCCGCGCGAGCTGCGTGCGAAGAACCACATGAAGGTGATTTCGCTCGCTCCGGAGGTGCTCTAATGGCCGCCAAGATCAAAAAGGGCGACACCGTTGTCGTGCTCACGGGGCGCGACAAGGGCAAGTCCGGCGAAATCGTTTCGATTTCCCCTCAGGACAACAAGGCAACGGTTCGCGGCGTGAACGTCGTGCGCCGGCACCAGCGTCAGACGGCGCAGTCCGAAGGCGGGATCATCAGCAAGGAGCTGCCGGTTCATCTGTCGAACCTGGCGCTTGCCGACCCGAAAGACGGGAAGCCGACACGTGTCGGTTTCCAGGTGAAGGAAGACGGCACCAAAGTGCGCGTGGCCAAGCGTTCGGGAGATCTGATCGATGGCTGACACCAAGACCCTGCCGCGGCTGAAGACGGAGTATCTCGAAAAGATCCGTCCGCAGCTGCAGGAGAAGTTCAACTACAAGAATCCGATGCAGATTCCCTCGCTTGAGAAGATCGTTCTCAACATGGGAATCGGCGAAGCCGTGGCCGACAGCAAGAAGGCCAAGATCGCTGCTGAGGATCTTGCTCATATCGCCGGTCAGAAGCCGGTCATCACCAAGGCCCGCAAGTCGATCGCGACCTTCAAGGTCCGTGAAGGCATGCCCCTTGGCGCGAAGGTGACGCTGCGCGGTGAGCGGATGTACGAATTTCTCGATCGCCTTATCACGATTGCGCTGCCGCGCGTTCGTGACTTCCGCGGCCTGAATGCCAAGAGCTTCGACGGCCGTGGAAACTACGCAATGGGCGTGAAGGAGCATATCGTGTTTCCGGAGATCAATTACGACCAGGTCGACCAGATCTGGGGCATGGACGTGATTGTTTGCACCACCGCGGATAACGATGACGAGGCGCGCGAGCTTCTGCGCGCGTTCAACTTCCCGTTCCGCAAATAACGTAGCGGGAAAAGAACGAGGACAGACGATGGCGAAGAAGAGCGCGATCGAGAAGAACAAGCGGCGCGAGCGGCTCGTTAAAAAATACGCCGAGAAGCGCACCGCGCTGAAGGCGGCTGCGAAAGACGACAGCCTGTCGCTTGAAGAGCGTTATGCCGCACGGCTTAAGCTCGCCAAGTTGCCGCGGAATTCCGCGGAGGTGCGTTTGCGCAACCGTTGTGAAGTGACAGGACGCCCCCGCGGCTACTATCGCAAGCTGAAGATGTCGCGCGTTGCGCTTCGCGAGCTGGGCTCCAAGGGCTTGGTCCCGGGCCTCGTGAAGTCGAGCTGGTAAGGAGAGTCCGATGGCGATTTCTGATCCCTTGGGCGATATGCTCACCCGGATCCGCAATGCACAGATGCGGCGCAAGAGCAAGGTCTCTACGCCTGCGTCGAAATTGCGCGAACATGTGCTCGACGTGCTGGCGTCGGAAGGGTATATCCGTGGCTATTCCGCCGTGGAATTCGACGGCGGCAAGGCTGAGCTCGAGATCGAGTTGAAGTACTTTGACGGCGAACCGGTGATCCGATCGATCGAACGGATTTCCAAGCCGGGGCGGCGGGTGTATTCCTCCGTCAAGAATATCCCGCGGGTTGCCAATGGCCTGGGCGTGTCGATCCTTTCGACGCCGCGCGGTGTCATGGCCGACCATGATGCGCGGGAGCAAAACGTTGGTGGCGAGGTGCTTTGCCGCATCTTCTGATGCAGCAGGGCATTCTCGCAAGGTAAACTGGACAGGTTGGTCTTATGTCTCGAATTGGCAAGAAGCCAGTCCCCGTGCCTAGCGGGGTAACGGCAACGATCAACGGCCAGAACGTGGCGGTCAAGGGTCCGAAGGGGGAGCTCTCCTTTGTGGTCAATGACCTTGTTCTGGTCGAAATGACGGACGATGGAATCAAGGTCGATCCGCGCGTCGACAGCAAGCCGGCGCGCGCGATGTGGGGCATGTCCCGCACGATGGTCGAAAACCTCGTGACCGGGGTGAGCAAGGGCTTCGAGAAGCGTCTTGAAATCACCGGCGTCGGTTATCGCGCGCAGGTGCAGGGAAAGAACCTGCAGCTTGCGCTCGGTTTTTCGCATGACGTCGTGCATCCGATGCCGGACGGCATCGATGTGGCATGTCCGAAGCCCACGGAAGTCGTGATCACGGGCATCGACAAGCAGCGCGTCGGACAGGTCGCGGCGGAAATCCGCGATTACCGTCCGCCCGAGCCCTACAAGGGCAAGGGCATTCGCTACGCGGGCGAATACATCGTCCGCAAGGAAGGCAAGAAGAAGTAACGGACCGGATCATGGCGAAGACACAATCAGGCTTCGAACGCCGCCGCGACCGCGTCCGTCGTTCGATCAAGAAGGTACTCAACGGGCGTCCGCGCCTGTCGGTGTATCGCTCTTCCAAGCAAATCTATGCGCAGATCATCGACGACGCCAAGGGCCATACGCTCGCTTCGGCGTCGAGCGTCGACAAGGATCTCCGCTCCGCTCTCGAAACGGGCGGCAACACCTCGGCGGCCGAGGCCGTCGGCAAGGTTCTTGCCGAGCGCGCCAAGGCGGCGGGCGTCACCAAGGTGGTGTTCGACCGTGGCGGGTACATGTACCACGGGCGCGTCAAGGCTCTGGCCGACGCGGCTCGTGAGGGCGGACTGGAATTCTGATCGTCGTTGAAAGACGCTCACAGACAAACGGAAGCGAATATTATGGCGAGACAGGATAATCGGGATCGCGGAGGCGATCGGAACGAGCGCGACAGCGAATTCGTCGACAAGCTTGTTCACATCAACCGCGTCGCCAAGGTCGTCAAGGGTGGCCGCCGGTTCGGCTTTGCCGCGCTTGTGGTCGTCGGCGACCAGAAGGGCCGCGTCGGCTTCGGTCACGGCAAGGCCCGTGAGGTGCCGGAGGCGATCCGCAAGGCAACGGAAGCCGCGAAGCGGTCGATGATCCGCGTGCCGCTGCGCGAGGGCCGCACCCTGCACCACGACGTCAACGGACGTCACGGTGCGGGCAAGGTGATCCTGCGCGCCGCTCCGGCCGGTACCGGCATCATCGCCGGCGGCCCGATGCGTGCGGTGTTCGAGACGCTCGGCGTCCAGGACGTCGTGGCCAAGTCGCTGGGTTCGGCGAACCCCTACAACATGGTGCGTGCCACCTTCGAGGCCTTGAAGCACGAGGACAGCCCGCGTTCGGTCGCGGCCCGTCGCGGTCTCAAGGTATCCCAGGTTCAGGCGCGTCGCCGCGATATCGACGATAGCGCGCAGGCGGCCGCAGAGGCTTGACCTTTGCGTGCATCGACCCCAGCTTGAGAAAGGCTTGGTTCCATGGCGAAAACTGATAAGACCGTTACGGTCGAGCAGGTTGGCAGCCCCTTGCGGCGTCCGAAGGATCAGCGCGCGACGCTGGTCGGTCTTGGACTGAACAAGATGCACCGCCGCTCGACACTCAAGGACACGCCGGAAGTACGCGGCATGATCCGGAAGGTTCAGCATCTCGTCCGCGTCGTCGCAGACGCGTGAGGGATGCGGGGAGATAGATGATGAAACTGAATGAACTCCGGGACAATCCGGGTGCCACGAAGGACCGCATGCGCGTCGGACGCGGCATCGGCTCGGGCAAGGGCAAGACCGGCGGCCGTGGCGTCAAGGGTCAGAAGAGCCGTTCGGGCGTTGCGATCAAGGGCTTCGAGGGCGGCCAGATGCCGATCCATCGTCGTCTGCCGAAGCGCGGCTTCGTGAACATCTTCGCGAAGTCCTTTACGGTCGTTTCGCTCGGTCGCGTCCAGATCGCGATCGATGCCGGCAAGCTCGACGCAAACCAGACGGTGACTGCCGAGGCGCTCAAGGCCGCCGGCGTGATCCGTCGGGTCAAGGACGGCGTCCGCCTCCTGTCCGACGGCGCCCTGAAGGGGGCTGTCTCCTTCGAGATCGCAGGCGCCTCCAAGGCTGCCATCGACGCGGTTGAGAAGGCTGGCGGCAAAGTCACGATTATTGGAGCCCAGGCTGAATAAGCCTGGGTTTTCCCTTGTTCCTGCACGCATATTTGACCGGAGCCTGGAATGGCATCAGCTGCCGAACAGCTAGCGGCTAATCTGAATTTCTCAGCTTTCGCCAAGGCAGAAGAGTTGAAGAAGCGTATCTGGTTCACACTGGGTGCGCTTCTTGTGTATCGGTTCGGCACCTATGTGCCGTTGCCGGGGATCAATCCCGAAGCCTTCGCGCAGGCCTTCGGCCAGGCGCAACAAGGCATCGTCGGCCTGTTCAACATGTTCTCGGGCGGCGCCGTCCAGCGCATGGCGATTCTTGCCCTCGGGATCATGCCGTATATCTCCGCATCGATCATCATCCAGCTTCTCACCTCCGTTGTTCCGACGCTGGAACAGCTGAAGAAGGAGGGCGAGCAGGGCCGAAAGGTGATCAACCAGTACACCCGTTACGGGACGGTGGTGCTTGCCACCTTCCAGGCCTATGGTCTTGCTGTCGGTCTGGAAAGCGCCGCCAATGTCGTGATCGATCCGGGCTGGTTTTTCCGCATTTCCGCGGTCATCACCTTTGTCGGCGGAACGATGTTCCTGATGTGGCTGGGTGAGCAGATCACCGCACGCGGCATCGGCAACGGCATCTCCCTGATCATCTTTGCGGGCATTGTTGCCGGGCTTCCCTCGGCCATCGCCTCGACGCTCGAGCTCGGGCGCCAGGGCGCGCTGGCGACGCCGATCATCATCGCCATCATCCTGCTGTCGATCGTGGTGATCGCGATCATCGTGTTCATGGAGCGCGCGCAGCGGCGTTTGCTGATCCAGTATCCGAAACGCCAGATGGGCAACCGGATGTTTGAGGGCAACACGTCGTTCCTGCCGCTCAAGCTGAACACGGCCGGCGTGATTCCGCCGATTTTCGCGTCCTCACTGCTGCTTGTGCCGGCGACGCTCTCGGGCCTTGGCACCACCGGTGACGAGAGCAGCATCCTGACGACGGTCACGGCGCTGCTCGGTCATGGCCAGCCGCTCTACATGCTGCTTTATGCGGCGCTGATCGTGTTTTTCTGCTTCTTCTACACCGCGATCGTGTTCAATCCCTCGGATACGGCCGACAATCTGAAGAAGCATGGCGGCTTCATTCCGGGCATTCGTCCGGGAGAACGGACCGCGCAGTACATTGATTACGTGTTGACCCGGATCACCGTGGTCGGCGCCATCTACATCGTTCTGGTCTGTCTATTACCCGAATTCCTCATTTCCGCGACGGGCGTTCCGTTCTATTTCGGTGGCACCTCTTTGCTGATCGTCGTGAGCGTAACCATGGATACGGTATCCCAGATCCAGGGCCACTTGCTTGCGCACCAGTATGAGGGACTGGTGAAGAAATCGAAGCTGAGGGGGAAGCGTAGATGAGGCTGATTTTTCTCGGACCGCCGGGTGCCGGCAAAGGCACCCAGGCTGCGCGTCTGGTCGAAAAGCATGGCATTCCGCAACTGTCGACGGGTGACATGCTCCGCGCTGCGGTGGCTGCCGGTACGCCGGTCGGCCTCAAGGCGAAGTCGGTGATGGATGCCGGTGGGCTTGTGTCCGATGACATCGTGATCGGCATCGTCGCCGACCGGATCGAGGAGCCGGACGCCCAGAAGGGGTTCATCCTCGACGGATTTCCGCGCACCGTCGCACAGGCGGAGGCGCTGGATGCGATGTTGTCCGAGAAGGCCATGGATCTCGACATGGTGCTCGAGCTTGAAGTGGATCAGTCGGCTCTGGTCGATCGGATCGTAAAGCGCGCGGCCGAAGCCAAGGCGAACGGCGAACCGGTGCGCAAGGACGACGATCCGGAAGTCTTCAAGCAGAGGCTTGAGGCTTACAACCGCGACACCGCAGTCGTCGCGCCTTATTATCGGGGTCGTGGCCAGCTGAAAACTGTCGACGGCATGAAGTCGATCGACGAGGTCTCGGCCGATATCGATTCCGTGCTTGACGCGGTTGGCAGAGAGAGCTAAGGCTCGCGACCTGCCCTAATGTACGCATCCGGGTCCGTGCAACGCGCGCGGGACGCGGGTGCGTTCGTGCAGTTTATCCTCCCCGCAAGGGCCGGCCTCCACCGGACGCGGGGCAACCCGGTGGCGCTTCAGCCTTGAAGCCCCCAAAACATGGAGACGGCATTGGCCCGTATCGCAGGCGTAAACATCCCGACGAACAAGCGCGTCGTCATCGCGCTTCAGTATATTCACGGCATCGGCGCCAAGTTCGCCGAGGAGATCATCACCAAGGTCAACATCGCGCCCGAGCGCCGCGTCAACGAGCTTTCGGACGCGGAAGTCCTTGCCATGCGCGAGACCATTGACCGCGACTACATCGTGGAAGGCGACCTTCGCCGCGAAGTCGCGATGAACATCAAGCGCCTCATGGACCTTGGTTGCTACCGTGGGCTGCGCCATCGTCGCGGTCTTCCGGTTCGCGGCCAGCGCACGCACACCAACGCCCGCACCCGCAAGGGTCCGGCGAAGGCGATTGCCGGCAAGAAGAAGTAATTCATCGGAACGTACGGCCCGGTGGAGCCGCCGAACGACGGCGGTGACGAGATCGAGCAAAGGATAGAAAAATGGCTAAAGAAACCACGCGCGTCCGGCGTCGCGAACGGAAGAACATTTCTTCCGGCGTCGCGCATGTGAACTCGACGTTCAACAACACCATGATCACCATCACCGATGCGCAGGGAAACACGATTTCCTGGTCGTCGGCTGGCGCAATGGGCTTCAAGGGGTCGCGTAAGTCGACCCCGTATGCAGCGCAGGTTGCTGCCGAAGACGCCGCGAAGAAGGCTGCCGAGCATGGCATGCGCACCCTCGAGGTCGAGGTTCGCGGTCCGGGTTCGGGGCGTGAATCGGCTCTGCGTGCCCTTCAGGCCGCCGGTTTCATGGTGACGTCGATCCGCGACGTGACGCCGATCCCGCACAACGGTTGCCGTCCGCGCAAGCGCCGCCGCGTCTGAGTTTCAGACGTATCACTCCCTTCTCATGGCACAGCATGGCCGTGGCCTTCGGGGCGCGGCGGGACAGCCGGAGGAAAGAGATTTGAGCATTAACAAAAACTGGCAGGAACTGATCAAGCCGAACAAGCTTGAGGTAAAGCCGGGTCATGACGCGCGCCTGATGGGTGTTGTGGTCGCGGAGCCGCTCGAACGCGGGTTCGGCCTGACGCTTGGCAACGCCCTTCGTCGTGTTCTGCTGTCGTCGCTTCAGGGCGCGGCCGTCACCGCCGTCCAGATCGACGGCGTTCTGCATGAGTTCTCGTCGATCCCCGGCGTTCGCGAAGATGTCACCGACATCGTCCTGAACATCAAGGAGATCGCGATCCGCATGCAGGGCGAAGGCCCCAAACGCATGGTCGTGCGCAAGCAGGGTCCGGGCGTCGTGACCGCCGGTGATATCCAGGTGGTGGGTGACATCGAGGTCCTCAATCCGGACCTCGTGCTTTGCACGCTCGACGAGGGTGCCGAGATCCGCATGGAGTTCACCGTGAACACCGGCAAGGGCTATGTCGCTGCCGACCGCAACCGTCCGGAAGATGCGCCGATCGGCCTGATCCCGGTCGACAGCCTGTACTCGCCGGTCAAGAAGGTATCCTACCGGGTGGAAAACACCCGTGAAGGCCAGGTTCTCGACTACGACAAGCTGTCGCTGACGATCGAGACCGACGGATCGGTGACGCCGGAAGATACGGTCGCATTCGCCGCCCGCATTCTTCAGGACCAGCTCTCGATCTTCGTCAATTTCGAAGAGCCGCGCCGCGAAGTGAAGGAAGACACCGTTCCGGAACTCGCCTTCAACCCGGCACTGCTGAAGAAGGTCGACGAGCTCGAGCTGTCCGTGCGTTCGGCCAACTGCCTGAAGAACGACAATATCGTGTATATTGGCGATCTCATCCAGAAGACCGAAGCCGAAATGCTGCGCACTCCGAACTTCGGTCGCAAGTCGCTGAACGAGATCAAGGAAGTTCTCGCCCAGATGGGTCTCCACCTCGGCATGGAGGTGGCCAACTGGCCGCCGGAGAACATCGACGAGCTCGCCAAGCGCTACGAAGATCATCAGTACTGATCGCGCAGATTGCGCGGTCTTCAGATAACAGCATCAGGCGGGTTGGTCCGCCGTGACAGGAAAAGGAGAGAGCCATGCGCCACGGCAATCGCGGCCGCAAGCTCAATCGGACGTCGAGCCATCGCAAGGCGATGTTTGCAAACATGTCCGCATCGCTGATTGAGCATGAGCAGATCGTGACGACGCTTCCCAAGGCAAAGGAACTGCGTCCGATCGTGGAGAAGCTGATCACCCTCGGCAAGCGTGGCGACCTGCACGCCCGCCGTCAGGCGATTTCGCAGATCCGCGACGTCGCGCTCGTGCGCAAGCTGTTCGATACGCTTGCGGAGCGCTACAAGGGCCGCAACGGCGGTTACACGCGCGTTCTCAAGGCCGGCTTTCGCTATGGCGACAATGCCCCGCTGGCCGTGATCGAGTTCGTCGAGCGCGATGTCGAGGCCAAGGGCGCTGCCGATCGTGCACGCTCTGAGGCCGAAGATACGGCCGAAGCCGCGGCATAAGCTGTGCGCCCGGAACGTGATTGAAAAGGCGGCCTTCGGGTCGCCTTTTTTGTTACCTTCGATCAGCCTGTTTCGGGATGGTGCGAATCGGCTGCATCGCCCGAAAGGCAGGAAACACTTTGAAAATCGGATTGCGGGGAATGTCGACATGACGGGATATGCATCCATGATCGTGCGGGTGGCGGTCGCGGTCGGCGGCGCGGGCCTCCTGGCCGCGGCGCTCGTCCTGCCGGGGCAGGCTGCGGACAGGCAGGCGCCCCGCTCGGCGCTGGAGCTCAAGGCCTCCTTCGCGTCCGTGGTAAAGACGGCGGCGCCGGCGGTGGTCAATGTCTACGCCAAGCGCACGGTGCGTCAGCGCCAGACCTCGCCGTTTTTCGACGATCCGTTCTTTCGCCGGTTCTTCGGCAATCCGGGACAGGATCTTGGCCGGCCACGCGAACGTGTGGAATCCTCGCTCGGGTCCGGTGTGATCATCTCCGCCGACGGCGTGATTGTGACCAACCACCACGTCATCAAGGGCGCGGATGAGGTGCGGGTCGCGCTGTCGGATCGTCGTGAATTCGATGCCGAGATCATCGTTCTGGATGAAAAGACGGACATTGCGATCCTCAAGGCCAAGGATTTCAAGGGAACCTTGCCCTACTTGGAGTTCGCCGATTCCGATACGGTGGAGGTCGGCGACATCGTGCTCGCCGTCGGCAACCCCTTTGGCGTCGGGCAAACGGTGACGCAGGGCATCGTTTCGGCGCTGGCGCGCACGCGTGTCGGTGTCACGGACTATCAGTTCTTCATCCAGACCGACGCGGCGATCAATCCCGGCAATTCCGGCGGTGCGCTGGTGGATGTGGACGGGCGGCTTGTCGGCATCAACACGGCGATTTTCTCGCGATCCGGCGGGTCGAACGGCATCGGCTTCGCCATTCCTTCCAACATGGTGCATTTCGTCGCCGTGGCCGCGCAGGGTGACGGCACCGTGCGTCGCCCGTGGCTAGGCGCCGGCTTGCAGTCCGTTGGCGCCGAGATCGCCGAGGCGATGGGGCTCGACCGTCCGCGCGGCGTCCTCGTGACCCAGATCGCGCCCGACAGTCCGGCGGAGAAGTCCGGCCTGCGCGTCGGCGACCTGATCATTCGTGTGGCGGATGCGGAGATCACCGATCCCAACAGTTTTGGCTATCGCTTCGCCACCAAGGAAATCGGCTCCACGACGCGGTTCACAATCCTCCGCGGTTCGGGCGAGCAAGAGGTGACGGTGTCGCTTGAAGCAGCCCCGGAGACCGTCCCGCGCGACCCGAGGCGGATCGAGGGTTATTCCCCATTTGCCGGGACGACGATCGTCAATCTCTCGCCGGCCGTTGCCGAAGAGCTGCGTCTCGACACCTTCGAACAGGGCGTGGTCGTCTCCGAGCTTGAACCGGGATCCACCGCCAATCGTGTCGGGCTGGAGGTCGGGGACATCCTGCTTGCGGTGAACGGGCGCGAAATTGCGTCGTCGAGTGAGCTTCAGCGCATTGCGGGAGGAGATCCGGGCGTCTGGCGTCTCGAGATCAAGCGCGGCGACCGGGTGTTGCGCATCGCTCTTCGCGGGTGAGGGGGAAGGCGGGAATGGGGCCGTTTGGCGATGAGTGACCTGTTTCAAAGCGCGGGGCTGGAGGCGGGGGCTACGCGGCCGCTCGCCGACCGATTGCGCCCGGCGCAGTTGAGCGAAGTCGTCGGCCAGGATCATCTTCTCGGCGACGACGGCGCGCTGACGCGGATGTTGCGGACGCGCAGCCTCGGTTCGCTGATCTTCTGGGGACCGCCGGGTACGGGAAAGACCACGGTGGCGCGGCTTCTGGCGGAACAGACCGATCTGCGCTTTGAGCAGATTTCCGCGATCTTCACCGGGGTCGCGGATCTCAAGAAGGTGTTCGAGGCGGCGCGTGCCGCACGTTCGGTCGGGCAAGGGACCCTGCTTTTCGTCGACGAGATCCATCGCTTCAACCGGGCCCAGCAGGACGGGTTCCTGCCCGTGATGGAGGACGGAACGGTGACGCTCGTCGGCGCCACCACCGAAAATCCCAGCTTTGAACTGAACGCGGCACTGCTGTCGCGCGCGCATGTCCTGACCTTCAGGACGCTCGACAGCGACGCCATTGAAAAGCTCCTGGAGCGTGCGGAAGCGGAGGAAGGACGGCCGCTGCCGCTGGACGAGGGCGCGCGGGCGGTTCTTCTGCGCATGGCCGATGGCGACGGTCGCTCGGCGCTGACGCTTGCCGAGGACGTGTGGCGCGCGGCGCGCGAGGGCGAGGTGTTCGACGCCGAACGCCTCCAGGACATCGTGCAGCGGCGGGCACCGGTCTACGACAAGTCCCGCGACGGGCACTACAACCTAATCTCCGCGCTGCACAAGTCGGTGCGCGGTTCCGATCCCGATGCCGCGCTCTACTGGTTCTGCCGCATGCTCGACGGTGGCGAGGATCCGCTGTTTCTTGCGCGCCGGCTGATCCGCATGGCGGTGGAGGATATCGGCCTCGCCGACCCGCAGGCGCTGGTGCAGGCCAATGCGGCGCGCGATGCCTATCAGATGCTGGGATCGCCGGAAGGCGAACTGGCGCTGGCGCAGTCGGTCGTCTATCTGGCAACGGCGCCAAAATCGAACGGCGTTTACACCGCCTACAAGGCGGCCGTCCGTTCCGCCAAGCAGAACGGCTCGCTGTCGCCGCCGAAACACATCCTCAACGCGCCGACCAAGCTGATGAAGTCGGAAGGCTATGGCTCCGGCTACGCCTATGATCACGACGCGCCGGATGCGTTTTCGGGCCAGGACTATTTTCCCGAGAGCATGGGGCGGCAGGGCTTCTACGATCCGCCGGAGCGGGGGTTCGAGCGCGAAATCCGCAAGCGCCTTGAGTACTGGGACAAGCTTCGCCGCGAGCGTGAAACGCGCTGACGCGCGCGCGATCGGGGGCAGGAGACCTTGCCATTTCCTGCGAAACGGTCGAGCATCGACGTTCCGGCCGGAGCATGCAGCTTTCATGAAACAGATCGAATTGCGCCTGGCGCTTGTGTTGTACGGTGGCGTTTCGCTCGCCGTGCACATGCATGGAATCACGCGGGAATTTCTCAATCTGGTGCGCGCCTCGCGGCGGATGGAGGTGCGGCTGGACCAAGGCGCCCCGCCCAAGGCGGATGGGCCGGCCGTTGCGGCCTATGAGGCGTTTCTCGCGCTGTTTGCGCCGAAGCTTGATCTGCGCGTGGTCATCGACGTGATTTCCGGCGCGTCCGCCGGCGGCGTCAATGGCGTGATGCTGGCGCGCGCTCTGGCGCACAATCTCTCGCTCGACGCGCACCGCGATCTCTGGCTGGA
Organism: Stappia sp. ES.058; assembly: GCF_900105595.1. Lineage (GTDB taxonomy): Bacteria > Pseudomonadota > Alphaproteobacteria > Rhizobiales > Stappiaceae > Stappia. The sequence goes on along the minus strand of NZ_LT629784.1, from coordinate 2,410,602 downwards.
AAACGCCGACGTCTCGCGCCTCGCCAATGCGCCGGTCGGATTGACGCGCTACATCAAGGGGTCGATCGCACCGGTGCTCGACCGGCTTGTGACCATGGCGCTCAAGTCCGAGACGAGCGACGCCGAAACGCGAGCCAAGCTGCGGCGCCTGATGCAGTCGCGCTGGTTCACGCCACCGTTTTCCGGTGCGCGTTATGTCGGCTGGATGCTCGATGCCTGCCACGCCATGCGGCCAGGTGACGGGGAGGGCGGTCCCGCGACCCTCGTGCCGCAGGGCCAGCGACTGGACCTTCTGGTGACCGTCACGGATTTTCACGGGGCCAAGCGGCGCTTCGCCATCCATGATCCCGTCGCAGTCGAGGAAACCGAACACCGGCTGATCCTGCGCTACGTCGCGATATGCCGGGGAAATGGCGAGTTGCAGTCGGATTTCGGCGACGTTTCGATCCCCGACCTGGTGTTCTCTGCGCGTGCAACATCGGCCTTTCCCGGTGCCTTTCCGCCGATGACGTTTGGCGAGATGGACCAGGTTCTCGAGGCGCGGGGGGAAACCTGGGAGCAGCGCGACGCCTTCCGCCGGCGGGCATTCGGAGCGGCTGGCGAGGCAGGGGAGAAATGCGTTCTCGTCGATGGCAGTGTGGTCATGAACAAGCCGTTCCAGCCGCTGCTTGAGGCGATCGCCGGGCGTGCCGCCGGCCGGGAGGTGGTCCGCAAGATCGTCTATGTCGATCCAAAGCCCGACGAGGTGTCCGCGCCTGAGGACGGCGCACCGGATGCGCATCTTCCCGGATTCTTTCGCGTCATTCTGGCCTCGCTGGCGCATATCCCGCGCAATGAGCCCATCGGCGACGCGCTCGAACAGGTGGCCGACCACAATCGGGAAGTCCGGCGGATTGCGGAGGTGATTGCTGCCGCCGAGCCGCTGGTGGAGAGCGAGGTACGCGCGATCCTCGGACCGGAGTTGCGCCATCCGCTGACCGCGCAGGAACTGACGCGCTGCCGGACGATGGCCAACGAGCGCGCCCATCTTACCGCCGGTTATGCCTATCGCGGCTATCAGCGGCTGAAGCTGTCCGGCGTGGTCGAGCGGGTCGCGGATCTGTGTGCGCGGGTGGCGCAGAACCGGCCGGACGGCGCGCCCGGAAACCCGAGTGCGCGCGCCGGCAGTGGGGCGTCCGCGATTGCCTTTCGCCTCGACGTCTGGCTCGCCTCGGCCTCGCAGGCGGGCGCTGAAAGCTCGGTCACACCGGAGCCGGTCATCCGTTTTCTGCGCGGGCTCGATGTCGACTACCGCATCCGCCGCCTTCGCTTCGTGATCCGCCGCCTCAACCGCCTCTACCGGCTTGCGGAGAACCGGGGCGGTGTCAGGGCGGACGAGATGGACGAGCTGAAATCGACGCTTTACGAGCAGATCGACCATCTCTCCCGCCGCTGGAGCGCTGCGTTCTACGGGGAGGAGACGCGGACCCTCGTCGAACGCCTGCTCGAAGCCCCGGACGCCGATCCGCAGCCGGCCGACGCGCTTGTTGCGACCCTTTCGGCGCGCATGGGGCTTGCCGACCTCGACGCGCTTGCCGATGACGTCTTCTCGATGATGACGCTGAACTACCTGCCGCAATCGCTGCATCTGGCGCTGACCAGCGCCTATGTCGGCTTCGCCTTCTACGATCTTGTCACGTTTCCCGTCCTGCGGGGAACGGCGATCGCGGAATACAACGAGGTTCAGGTCGATCGCATCAGTCCGGCCGATGCGCACAGTCTGCGCCCGGATGGTGTCGCCCTGAAGGGCCGCAGCCTCAATGCCTTTGGCGCCTTCTTCAATCGCGGCTGGCGCGAGCACGATTATCTGTGGGGACGGCTGACGGCGGCTGACCGGCTGATGACCATGGCGCTTCAGGCCGCCGAACCCGTGGTCCGTGTCGCCGAGGGCCGGGTGCGGGAGGCGCGGCGGAACGTGTTTCTCGCCATCCTGGAGGAGGAGCGGGAACGGCTCAACGCGGATCCGGCCCTGGTGCCAGACCTGTTGCGGGAGGTGGAGGAAAAGCTCTCAGCCGCCAGCGCGGGCGCGTGAGATCTCGACGCTGACGCGGCCCGTGGCGATGGGGAGGGGCGCGCCCGGCTTGTGAACCCGCACGCGCACCGATGCGATGCGGGCGTCGCAATCCAGCACGGCGTCGGCAATCGCCCCGGCCAACCGCTCGATCAGCTGAAACCGGGAACTGGTCACCACCCGCTCCACGGTTTCGGTCAGGAGGCCGTAGCAGACCGTATCCTCGTAGCGGTCTGACGCGGACACCGTCGTCAGGTCAAGGTGGCAGGTCAGGTCGACCAGAAAGCGCTGGCCGAGCCGCGCTTCTTCCGCATGGACGCCGTGGTAGGCGTAAAAGGCCAGGTCCTGAAGGTGAATGGCGTCCATGATGCGTCCGGTCTGGCGGGAGGGGAGTGTCTGGATCGGATCGCCATCTAGCAGGTGCAGCCTTGATGCCGCAACCGCGTTCTGAGGACTTGGTTTCGCAAAACCTGTCCCGAAATTTCTCGAAGTTGATGGAACAGGAAGCGGCATTGCCGCCATTGTCGTGTTCGCTCAAACGGAAAACCGTGTCGCGAAATCAGGGGCCTCGACCGCGACGGTGGATCCGAAGAGCTCCTCGAATGTGCGCTTCAGCGTCAGGTCGACATCGGCCAGCGTTACGGGCAGGCCGAGATCGACCAGGCTGGTGACACCGTGAGCGGTGACGCCGCAGGGAACGATCCCGGCGAAATGATCCAGCTGCGGGTCGACGTTGAGCGCCATCCCGTGAAAGCTCACCCATTTGCGCATGCGGATACCGATGGCGGCGATCTTGTCTTCGCGGTCATGGCCCTTCTCCGGGCGACGCACCCAGACGCCGACGCGGTCCTCGCGCCGTTCGCCGCGCACGTGATGCTCCCAGAGTGCGGAGATCAGCCAGTCCTCCAGCGTCGCGACAAAGGCACGAACATCCGGTGTGCGCCGCTTGAGATCGAGCATCACATAGACCACCCGCTGTCCGGGGCCATGATAGGTGTATTGCCCGCCGCGGCCGGTCTTGTGCACCGGGAACCGGTCGGGCGTGAGCAGATCGGCCCCCTTCGCGCTGGTCCCGGCGGTATAGAGAGGCGGGTGCTCCAAAAGCCAGATGCGCTCCGCCAGCGTGCCGTCGGCGATGCCGGCGACACGCTCGTCCATTTCCGCAAGCGCGTCCTCATAGGGCACAAGATCGTCGCTGACGGCCCATTCCACCGGCGGGCCGTCGTGCGGTGTCGGATGGAACCCTTTGAGGATCTGCCCGCGTTCTGTCATTTTGCAAGTCCGTTAGCGGTTTGTTAACCATGGCGCGCTCAAGGTCGGCTTGGGTGTGATCCGCGCTCCCGTCATTTAGAGTGAATACCTTGGCATTGCCATCCTTGTTCGAGGCCGGACGCTTACATGGGCATCTTCGACAATATCTCCATCGATATCTCGGTGGTTCTGGGAACGGCGGAAATGCCGATCCACCAGTTGCTTCGCATGGGTCGCGGTGCCGTCATCGAACTGATGTCGCGCGAGGAGGATGACGTGAAGATCCTCGCCAACAACATTCCCATCGCCCGGGGACAGGTGGTTCTTCAGGGTGAGCGCGTCGGCGTTTCGGTCACGGAAGTCCTGATCCGCCCGCCCGAAGCGCGCCCGGTGCGCGCCGCCGGTCCGGTTTGAACCTCCGGAAGCGCAAGGCTGTGAATATCCCCTCGCAATTCGCTTGCGCCGTAAAAACCGATTTGCTAGACGAGGGCTCCGCAGCGCAATCTGTTGCGGAACAAGCGGTCGTGGCGGAATTGGTAGACGCGCAGCGTTGAGGTCGCTGTGGGGTAAAACCCGTGGAAGTTCGAGTCTTCTCGACCGCACCAAAAAAGACCCGGTCTTCGGACCGGGTTTTTTTGTGCCTTTTTGCCCGACCACCCCGGCGGATGCCCGCCGGCCAAAAAGACGTGGTTCGGCAGCTTGAAGGATAACTATCCGACATATTGGCGTTTGGGCCTGGATCCGTGAATGAGGCTGACGTGGCACTCGGATTCATGCGGTCACATCTCCGCATGGAAACCAGGCGCAGCCGTTTGATGGGCGGTCGTATGTCTTCAGTATTGTGTTGATGGCAGAACAAAAAGATTTGTTCCCGACTGGTGTTGTAAAGGTTGCTCTGGATTTTTATATCGGCTTTGAAGGGTTCTTGAATTCGGATGACCGCTGAAGATTGGCCCCAATGTAATATTTTTAAAAAATCTCTCGGCTTGTAAATTAATACGTCACACAGGTTCATTTTTTGAATTCAAGAAATCCTTTTGGAACTTTTTTGCGTAACAGCGTTTAGTCAGTAACTGAATTTTTCTTCGTGCCCGTTGTCCGCTCATGCCACATGAGGGGCCTCAACAGGCCGGAGCGCTATCGAACCGAAAGGAGCGTGCGATGAGCATCGAGAAAAAGAAAACCGACGCCCGGCAGGGAAACACCAGCACGGCGAACGCGCGCGTTCTCGGCATATCGCTCGGCCTTGGCGCCGCCATTCTGCTCGTCGTGACCTTCTGGTTCGTGTATTAGGCGACATCTGACGTGCGGGGTCCGTTCGTGTTCGTGCGCGGTTCTCGGAATTGATCCGACCGCCGCTGCCTGTGGCCCCGGCTATTTCACATCCAGTGCGAAATTCTGTTCGAAGGCGGCACAGCGGTCATGGGCGGCGCATGCGGCGTCAAGACCGCTCGTCTTCAAAAGGGATGCGGCGTTGCCGCCATCCGCCTCGATGACCTCCACCATCCGCGCGGCGAGATCCAGACTGTAGGCCTCCTCGACGCCTTCCACGGTATTGCAATGGTCCGGGCGGGGAAACTTCCTGGCGTTTTCTCGCGACAGGCGGTCGACAGCCGCCTTGCCATTTTCTCGGGCGTAGGCCTCCATGTCCCGTCGGTACGCGGCGATACACCGATTGGCGAAGGCAAGCCAGTCGCCGGCGCCGTCATTGACGACCTCGATATAGTCGGTGAGGAAGCTGGACGTTGCCAGGGTGCCCGTCCGGCTCAGGTTGTATTTGCCCACCCGCATGGCAGTACCGGTGTCTTTGGGATAGGAGCCTTCCTCCTTGAGCACGAACTCGCTTGTGCAGCAACTCACGTCGGTGTCGCGTCGCAGGGTCTGGATCTCTTCCGGCTCGATCCAGGCCATCGAAACGGAGCGCGGCTCACCGGCAAGGGCTGCGGCCCATTGCACATTGCGTTCGGAGCCAAAGGCCACCGTGTCGCCGCGCATGTCGGCGCTGGTGAAGCCGACCCAGGCGCTGAGCGCGATGAGTGTCGCCACGGTCGCGCCGCCTGCGAGCCATTTGCGACGCACAAGGAAAACGATTGCCACCGCGAGCAGCAGCCAGGCCGGATATTGCAGCCAGCCCATGCCGTTATCCGCCAGATGGCCAAAGCTATCGATCACATAGATGATGGCCTGAACCGGGGCGCTGAAAATGGCCAGAACGATGCCGAGAACGACCAGACCGGCAATGATCTTGGCCATGTCGTAGAGGTTGATGCCAATGATCATGTTATTCTCTCTCTTCCAAAGGGCGGGGATGGCTTACGATCCATTTGGCGCGAATTCGCGTGAAGAACTCACTGGCGCGGGTCCTGAATGTCTGCATGATGCGCGTTGCTCTGTCATCGTGAGCCGGGCCCGCGATGCTTGCCCGGGCCGGAAATCGTGGTTGCCTGCCGGGATGATTGGCCCGCATTCCTTAAGGCTGGCTGAATCGTTGCTGCATGCCGAACCTGCCGCATCTGCTAGTGGAGCGAATTTGACATTTGAGTCCCGTTTGCGGCGAGGCTCCTGATCAAATGTCAAATTCAAAAGCTCCGCTACAATCATATATTTATCTAGTGGTTTTCTTGCTTCCGACATTTGCTGCGACGGTGCTGCACGGGGAGGCAAATGCCGGAATCGAACCACTAGTTCGTGACCTGAACGCCAACGGAGCAGGCCCGGAGGCTGTTGAAACGCCCGCTCCAGGGTATGCCGTCGCGCTCGCCATCGAGGTGGGGCGGACCGGCTGTCCATGCCCGGCGCGATGTTTGGTTCAGCGTGTTGTGCCGTCCCGCGGCGATTCCGGGCATGAGCGCTTTCAGGGTTTGTAAAAATGCACTAAGTGCGTATCTGTCGTCATCGGGTCGGTTTCGCTGCGTCGGGCGTCGACGCCCTGTGTTTTCCCGATGATGAGGACGGGGCGGCTTGCGCGGCGCCGGCCCCGTGCGTTTCGCGGTCATCGCCTTCACACCAGCCGTTTTTCGCGCTGGCCCCACAGAAATCCGCGTGGCGGGCGTTGGTGCCGCAAGGTCTTTGCCCTAAGACTGTGTCAGGTGCGGGTCGCAATTCTTGCGCACTGCAATACGCTCTCGCGTAGGCTTGCCCGGACGTGAGAGCAGGGCGCGCCGGGTGTGGCCCTGCACGGCTGCAGCAGACAAACCAGGGAGGGGATCGTGTCGGACGCCGAAACAGTCGAACCATCCGATCCCATGCTGGAGCTTCCGGCCGTGCGCGACGACGAGGGGCGCATTTCCGCAGAATTTCTCGCGCTGATCGAAGCGGCCATCGAGGCGGAGGATGCGGCCGCGCTCATCGGGCTGGTGGGCGACCTGCACGAGGCGGATGTCGCCGACCTGATCGAATCGATGGATGGCGACAGCCGGGGCCCCTTCGTCCGGCTGCTCGGTGACGAGTTCGATTTCGCCACCCTGACGGAACTCGACGAGGCGGTCCGCCTCAAGATCCTGGAAGAGCTGCCGGCGAAGACGCTGGCGGAAGGAATCGGCGAGCTCGATTCCGACGATGCCGTCTACATTCTGGAGGACCTGAGCGAGGAAGAGCAGGCAGCGATCCTGCAGCGGCTGTCGCACACCGATCGCGTCCAGCTTCAGCGCTCTCTCGACTATCCGGAAGAATCCGCCGGCCGTCTCATGCAGACGGACTTCATTGCGGTGCCGCCGTTCTGGAGCGTCGGGCAGACCATCGACTACATGCGCGAGGCGGAAGACCTGCCGGACACGTTTCACGAGATCTTCGTCGTCGATCCGGGCTTTCGTCTGATCGGCGCGCTGCCGCTCGACAAGTTGCTGCGTACCAAGCGGGCGACAAAGGTCTCCGCGATCATGGAGGAGGACGTCCACCCCTTCGAGGCAAAGGAAGACCGGGAAGAGGTCGCCCGGTCCTTCGAGCGTTACAACCTCGTCTCCGCCGGTGTGGTCGACGATGCCGGACGGCTGGTCGGCATGGTCATGATCGACGATATCGTCGACGTCATTCAGGAGGAGGCGGAAGAGGATCTGCGCGGCCTTGCCGGCCTGGGTGACGAGGAGATTTCCGACGCGGTGCTTGTCACCGCCAAATCCCGTTTCACCTGGCTGGTGGTCAATCTTGCGACCGCGGTGCTCGCTTCGGTCGTCATTTCGCTGTTCGAGGGCACCATCGAGGCGATGGTGGCGCTCGCGGTGCTGATGCCGATCGTCGCCTCCATGGGCGGCAATGCCGGCACACAGACGATGACGGTCGCGGTGCGCGCGCTTGCGACCCAGGAACTCGATGCCCGCAACATGTGGCGGGTGTTGCGCAGGGAGGTGCTGGTCAGCCTGCTCAACGGCATCGCGCTTGCGGTTCTGATCGGCATTGCCGCCACGCTTTGGTTCGGCAATTCGGGACTTGGCACTGTGATCGGCGCGGCCATCGTCATCAACATGGTGTCGGCCGGCCTGTCGGGCCTGCTCATTCCGGTGGTCCTGGAGAAGATCGGTGTCGATCCCGCGATTGCCTCCAGCGTTTTCGTCACCACCGTGACCGATATCGTCGGCTTCTTCGCCTTCCTGTGGATCGCGGCGCTCTGGTTCGGCCTGCCGATCTGAGGGAAGCAACCATGCGCAAACTAAAGGGAGTGTCATGATGGCAAGTTCTCCCCGGGTGCGGGGCATTTTGGAAACATCCGTCTATGTGGCGGACATCGATCGCGCTCATGCGTTTTACGGCGGCATTCTGGGGCTTGAGCGCATGGTCGGCGGGGATCGGCTGAGCGTCTATGACGCTGCGCCCGGCGAAGCCCTGCTGGTCTTCCTGCGCGGGGCGACCAGGGAGGACGTGCCGACGGACGGCGGTGTCATTCCCGGCCACCACAGCGAAGGACCCAGCCATTTCGCCTTCAAGATCGACAAGGCGGATGTCGATCAATGGCGGGCGCATTTCGCGCAAGCCGGCGTTCCGATCGTCAGCGAGGTGACGTGGCCGGCGGGTGGACTGTCGCTCTATGTGAACGATCCGGACGGCAACGTCGTGGAGTTCGCAGCACCTGCGCTTTGGCCGAATTACAGGCAATGACGGGACAGCAATGACGCATTTTCTTCTTGTTGCGCTTGGCGGCGCGCTGGGCGCGGGGAGCCGCCATCTGGTGAACCAGGCGGCGCTGCGCTGGGTCGGTCCCGGTTTTCCTGTCGGCACGCTGACGGTCAATATCCTCGGCTCGCTGGCCATGGGCCTCCTGATCGGCTGGCTCGCGGCACGCACCAGCCCGGGGGGCACGGGAGCCGGGCTTCGGCTTTTCCTCGCCACGGGCGTTCTGGGCGGTTTCACGACATTTTCCGCCTTTTCCCTTGATGTCGTTTTTCTGTGGGAGCGGGGCCAGCCGATGGCCGCGCTCGGCTATGCGGCCGTTTCGGTTGCAGCCTCGCTCGTCGCTCTTCTCGCCGGCCTGTGGGGCATGCGCGCCCTTGCCGGCTGAGCGGGCGTGCGGGAATGCTTGCCCTGCCGCGCAGGGGGGATTAGGTAGGGCAAAATCCCCACGGCTTCCGCGCATCGCCGCGTATGCTGGCGGAAGCAATCAGGAAAGCCAATGTCCGGTATTGAACAAAGAACCGTCACCACGGATGAGGCCGGTATGCGTCTCGACCGGTGGTTCAAGACGCATTTTCCGGGGCTCGGCTTCGGGCATCTGCAAAAGCTCCTGAGAACCGGGCAGGTGCGGGTCGACGGCAAGCGCGTCGAGGCCTCCACGCGCATCGCCGGCGGCCAGGTCGTGCGCATCCCGCCGATGCAGGTCGATGCCAAGGTGCAGGCAAAGGACAGCGCCAACGCCAAGCCGAAGGCGCGCAAGCTCGTTGCCGGAGATCGCGAGGCGGTCGAGGCGATGACGGTCTATGAGGACCGCGAGGTCATGGTGCTCAACAAGCCGGCGGGGCTGGCCGTTCAGGGCGGCTCCGGTCTGACCCGGCATCTCGACGGCATGCTCGAGGCCTTCCGCGACGCCAAGGGCGAGAAGCCGCGCCTGGTGCATCGGCTGGACCGCGAAACCTCGGGCATCCTGCTGCTTGCCAAGACGCGCAAGGCGGCGCAGTCGCTGTCGAAGTCGTTTCGCGCTCGCCAGACCCGCAAGATCTACTGGGCGCTGGTTGCCGGTGTGCCGAAACCGCGTCAGGGGCGGATCTCAACCTATCTCGCCCGTGACGAGGACGAGGAGCGCATGCGCATCGCGCGCCATGGCGAGACGGATGCGCAGCATTCCGTGTCGCTTTATTCGGTGGTCGAAAACGCCGGGCCGAAGGTGTCCTGGGTGAGCTTGCGCCCGATCACCGGTCGCACCCATCAGCTGCGCGCGCATGCCGCCCATATCGGCCATCCGATCATCGGCGATCCGAAGTATTTCAACATCGAGAACTTCGAGTTCCCGGGCGGCCTGCAGAACAAGCTGCATCTGCATGCGCGGCGCATCGTCATTCCGCATCCCTCCGGACGCGGATCCATCGACGTTTCGGCACCGCTGCCGGCCCATATGCAGCAAAGCTGGAACCTGCTCGGCTTCGATGCCGCCCAGTATGATCCCGAAACCAACGATCCGGAGGACTGAGCCCTGTATCTTGTCATTTTCGATTGCGACGGGACGCTGGTCGACAGTCAGGACACGATCCTGCACGGGCTGAGGGTGGGCTTCGAAACGGTGGGGCTGACTCCGCCCGACCGAAAGACGGGGCTGTCGATCGTCGGGCTTTCCCTCGATGTCGCCTTCAGGCGCCTCGTTGCGCCCGAGCATGCGCATCTCGTGCCGGCGATGGCGGACGCCTACCGCCAGGCCAAGGTGGCGCGCCGGCTGGCCGGGCTCGACCACGATCCGCTCTATCCGGGCGCTCGGGTCATGCTGGATACGCTGCATGCGCGCGACGACGTCCTGCTCGGCATCGCGACCGGCAAGGCCCTGCGCGGCGTGCGCCACATGCAGGAAATACACGGTCTGGAGCGGATGTTCGCCACCATCCAGACCGCCGACAGCGCGCCCTCCAAGCCCCATCCGGCGATGATCCAGCAGGCCATGGCCGAAACCGGCGCGCAAGCCGACAAGACCGTGATGATCGGCGACACGACGTTTGACATTGACATGGCGCGTGCCGCGGGCGTGGCATCGGTCGGGGTGACCTGGGGCTATCATCCGCGCGAGATGCTGGTGGCCAGTGGCGCCGGGCGCATTATCGATGCCTTCGGCGAACTGGAGGACGCGCTGGCCGAGACGCTCGATCTTCGGCTGTTTACGGCAGAAAGGGACATTGCCTGATGCGTGATCTTTTGGAAGAGCTGGAAGCGGGGGGCGGGGCGATCGATCCCGTCGAGCGCGCGAAAACACTGTCGCGCAAGCAGCTGCCGAAGCGCTTCTACACCGTTGTGTCGGTGGATGCCGGGGCCGACGGGTTTTCCGTGATGCTCGACGGGCGTCCGGTCAAGACCGCGCAGCGCAGCCGGCTGGTTCTGCCGGACGAAGGCCTCGCGCGCCGGGTCGCGGACGAGTGGGACGCGCAGGAAAAAGAGATCGACCCGCTGCGCATGCCGTTGACGCGGATTGCCAATGTCGCGCTCGATGCCGTGTCGAAACGCATGGCGGAGGTGGCCGACGACATCGCCGGGTATGCCGGCAACGATCTGTTGTTCTACCGCGCGGAAATGCCGGACACGCTGGTGCAGCGCCAGAACGAGCAATGGGGCCGGGTGCTTGCCTGGGCGGAAGCGCGCTATGCGGGACGCTTTATTCTTGCGCAGGGCATCATGCCGGTGCACCAGGACGACGAGCTGATCGCGCGCATTCGCGAACGGCTGGAACCGGCGTCGCCACTGTGGCTTGCCGCGCTGCATGTCGCCACCACGCTGACCGGCTCCGCGCTGCTGGCGCTGGCGCTTGCGCATGAGGCATTCGAGGCCGAAGTGCTCTGGTCGGCGGCGCATCTGGACGAAGACTGGAACATCGAGCAATGGGGCGCCGACGAGGAGGCACAGCGCACGCGGGCGCTGCGCCGGCGCGACTTCGACGCGGCCGCGCTGGTGCTGGCGGCGACACGCGCCTCCTGATGCGCCTTTGACGTCTGTTTCGGGCGCATGGTGCCGGCGCCTCTGGCGGTCTTCGCGCTGACCGTGGACGGAAACGCCCGCGGGCCATGCGCTTGCAGGCTTCGCAAGTCGCGCTGCGGCCGGATCAGACCTCGAAGTCCGGGATTTCCGCAACCGCGTCGCGCAGTTTTTCCGACCACATGTCCGACATGTCCGCGAAATATCGGTCGGTCTCCTCGATCCGCGTCTGGCGATGTGCAGAAAAGCTGTCGGTGTTGTAGAGCAGCATGTCGATCGGCATGCCGACGGAGAGGTTGGACCTGAGCGTCGAGTTGAACGACAGGAGCACCAGTTTCGCCGCCTGGCCCAACCGCATGTCGCGTCGCGTCACCCGGTCGAGGATCGGCTTGCCGTACTTGTGCTCGCCAATCTGCAGGAAGGGCGTGTCGTCGGACGCCTCGATGAAGTTGCCGGCGGAGTAGATCTGGAACAGCCGCGGGGCCTCTCCCTTGATCTGGCCGCCGAGCAGAAACGTCACGCTGAAGCTCTCGGAATTGGCGGCAAGGGCGTCGCCATCGATCGCGCGCACATCGCGTACAACGCTGCCCACGAGCCGTGCCGCCTGAAACATCGTTTCGACCGAGAACATGGTGGGGCGGGTGGGATCGTCGCTTTCCAGCCGCTCCGAAAGAATGCTCACCACGGACTGGGTGATCGCGAGATTGCCGGCCGCCAGCAGGCAAACAACCCTGTCGCCGGGCTTCTCCCAGACGTGGAGCTTCTTGAAGGTCGCGACATTGTCGAGACCCGCATTCGTGCGCGTATCGGCGGCCATCACAAGGCCGCGTTCGAGCTTGAGGCCTACGCAGTAGGTCATGTTGCACCGTTCGCATTGCGGGAAGAGCCGGCCTCTTTCCGCGAAGTCCGATTCCCTGAAATGACACTCTGGAGGAGTTCGGGGGAAACCGTTAGGCGGACAGACGCCTTATTGTTGAGATTGCGCTGATTCCTGCAGAACCGCCACCTCAACCGACATGGTTTCGCCGCCGCTCCCCCGGCGAACGCCGCGAATGGGCGCGGCCGAGCGGGAATCCAGCCCGCAGGTCAGGCGAATGTAGCGCTCCGTCGGGCACATGCCGTTGGAGACATCGAAGCCGACCCAGCCGAGCGAGGGAAGCTTGACCTCGGCCCAGGCATGATGCGCCTCGGAATCCTGCTCGTCCTCCATCAGCATGTAGCCCGAGACATAACGGGCCGGCACGCCGATGCTGCGCGCGGCGCTGATGAAAATATGTGCATGATCCTGGCAGACCCCAAGGCCCGACGAAAGCGCGTCTGCCGCCGTCGTGTGAACCTCCGTCACGCCTGTCTGGTAACCGACCTTGTCGCGGATGGCATGCATGAGCTCGTGGAAGCCGGAAATGTCGTCGGCATTCTCGGCAATGGCGCCAAGACGCCGGATTGCCGGGCTCATCTGGGTGAGATGGGTAAAACGCCGGAATACCGTATCGGGCGCGGTATAAGGAAAGGTGCCGACGATCCCCGACGTGTCCTTCGTTTCCACCACGCCCTCGACCAGAACGTCGAGTTTGGTCACCGGGTCGCGATGGCTGACCAGATCGACCCGGTTGCCGAAGCCGTCGGTGTAATGCGCGCCCCGTTCGAGGTCGGGGACGGTGACCGACCAGGACAGGATTTTCTGTCCCTCCTGGGTGTGGGGGGTCAGACGCAATTGCTGGATCATGTGAGCAATCGGCTGCTCGTAGACATAGTGGGTGAGATGTTTCACGACGAGGCGCATGGGCCGTCGGCCTCCGTTGGTCGCGTATCGGACATGCGCCCTGTCCGCGTCACGAGAAGTGGTAGTCCGCAGCGAGCTGGGCGCCAAGCGCGTTGTTGCGGGCGATGAGATCCGCCAGGAACTCATGTAGACCGCCCTGGAAAATCCGGTCCATCGAGGTTTCCTCGAGAAGCGACAGCGTGCCTTGCGCCATGTCGCAGCTCACGGGGCTGTCCTGATAGCGAACCGCAAGCGCGGCGGCGCTTTCGGAGATCCAGTCATAGCAGTAAGAAATCGACCGCGGCATTTCCTTTCGCAGGATCAGGAATTCCGCAACGTTGAACGGACGCACCTGCGCATCGCGATAGGCGTGCCGATAGCTTCGGTGCGCGGAAACGGAGCGCAGGATCGTTGTCCACTGGTATCGGTCCAGATTGCCACCGATCGTTTCGTTGTCCGGCAGGAGGATCCAGTATTTCACGTCGAGAATTCGCGCCGTGTTGTCGGTGCGTTCGATGAAGGCGCCGAACTGGCTGAAATGATAGCCCGCATCGCGCATCAGGGTTCCAAGCATGGCGCCGCGAAACAGCATGGAGCGCTGTTTGATCCAGGCGAGGAGGTCCGGCAGCTTGTTGTCGGTCATGTGCTGCGGGCGGACGTCCATGAACTCCAGATAGGTGGTGTTGAGACTTTCCCACATCTCTCCGGTGATGGCGGTTCTGACGGAGCGCGCATTGTTGCGCGCCGCCTCGATGCAGGAGCGGACCGACGAGGGGTTGTCGCGGTCGAACAGCATGTGCTGAACCACGGCCCGCTTGGTCGGCTCGTCGTATCTGTCGAAGAAAGCGCTGTCGCAGCCCGCGCTCACCAGTGTCGATCGCCAGTCGTCGGAAAGGTCCTGGCCCAGGCGCGGCGTCATGGCCAGGCGATAGCCGACTTCCAGCAGACGGGCCATGTTCTCCGTGCGCTCGTTGTAGCGCGAGGTCCAGTAAAGCGAAGCGGCGGTACGGCCGAGCATGTTGTATCAGTCCTCCAGTACCCAGGTGTCCTTGGTGCCGCCGCCCTGGCTCGAATTGACCACGAGCGAGCCCTTCTTGAGGGCGACGCGGGTCAGCCCGCCAGGCGTGATGCGCACCTTGTCGCCGACCAGAACATAGGGTCGGAGGTCGACATGCCGCGGCGCAAGGCCCGAGGCGACATGCGTCGGGCATGCGGAGAGCGACAAGGTCGGCTGGGCGATGTAGTTCGACGGATTGGCCTTGAGCCGGCGCTTGAACTCCGCCAGCTCGCGCTTGGACGCGGTCGGCCCGATCAGCATTCCGTAGCCACCGGAACCGTGAACCTCCTTGACGACAATCTCCGGCAGATGATCGAGCACATAGGCGAGATCGTCGGCCTTGGCACAGTTCCAGGTCGGCACATTTTGCAGGATCGGCTTTTGACCGGTGTAGAACTCGATGATCTCCGGCAGATAGGCGTAGACGGCCTTGTCGTCGGCAATGCCGGTTCCCGGCGCATTGCAGATCGTCACGTTCCCGGCCCGGTAGGCATCGAACAGGCCCGGCACGCCGAGCATGCTGTCGGGCCGGAAGGTGAGGGGGTCGAGAAATGCATCGTCGATGCGCCGGTAGATCACGTGAACCCGTTCCGGCGCGCGGGTCGTGCGCATGTAGACCATGCCGTCCTCGACGAAAAGGTCCCGGGCCTCACACAGTTCGACACCCATGCTGTCGGCGAGAAAGGCGTGTTCGAAATAGGCGGAATTGTAGATCCCGGGCGTGAGAATGCAGACCGTCGGCTCCTCGATGTCGCAATTCGCCGGGGCGACGCTTTCCAGCGTTTCCCGCAAGAGATCGGGATAATGCTCGATCGGCGCGACCCGGTTCTGCTGAAACAGTTCGGGGAACATCCGCATCATGGTTTCGCGGTTTTCCAGCATGTAGGACACGCCGGACGGGGTGCGCGTATTGTCTTCAAGCACGTAGAAATCGTCCTCGCCGACGCGCACGAGGTCGGTGCCGATGATGTGCGCATAGACCTTGCGGGGCGGGGTAAAGCCGATCATTTCCGGCAGGAAGGCCTCGTTCTGGATCACCAGATCGGCGGGGATGCGTCCGGCGCGAATGATTTCCTGACGGTGGTAGATGTCGTTCAGGAAGGCGTTCAAGGCGCGGACCCGCTGGTCGATCCCGGCGGAAATCCGCCGCCATTCCGCCGCTGCCAGGACGCGTGGCACGATATCGAAGGGGATCAGACGTTCTGTTGCCTCCGAGGTGCCGTAGACCGCGAAGGTGATGCCCAGCCGGCGGAAGATGGTTTCGGCCTCACGCGATTTTCTTCGCATCTCGGCCGGCGACATGCCTGAGAACCACTCCGCCAGCGCCTTGTAGGGCATGCGGGGCTGACCATCGGGCCCAAGCATTTCGTTGAATGGCTCTTTTTCCGTCATTCTCCCCCTCTGCGCGACCTTGTCCGGTCTCCCGGCTCCAGCATGCTCTCAATTTCGCAAGCCGGAACGGTGCGTCTCAAGTCCGAAAAAGCGCCAGTCGATGGACAGTTTTTCAGCATGTCGGCACGGGCTGCAGTTGCCGCAGCGCGAAGTTCACCTTAGCGGCTGGGGGAATTCCGTCAAACGGGATGCCTAGAACCGGGAAAGGAGCCCGGCCGAAACAGGCTGGAATACACCGGTTCTGTGATCCACCCGTCAGTCCCATTCGAACGGACGAAACAGCGGCGTCTCGCAAATGTAGCCGACAACGCAGCTCTGCGCGTCCCGGGTGCGGGCGACCTCCGGGCGCACCACCTCCCAGCGGTCGCACCAGCGCGGGCCGTTGACGAAGCGCTCGTAGGTGTATTGGCCGGTGGTCATAACGACCGCGCCACGCTGGGCGACCATCGTTTGCGCCTGTGCGCAGGTCATGCGCCTGAGGTCGGGCCGGGCCGCCTCGGCCGCGGATGGAGCAAGAGCAAGCAGGATGGCGGCGAGGGCGGCCAGGCCGGTGATCTTTGCTGTCGAAGAGTGGGGCGTTGTGGTGCTTTTGCCTGCCGTCGGCATGTGCGGGCCTCCTTGTCGGTTTCGGGTGTCGCTGGCGTGTTGCCCAGCGAGCGATGTCCTGTCGGTTCCGGCACCTCCCGGCGTGGGGGAAGCGCGCGAGGTCCCGTGCGCCGCCAGCCGTGACAGCTCAGTTTGGCCGGTGTCGGGCGTGGCGCCAAGAAAAACCGCTGTCGGTCGTTCGATTGCGATCCGGCGAAGGATTGGAGGCACGGAGGCGCCGATGCGGAAAAGGCGCGCAAGGCGATGTCCGTCCCGCCCGGCAGAGCGGTTCAGGCGGCTGACCCGGCGGATCTTACTCTTTATATTTCTGAATTAATTATGGAAAAAAATCCATATTGACTAAAACGTAAAGGTAAGAGAGCATGGTTTTGGAGGGGTCATGCAGCCGTATTATACCATCACCCAGCTCACCCAGGAATTCGGCGTCACGACGCGCACGCTCCGCTTTTACGAGGCGGAGGGTTTTTTGGCGCCGCAGCGCCGCGGACGCCAGCGTTTGTACCGGCCGGGCGACCGGACACGGCTGAAGCTGATCCTGCGCGGCAAGCGGCTGGGCTTCTCGCTGGCCGAAATCCGAGACATCATAACCATGTATGCCAAGGCGCCCGGCGAGGCAGGGCAGCTGCAGCTGTTGATGCGCCGCATCGAAAGCCGGCGCGCCGAACTTCTCGCCAAGCGCCAGGACATCGATCTGACGCTTTCGGAACTGGAAGAGGTGGAAGCCGGGTGTCGCCGGCGACTGGCCGAGATGGGGCCGGCAGGCGACCTGTTTTCCGCCGCCGGGGACACATCGTAATGACGGGTATGGCGCCGCGCGACACGGACTGGGAAACGCGCGTCCGCACCAGCTTCGCCCGTCAGGCGTTCATGGCCACGCTGGGGGCCGAGATCGTCGCGCTGGCGCCGGGGCGGGTCGAGCTTGGCGCGGCGTTCCATCCCGGGCTGACCCAGCAGCACGGGTTTTTTCATGCCGGCGTGACGAGCACGCTGGCCGACAGCGCGGCCGGCTATGCGGCCTTGTCCCTGTTTGGCGCCGGCCACGGCGTCCTGACCACCGAGTTCAAGATGAACCTGCTCAATCCCGGGCGCGGCGAGCGGATGAGAGCCGTCGGCCGTGTCATCAAGCCCGGTCGCACGCTGACCGTCGCGAGCGCCGATGTCTATGGGGTCGGCGATTTCGGCGAGGTGCATATCGCAACCGGGCTTTTCACCATGATCGCAATGCCGGGCATCGAGGACTGACGCCCGCTCACCCCGTTTCCCGTCATACCCGGAGCAAATAGATGATCCGCAACGACTTTCCAGCCTTTAACTTCAACCTCGGCGAGACCGCCGACATGCTGCGCGACAGCGTACGTTCGTTCTCGCAGGACAAGATCGCGCCGCTGGCCGAGCGCATCGACCGCGAGGACTGGTTTCCGCGCGCCGAACTGTGGACGGCGATGGGGGAGCTCGGCCTGCATGGCATCACGGTGGAAGAGGACTGGGGCGGCACCGGGCTCGGTTATCTGGAGCATTGCATCGCCATGGAAGAGGTGTCGCGGGCATCCGCCTCCATCGGGCTCTCCTATGGCGCGCATTCCAACCTGTGCGTCAATCAGCTTCGGCGCTGGGGCACGGATGCGCAGAAGTCCCGCTATCTGGAAAAGCTGATCACCGGAGAACACCTCGGCGCGCTTGCCATGTCCGAGCCGGGCGCGGGCTCCGACGTCGTCTCGATGAAGCTGCGCGCCGACAAGAAGGGCGATCGCTACATTCTCAATGGCTCGAAGATGTGGATCACCAACGGTCCCGACGCCGACACGCTGATCGTTTACGCCAAGACCGATCCGGACGCGGGGCCGAAGGGCATCACGGCGTTCCTGATCGAAAAAGGGTTTCCCGGATTTTCCGTTGCGCAAAAGCTCGACAAGCTCGGCATGCGCGGGTCGGAAACCGGCGAGCTGGTGTTTCAGGATTGTGAAGTGCCGGAAGAAAATGTGCTCGCCCAGGTCGGCAAGGGCGTCAACGTGCTGATGTCCGGCCTCGACTATGAGCGCGCGGTGCTCGCTGCCGGCGCCGTCGGCATCATGCAGGCAGCCATGGATGTGGTGATCCCCTACATTCATGAGCGCGAGCAGTTCGACCAGCCGATCGGCACGTTCCAGCTCGTGCAGGGCAAGGTTGCCGACATGTATGTCGCGATGAATTCCTCAAAGGCCTATGTCTACGCTGTTGCGCAGGCCTGCGACCGCGGCGAGACGACGCGCGAGGATGCCGCCGGCGCGATCCTCTATGCGGCCGAAACCGCGACGAAAATGGCGCTCGACGCGATCCAGCTGCTCGGCGGCAACGGGTACATCAACGAGTATCCGACAGGACGGCTGCTGCGCGACGCCAAGCTCTATGAGATCGGAGCCGGAACCTCGGAAATCCGCCGCATGCTGATCGGTCGCGAGATCTTCAACAAGACATCGTAGAGGACATTTGTGGGGAAATCAGATATCTGTAGTGCAAATTTAACAAATAACATCCATGGGTAGAATATTGCTACCTTTGGGTGTGTCATGTTCGAACGTGTTTTGCAGTCCGCCGTTGGCTTGTTCCTATGGGGCTTGTTCCTTTTCGCCGGCGCCGCGACGATCGTTTTCGCGATCTTCGACTTTCTGTCGGTCGCGCGGATGGCCGCCGTGTTGGACGCGCCGGGTCTCGTCGCTCCGGGAGGATTTCCCGCAACCGCTCGCACATATGGTGCGTTGGGAACCTCGATCCTCGTCGGGATCGTCATCAAGGCCGTCGTCAAGCTCGTCGTCGGTTTTGGCCTTCTTGGCGCAGGTGCATGGGGCTTGCGAGCCCGGCTTTGCACGGGACTGAGCGGGACGGCGGCCGCGCAGGAGCCATCCCCGATTCGCCGCTGGGCGACGATTTGCACATTCACCTTCGGCATCGGCGTGGCCGCGTACGGGCTTATGGGTCTTGTTCGGGCCTTTCCCGCAGCCGGCCCGCATGTCCTGGCCGGAATACGAATTCAAGGTACGGTCGAGGACCGACGTGTCGTCAGGGATCCCGAGACGGGAGAGGTGCGCTTTCATCTGTTGAGCGTCTTGTACTCGCCGAAGCAGCGCCGGCTGTGGTCTGCAACCCTCAAGGTCCCGTACTCAAGGGGACAAACGCTGAGCCACGGCGACGAGGTTGCGCTGGTTCATCCGATTTACGATCCGCAAGACGTTGTCCTCGCCGAGGAGATGCCCGGAGCGCTTGGTGTTCTATGGCCCTTCATCTGGCGTGGCCTGTTCATTTTCGTGGGTGTCCGCGGCATTCACCGCAACTGGCCGTCTCGGGATCAAGGCACGTCCATGCCACAAAACCCGGCGCCCCATGATCTGTCTGCAGCGGATCGCGGGCGACGCACGACGTTCGGACGGCGGGGGGCTTCCTGATCTGGTGTTGAGCGTCCGCGACCGGCATCTCGACGTGATGACCTGGCTGTCGGCACGGGGGCGGACCTACACGGTGACGAGTTCCGTCAAGGTGCACAATCTCTTTGGCCGGCTCTATATGCTGCCTGTCGCTATCGCCCACCGCGCGATTGTCGCGGCTGACCTCAGGCGGCTGAAAAAGATGACTTCGACCGGCTGAGGGAGCCGGCGGGATTGCTTTTTTGCACCGCCCGGCTTGAAGTCGGGCGTGCAAACAGCCATTCAAGAGACTTGAGGCAATCCAGGGACACTCCATGAGCCGCGTCAAGCGCCGACTGGCCGCGATCTTGTGCGCGGATGCCGTTCAGTACTCTCGGTTGATGGAAGCCGATGAGGACGGGACGTTCGACCGCCTGCGCGGCTATCGCGAGGCGATCGGCGGACTTGTTGCGGCGCGCGACGGGCGTATCGTCAACACCTGGGGCGATGCGGTAATCGTGGAGTTCGGATCGGTCACCGAAGCGGTGCGCGCAGCGGTCGAGATCCAGACGGAACTCGCCGGGCGCAACGATGCCCTGCCGCAAGCCGAGCGCATGGCCTTTCGCATCGGCATCAACCTTGGCGACGTCCTCGTGGAGGGCGGCGATATCTACGGTGAAGGCGTCAACATCGCGGCGCGTCTCCAGCAGATCGCCGAGCCGGGCGGCATTGTGATCTCGGCCCCCGTCTACGAACAGGTGCACGCAAGGCTGGCCCTTGGTTTCGATCCGCTCGGGTCACAAACCGTCAAGAACATCAGCGACCCGGTTCTAAGTTACCGGGTGCGGATCGGCGGCGCGAATGAGGGCCGCCATCCCAAGGGGCAAGGCGATTCTTTCGCGCAAGCCGGCGGGGAAGCGCGTCCGGGCGCCGACGCGCAGACGGAAACAGGCGACGTCGATCGCCCCGTCGCAGCGCTCGTCCACGGCATGAAGGACTGGTACTTCCAGCAGTCGGGCCGGGTGCGTTTCGCGGTTTGCTGGATAGCGTTCTTTTTCGCCATCAATGTGTTCACCGGGCTTGATTCTATCTGGTTCCAATGGCCCTCCCTGCCGTTCCTGGCGATGTTGCTGATGGGGGCGAAAGCGGGAAAACGTCGCTGACGATGGCGACCCGTCGGTGCCGTGGAAACCTTCTTGCGAGAACCCCTTTGCCGCGCGGGCGCGCATCGCCTAAGTATGGGGGTCGAGACAGGGCCTTTCCGGGCCGAATCCGTCTTCACAAGGAGCAGATCTTGCACATGACCAACAAGACGACCGATGTGCCGAGCCGCCTCGACGACGAGGAAGAGGAAAAGACCAAGACGCCGAGTTCCATTCAGGTCGACAAGCATCTGTTCGACGCGCGCACGGTGCTGATCACGGGACCGATCACGCAGGAACTGGCACGTGACGTCAGCGCGCGCCTGATGGCGCTGGCGCAGGTGTCGCACGACCCGATCACGGTGATCGTGTCCTCGCCCGGCGGCCACGTCGAATCCGGCGACATGATCCATGACACCATCAAGTTCATCGCGCCCGAGGTTCGCATCCTGGGCATGGGCTGGGTGGCGAGCGCGGGCGCGCTGATCTATGTCTCGGTGCCCAAGGAGCGTCGCTACTGCACGCCCAACACCCGCTTCCTGCTGCATCAACCGTCTGGCGGCGCCGGCGGTCAGGCCTCGGACATCGAGATCCAGGCGCGCGAGATTCTCAAGATGCGCGACCGGTTGAACAAGATCTTCGCCGATGCCACCGGCCAGCCGATGGAGCGGATCGAGAAGGACACCGACCGCGATTACTGGATGGGTCCGGACGAGGCCATCGAATACGGGCTTGTCGGCAAGGTCGCCGCGTCCGTTTCCGATCTCGACTGACACCTTTTCCGGGCGGGGGCTGTTTCGGTTCCCGCCCGAATCACGTCCGCCGACTTGTCTGCGCAATGGAGGTTCCCACGATGAAAACTCTGTCCCTCAACGGCATCGACATGCCAGCGCTCGGTCTCGGCACCTGGCCGCTCAGCGGTGCGCAGTGCCGCGATATCGTCCGCGCGGCGCTGGAGAGCGGCTGGGCCCATGTCGACACGGCGGCGATGTACGACAACGAGAAGGATGTCGGTGCCGGCCTGCGGGCTTCGGGACGTCCGCGCGACGGCTATTTCCTCACAACCAAGGTCTGGCACGACCAGCTCGATCCGGAGCGCATGATCAAATCCTGCGAGGACAGCCTCGACCGTCTCGGGCTTGAGCATGTCGATCTCTTCCTGATCCACTGGCCAAATTCCCATGTTCCGCTGAAGGAACAGATGGAGGCGCTTCTGGAGTTGCGCGCGCGCGGCTGGACGCGCGCCATCGGCGTGTCGAATTTCACGGCTGCGCTGGTGCGCCAGGCGCAGGATCTGGCTGGCGGGGCGCTGTCGCTCAACCAGGTGGAATACCACCCGCAGCTGTCCCAGAAGACGGTGCGCGCGGCGCTCGACGACGCGGGCATGGCGCTGACCGCCTATTCGCCGATCCAGAGAGGCGCTGTGCGCGAGCAGCAGGTCATTCGCGACATCGCCAAGCATCATGGCAAGTCCGAGGTTCAGGTCACATTGCGCTGGCTGGTACAGCAGGACAATGTCGCGGCGATCCCCAAGACCGGAAACCCGGCACGACTTGCCGAGAATGCGGCGATTTTCGACTTTGAGCTGAGCGAAGAGGAGATGGATGCGATCTTCGCGCTGGGCAGCGGAGACGGACGTCGGGTCGACCCGGATTTCGCGCCCGACTGGGACGACGAATAGGTCGTTTCGCATCAGCCGCGAACACGAGATCGCGAAGTGGTCTTTTTTCGGCTAAACTCTCTCCCTAGATAGCGTCAGGGCCTGCCCTTGTGGAAGTCACTTGGGCCGGTTCTCCCTGCGTGGCGTTTCGGTCGCGTGGGCGCGCGGGATCTTGTGCCGCGAGGCGGCAAAAAGCGGCTGCCCGGCGATCCGGGGGCGAAGGGGCATTTCATGACGATCAACACAACCGTGCTCGCCGCCGATGTCATGGAATGGCTCTATGGCGAAGCTGTCATGATCGGCGACAGTCTCGAGCTGATCGAGACGCTTGCCCAGCGCTTGCGCAAGAGCGGCGTGCTTGTCGACAGGATCACGACCTCGATCCCGCTGCTGCATCCCAACGTTCGTGCGGAAAGCGCGCTGTGGAGTGTGGATGGCGAGCGGGAAATGCGCCGCTATTTCGAATCTTCGGAAACCAACGAGGTCTATCTGGCCAGCCCGTTGAAGGTGGTTTTCACCGACAGGCGCAGCGTGCGCATCCGTCTGATCGGTGACGAGGAGCCGCCGCGTTTCGGGATCACCCAGGATCTGATCGAGGGCGGATACACCGACTACATTGTTCTGCCGATGCCGTTTTCCGACGGGTCTCTCAAGGGCGTGAGTTTCGCGACCCGCGGCAAGAACGGATTTTCCGGCGCCGAGATCGGGCTCCTCGAGGCGATCACGCGCCCGCTCGCCCTGATTTGCGAACTCCAGACCCTGAAACGCACATCGCGCACCCTGATGGAAACCTATGTCGGGCATCGCGCCGGCGAGCGCGTGCTGGAGGGGACTGTTCATCGCGGCGACGGCGAGACCATCTCGGCCGTCGTCGGTTTCGCGGACCTGCGCGGATTCACCGAACTGTCCAACGAGTTGCCCGGCGACAAGCTGATCGCGCTTCTCAATGCCTATTTCGAGGCGATCACAAGCGCAGTCGAGGCGCATGGCGGCGAGGTTTTGAAGTTCATCGGCGACGAGGTGATGACGGTCTTTCCCTATGACTGCCCGGAAAGCGCCATGGCGGCGTCGCGTCAGGCGCTGCTGGCCGCGCGCGATGCGGTGGAAAAAATCTCCGAAATCAACCGGACCTGCTGCGAGAAGTCGCAAGAACTGCGGGTGGGCATCGCGCTTCATGCCGGCGACGTGTTTTTTGGCAATGTCGGCGCCAAGACCCGGCTCGACTTCACCGTTGTCGGGCCGGTCGTCAATCTCGCCTCCAGGATCGCGGGGCTGACCCGGGACCTGAACCAGGACATTCTTGTCTCGGAGGCCATTGCCGACATCATGGGGTGCCGTGCCGGACTGATGGGCAGCTTTCAGGTGAAGGGGTTCGCCGATCCGGTGTCGGTCTTCATGGCGCCCTTGTCGGCCATCGGGTCCGATGGCGACTGGTGCGCGGAAACGGCGAGGGTTCTTGCCCTTGAGGCGAACTGACGCCGAGCCAGGACGAGAAGTACGAACAGCGTCGTCACGAAAAACACGCGTGCATCCGCGAACCAGCCCAGGTAACCGATGGAGAAGAAGAACGCCCGCTGGCCGCGGTTGAAATGGTTGCCGGCGAGCACCATCATGCCGCCTGCGCGTTGCGCAAAATCGGTGGCATGATCGGGAGGCGGATCGCCGTCCGGCATGGCGCCCATCATGATTGTTGCATAGTTGAAGAGCCGATAGGCCCAGCCGAACTTGA
This sequence comes from Stappia sp. ES.058, assembly GCF_900105595.1. Lineage (GTDB taxonomy): Bacteria > Pseudomonadota > Alphaproteobacteria > Rhizobiales > Stappiaceae > Stappia. The sequence continues at coordinate 2,386,482 of NZ_LT629784.1, read as the reverse complement.
AGAAGGCATAGGCGTAGATCAGCGTCAGCCCGATCACCTTCAGTTCCCAGGTAGCGGGATTGCGCCCGTCCTCCAGCCCGAGATCCTGCATGATCCGAAAGACGGATTCGGTCGAGGTGAGGAGCGCAAAACAGCCGCCGATCGCCAGCAGCGACGTGGAGGCGAAGAAACCGGTGCCCTGCTGAAGCCCTCCGGCGACGGCAATGTCCATGATCTTCACCGGCCGGCGGCTCATCTCCATCATCCAGGCGATGCGATGCCGGTTCATCGCATGGGAAAGCGTGCGCTTGTGCAAGGCCGACAGTTCGATGATGGCATGAAAGCCCATCCAGCTTGCAAGGAACCAGGTGAGCGCTGCAAGGTCGAGGGGAGTGAGGATGTCCATCAGCGTTCCTGTGCCCGGATTGCGCGCGACGGCGCGCATCGCGAATACTGTGGCCCCGGGCTTCGGTGCGATCAAGTGACGCGTCGAACGGGCGGCGAAGCTTGCGCCGCCTCGCGATCCGGAAAAGCTGCGAATTTCATGACAAACAGGGGTGTTTCGTCCACAGGAGCCTGTGGGAGACGGATCTGTGGATCCGCCATGCATTACGCGCACGGCAGGCCGCTTATTTTTTCATCTTGCGAAAGCCTTTCCAAATCGTTAAATCCCCGTCGTCCGAACGCGGCGCGCTTTTGGCGCCGCCGGCACTCATTATGGGCTCAGGATCGGACGAGGGGTTTTCATGGACGAACATGTGCAGAAATCCTGCTGGGGCGTTGCGGCATGGGCCGTTATCCTGGCTGGTGGCGTTCTCGCCTTGATGGTCGTATTCGGCGGTGCCGACGTCGGTCCCGCCACAGTGGTGGCGGTTCAATAGACGCAGCGCGGTCATGCCGGCCGCGGGACGCCGAAATCGAAACAGGGGGTGCGGTATGGCCGCGCCCCTTTTTGTTTGTGCCGCGCACTTTTCGCCCGCCTGCATTCGCCGCCGTTTGTTTTGCGGCTTGAAAAACCGGCACGCAGGGCAAAGACTGCCCGAAAGACCGGAGAACCAGCAGGCAAGAGGGACACGATGGCGGGAGCGATGACCAGGGGCTACAAGCAGCTGATTGACGAGGCCAGTGCCGAGATCGAGACGTTGAGCGTTGAGGACGCCAAGGCCCTTCATGGAGACCCCGAGGTCGTTTTCGTCGACATTCGCGATATCCGGGAGTTGGGGCGGGAAGGGCGAATGCCCGGGGCCGTTCATGCCCCGCGCGGCATGCTGGAGTTCTGGGTCGATCCCGACAGCCCCTATCACAAGCCGGTGTTCGGCGAGGACAAGCGGTTCGTCTTCTTTTGTGCCGCCGGCTGGCGCTCGGCGCTCGCGACGAAGACGGTCCAGGACATGGGACTTGAGCGCGTTGCGCATATCGATGGCGGTTTCGGTGCCTGGAAAGCGCAAGGCGGGCCGGTCGATGACGCGGCGACAGACAAGGCGGGGTAGACTGCCTGTCAGCAGGCCGAGCACGGTTCGGCGGGGCGGCTTCGCGGACGCTGTCTGCCGTGGGACGAAGCGCGCTGGAAAACCATCTGTCGAAGCCGCTTTACACCCGATGGCGTGCTCGACAACAGTCCGCCGAAGCGCTCCGGCCCCATCCTGAAAACGATCAGTGTGACCGGGCCCAAGCCGGGCCAGTCTACCTCGGCCCCCCAGGTGGGGACCAGATCCGCCGTCTCGACGCCGGCCAGAACGACGGCGTCGGCGCGCGAGAGGCTGACGCCGGCGGACACCGGCCACTCGATCTGCGACAGGCCTGTCGGGATGCGCCAGAGCCGCAGAACCGCGCCCGCATCTATCAGGAGTTCGCGTTCATCGTCGGACATCGCGATGTGAACCAGCCGCTGCTCGAAATTCGTCGGAACGATCTCGATGCCGTTCGTGGAGCGTGAAAGCGTGGTTGTGTTGGCGACATTGTAGGGTTCGGGCGCCGGTCCCTCCGACACGGCCTGTCCGGACATCAGGACGAGGATGGCGAGGGCCGGCAACAAGGACTTCAACTGGAGTGAAATAAGCTGGATCATCTTGCTGTCGCGGGTCCCGGAATTCGGTCACACTAAACAGCACTGCGTTCGCGAAGGCGAATCATTTCCCGCAAGACATGGGCGTGATCTCCAATGAAGCTGATTGTCGGAAACAAGAACTATTCTTCATGGTCGATGCGCGCCTGGCTCGCGCTTGCCCTGACCGGCGCACCGTTCGAGGAAGAGCTTCTGGCGCTCGATACACCCGAGTTCTATGACCGGATCCAAAGGCTTTCGCCGGCCGGACGCGTGCCGGTTCTGATCGACGGGGATACGAGCGTGTGGGACACACTCTCGATCATCGAGTATCTTGCAGAGACCTTTCCCGAGGCCGGCCTGTGGCCTTCTGAGCGCCGCGCGAGGGCCCATGCGCGCTCGATCTGCGCCGAGTTCCACTCTGGTTTCCCCGACCTGCGCGGCCATTTTCCGATGAACTTGCGCCGAACGCCTGCGCCGCATCCGCGCGCTCCGGAGGCTGGCCGCGATATCGCCCGCATCCGCGAAATCTGGACGACCTGTCGTGGCGAAGCCGGCGATAGCGGGCCGTTCCTGTTCGGGCCGTTTTCGGCGGCAGACTGTTTTTTCGCGCCCGTCGTTACCCGGTTTCTCACCTATCAACTGGACATGGGAGAAACCGTGCGCGCCTACGCAGACGCGGTCATGACGCATCCGCTGATGCTCGACTGGCGCGCCGAGGCTGCCAAAGAGACGGCCATCGTGGAGGCTGATGAGGTTGAATAGTGTATTTAGTATCTGATTTTAAAAGATAAATCATAAGACATTGACTGGCACGTAAACGTCATTCAATGTCGCTTGCGAGTGGCATTTCGGCCGTGCGTATGCGGTCGACCAAGCGAACGAAAGGGGCGAACGGGTGGCGATCCTGCGCAGCAATTCCATTATTCAGGGTGCGGAGCTGGAGGCCAATCGCAGCGCCTGGGCAGCACTCGAACAGGACCTTGTGCAAAAGCGCGAGGCCGCCGCGCGCGGCGGCAACGAGCGGGCGCGCGAGCGGCATCTGTCCCGCGGCAAGCTTCTGCCGCGCGAGCGTGTCACGCGACTTCTCGATCCCGGTACGCCGTTTCTGGAGCTCGGCGCGCTTGCCGCGCAGGACATGTACGGCGATGCCATCCATGGCGCCGGGTTGATCACGGGCATCGGCCGTGTGTCTGGTCGCGACTGTGTGATTGTGTGCAACGATGCCACCATCAAGGGCGGCACCTACTACCCGATGACGGTGAAGAAGCATCTGCGCGCGCAGGAAGTGGCGATGGAAAACCGGCTTCCGTGCATTTATCTGGTCGATTCCGGCGGCGCCAACCTGCCGAACCAGACCGAGGTGTTTCCCGATCGCGACCACTTCGGCCGCATCTTCTACAATCAGGCCAACATGTCGGCGATGGGCATCCCGCAGATCGCCGTCGTCATGGGCTCCTGCACCGCAGGCGGCGCCTATGTGCCGGCGATGTCGGACGAAACCATCATCGTGCGTCGGCAGGGCACGATCTTTCTGGCCGGGCCGCCGCTGGTGAAGGCGGCAACGGGCGAAGAGGTGTCGGCGGAGGACCTTGGCGGCGCCGACGTGCATGCGCGCGTCTCGGGCGTGGCCGACCACTATGCGATCGACGACGATCAGGCGCTTGCCCAGGCGCGCCGGATCGTGGCCAATCTCAACACGGTCAAGACACCCGATGTGGCGCTCGAGCTGCCGCGCGATCCCGTGCTCGATCCGGGTGAGCTGGAAGGCGTCGTTCCGGTCGATCTGCGCAAGCAATACGACATTCGCGAGGTGATTGGCCGGATTGTCGACGGCTCGGAGTTCGACGAGTTCAAGGCGACCTATGGCACGACGCTGGTGACGGGCTTTGCCCGCATCATGGGCATGCCGGTCGGCATCGTCGCCAACAACGGCATTCTTTTCTCCGAGTCCGCGCTGAAGGGTGCGCATTTCGTTGAGTTGTGCTGCCAGCGCAATATACCGCTGCTCTTCTTGCAAAACATCACCGGCTTCATGGTCGGGCGCGAATACGAGGCGGGCGGGATCGCCAAGGACGGGGCCAAGCTGGTGACGGCGGTCGCAAGCGCCAAGGTGCCCAAGATCACGGTGATCGTCGGCGGATCCTATGGTGCGGGCAATTACGGCATGTGCGGGCGCGCCTACGGGCCGCGTTTCCTGTTCATGTGGCCGAATGCGCGGATCTCGGTGATGGGGGGCGAACAGGCGGCGAGCGTGCTGGCCACCGTCAAGCGCGACAACATCGAGGCCGACGGCGGGGCATGGAGCGCGGAGGAGGAGGTCGCGTTCAAGACGCCGATCCGCGAGAAATACGAGGCGGAAGGCCATCCTTACTATGCGACCGCGCGTTTGTGGGACGACGGCATCATCCTTCCGCAGGAAACCCGAAGGGTGCTCGGTCTCGCCTTTTCGGCAAGCCTGAATGCGCCGATCCCGGAGACGCGCTTCGGCATTTTCCGCATGTGACATGGCGGCTCGCCGCAGTCCGGCGGGCGCGTTCGAAGCCTGAAAGACAAGAGGATCTCCATGCTGGATTCGGTGCTGATCGCCAATCGCGGGGAAATTGCCTGCCGCATCATCAAGACCGCGCGCCGACTGGGACTGCGCACCATCGCCGTCTATTCGGAGGCCGACCGCAATGCACTGCATGTGCGCATGGCCGACGAAGCGGTGGCCATCGGGCCGTCGCCGAGTTCGGAAAGCTACCTGATCGGTGAGCGCATTCTGGAGGCCGCCCGACAGACGGGAGCCGCCGCCATTCACCCGGGCTACGGGTTTTTGTCGGAGAACGCGGCCTTCGCACAGGCGTGCCAGGACGCCGGGATTGTCTTTGTCGGCCCCTCCGCTGCCGCGATCCGTGCCATGGGTCTGAAAGACGGGGCGAAGGCCTTGATGGAAAAGGCCGGCGTGCCGGTCGTGCCGGGCTATCATGGTGATCGTCAGGAGCCGGAATTTCTCAAGCAGAAAGCCTATGAGATCGGCTATCCGGTGCTGATCAAGGCCGTGGCCGGCGGCGGCGGCAAGGGCATGCGCCGGGTCGACAAGGCGATCGAGTTCGAGGCGGCGCTCGCGTCCGCGCAGCGCGAGGCGCAGTCGGCCTTTGGCGATCCGCGCGTCCTGATCGAGAAGTTCGTGCTCAATCCGCGCCACGTGGAAATCCAGGTGTTCGGCGACGGCAAGGGCCATGCGGTGCACCTGTTCGAGCGTGATTGTTCCGCACAGCGGCGCCACCAGAAAGTGATGGAGGAGGCACCGGCGCCCGGCATGGGCGACGAGACGCGCGCGGCAATGGGCGATGCCGCTGTCGCGGCCGCCAAAGCCGTGAATTATTCCGGCGCCGGCACCATCGAGTTCATCGCCGATGGCTCGGGCGCGCTCAGGCCCGACGGCTTCTGGTTCATGGAGATGAACACGAGGCTTCAGGTGGAGCATCCGGTGACGGAGATGGTGACCGGGCAGGACCTGGTCGAATGGCAGTTGCGTGTCGCCTCTGGCGAGGGATTGCCGCTGTCGCAGGACGACATCCGGCTCGAAGGCCATGCGGTCGAGGTCAGGCTTTATGCCGAGGACCCCGACAGCGGGTTCCTGCCCTCGACCGGCACGCTCGACCTCCTGATGCTGCCCGAGGGCGAGGGAATTCGCATCGACAGCGGCGTCGAGGCCGGCGGCGAGATCTCGCCCTTCTACGATCCGATGATTGCGAAAATCATCGCCTACGCACCGACGCGCGAGGCGGCGCTCGACAATCTCGCCCATCAGTTTGGCGTTTCCTGGATTGCTGGGCCGAAGAACAATCTCGCGTTTCTCGCCGCACTCGTCGATCACCCGGAAGTGCGCGCCGGCGGCTTCGACACCGGGCTGATCGACCGCGATCTCGAGATGCTGACGCAAGGAGCGGTCTCGCAAGGCACTGTTTCGCTGGCGGTTGCGGCCCTTCTTGAGGGACACGACAGGAGCGGCCCCGTGCAGGACACCGGCTGGCTGGACCCGTTCTCGATGCGCGACGCGTTTCAGCTTTCCGGTCCGCGCTCCGTCGGCGTGCGGGTCGAGGTCGATGGCGAGGCGCATGACATTCAGGTGGCATGGCGCGATGGCCGCGCGGTTCCGCTGGGTGATGCAGACGCCGACGAGAGCACCGGCATCGTAAGCTGGGCGGGAGGAGCCGTCTATGCGCTTGAGGGCGGGCGTGCGGTCAAGGTCGCGCTCATCGATCAACTGGCCCGCGTTGCAGACGAGGCCGAAGGGCTGGCTGCAATCAAGGCGCCGATGCACGGCAAGGTGATTGCCGTCGACGTTGCGGCAGGCGACACGGTCGCGAAGGGCGACCGGCTGGCCGTCGTGGAGGCGATGAAGATGGAACACGCCGTCGTCGCCCCGCGTGACGGCACCGTTGAAACCGTCTTCGTGGAAGAGGGCGGCCAGGTCGACCAGGGCGCCCCGATCGTTTCGCTGGTCGAGGAATAGGCGCGGGCGCGGTCGTTCGGTGCCGGCGTCAGCCGGCGACTGGCGTGTGGGCCTTGACGAGGTCTTCGGGCGTGGTCTGTCGCGGCACCCAGCCAAGCAGCTTGGCAGCGCCGTCGCTCGACGCCCGCTGCGACAAGGCGTACCCGGCGGCGATGTCGAGTTCGGCGCTGATGTGCGCCGGCGTCTCGGCATGCTCCAGATCGAGCCTGAGGCCGATGCCGTCGGAGACAAGGCGCATCAGTGTGGAAACGGGCACCGCATCCACCCCGCAACCGACAAGGCTGAGGCGGTAGCGTCGCGCCTCGATCGCACGCACGTAGAGATCCGCCAGGTCTTCATCCGAGACAAGCGGCCAGAGCGTCTCCAGCCCGGCGCGGGTCTGGAAGGCGTGGCCGGTTTCCGCTGCGCATCGCATGTCGGCGATGGGGCCGCCGTCGCGCCCGCACACGAGGGCGGGGTGGATGACGGACAACGCCAGATGGCGTATGGGAAGCAGTGAGCGGATCGCATTGGCTACATGGGCGAAGGCGGGAAGCGGGTGAAACGGCGTGTTCTCACGTAACGGGATGACGGGGCTTGCCGGATAGAGCCAGATCCCGCCGGTGTAGACCACGCTGAAGGGGTGGGGGCGATCGGCGGGAAGCGCCTTCAGAGCCGCGACCAGGCGGCGCTCGACAACGACAGCCTGCGCATCGAAGGTCGCGGCCGTGTGCACCAGCGTGTCGCAGCGCGCGGCCTCCTCCAGCCAGCCGCGAGGGTCGCGAAGATCGCCGGAGACCGCTTGCGCGCCCGCGGCCCTCAGGCGCGCGCCGCTTTCGGGAGAGCGCGCCAGCGCCTTCACGCTGTGGCCGCGTTCCAGCAAGAGCGCGAGCACTGCGCGTCCGATGGTTCCGGTTCCGCCTGTGAGAAAGACCTGCATGAGTCATAAAAAGCGCCGTCCAACCGATTCGCGCAAGCTTTCGCGCCGGGTGCGACCTGTCGACAGGGTGTGTATTGCAGGGATGGGGGGCATTCCGGCGCTTTGATCCCGCGCCAAGCGCTCTATAAGGAGAGGCATGACCCTGAATTTGCTGAAACTGTGCGTGGGCGTGGAGTCTATCGAGCACCTGCAATCCTGGATCGACTTCCGCCGGGAGGAGCGGCGCGCGCGTGGCGAGACGCCCGAGCAATGCCATACCACGCGGATGGTTCCCACCCGTCGTGACGAGTTGCTCGACGGCGGGTCCCTCTATTGGGTGATCAAGGGCGCGATCCAGGTGCGCCAGCGGCTCGTCGATATCCGCCCGTTCACCGATGCCGCCGGCATCAAGCGCTGCGATCTGGTGCTCGAGCCGGTTCTGCACCCTACGCGGCCGCATCCGCGCCGCCCGTTCCAGGGCTGGCGCTACCTCAAGGCGGAGGATGCCCCGGCCGACCTGACCCGGCTCGACGGAAGCGGCGATATTCCCGAGGCGATGCGCCGCGAACTGGTGGAGCTATGTCTGATCTGACGGCCCACATCCTAGATCAGGATGCCCGCGGCTTCGACCAGGCCATGTTGTCGATGAGGCGCGTGTCGCCCAGCCGCGCTGCGGCAAGCAGGCGCATTTCGGCTGTGGCATCGTCGACGGGGGCGAGCGTTTCCGCTGACCGCAGCTCCAGATAATCGACCTCGAACCCATCCTCTTTCAGGCGGCGAATGCCGTCGGCCAGCGCCTCCGGCACATGCGTGCCGTCGTCGAGCGCTTTCAGGATGTCGCGCAGGACGACGGGCAGAAGCGCGGCCTTGTGCCGATCCTGCGGCGAGAGATAGCGGTTGCGCGACGACATCGCCAGACCGTCGCCCTCGCGCACTGTCGGGGCGCCGGCGATCTCCACCGGCATGTTCAGGTCGCGCACGAACTGCCGGATCACGCAAAGCTGCTGATAGTCCTTCTCGCCGAAGATGGCGAGATCAGGCAGTGCCGCAAGCAGAAGCTTGGTGACGACAAGCGCGACACCATTGAAGAAATGCGGACGCGTGGCGCTTTCCAGATCGCGCGCGGGGCCGCCAACGGTGACCCCTGTCGCAAAGCCCTTCGGATACATCTCGCCGACGGTCGGGAGGAACACGGCATCGATGCCAAGCTCTGCCAGTTTGGCGATATCGGCTTCATGGTCGCGCGGATAGGCATCGAAATCCTCGTTCGGCGCGAATTGGGTCGGGTTCACGAAGATCGAGGCCATAACGAAGTCCGCGCGTTCCTGAGCGGAGCGGACCAGCGAGAGGTGCCCGTCGTGCAATGCGCCCATCGTCGGAACCAGGGCGATACGGCGACCGTCACGCCGTGCGATCTCGACCTCCTTGCGCAGGGCTGCGATGGTCTCGAAAATGCGGGGGCGTGTCATTTGCGCAAGGCTCCGTCGGACAAAAGGCGGCCGGATCCCGCCAACGGCGTGCCAAACGGTCGCCACGCCTTGGCATTTTCCGGTGTGAAGGCCATATCGCACTGTGCGGGCAATTGCCACGGTTTGAAACGGGCGGAAGGAGGCGCGGATGACAAGCAAGCGCGATATCGACCTCAACAACAAGACGACCTCCCCGGTCGAGCGGCCGTCCTCAGGCTCCGAGATCGCGAGTTTCCTGAACGAAGCCAAGGCAACGACGACGGTGGCGCGGGCCGGGCGACTGGTGATCGCGCTCGATGCGACGATGAGCCGCCAGCCGACGTGGGACCGCGCCTGTGCCATTCAGGGCGAGATGTTTACCGCAGCCGGTGCGGTCGGGCATCTGGCGATGCAGCTCGTGTATTTTCGCGGCTTTGGCGAGTGTGCCGCCTCCAAATGGGTTCAGGATGCAGAGGCGCTCGCTCGGCTGATGACGCGCATCGACTGTCGCGGCGGCCAGACGCAGATCCGCAAGGTCCTGCGTCATGCCATCGCCGAGACCAAACGCAAGAAGGTTCAGGCGCTGGTCTATATCGGCGATTGCGTCGAAGAGGATGTCGACGGCCTGTGCGCGCGTGCCGGAGAACTGGGCCTGTTGGGCGTTCCCGCCTTCATTTTTCAGGACGGACGCGATGCCCATGCCGAAGCAGCCTTTCGCGAGATCGCGCGGCTGACGGGCGGCGCTCACTTCCGACTGGACGAGGGGGCAGCGGACGAGCTTGCCGCGCTGCTCAAGGCGGCGGCGGTCTTTGCGGCCGGCGGACGTGCGGAACTGGAGAAGTTGACCAAGGGCGGGGATGCGGGTGCTCGCCGCCTTCTGGCGCATCTGCGTTGACGACGGCCCGGCGGGGTCAAAGGTCCCCTCGCACTGCCTTGCATCCCCCGCTATATGGAATGCGAGAACTGCACATGCTGACCATCGGCACCGGGAGATGACATGGGATATCTGCTGCTTGGCGTGGCGGCGCTGGGACTGTTGCTCGCGTTCAGCAATTCGATTGCCGCAGCCGATCCGGCACGTCTTGCCCGGCAACTCAAGACGGCCGGCGGTATCGCGCTTCTTGTCGCGGCGGTTGTTCTGTTGCTGATCAAGCGATTCGACCTTGCCTTTTTCGCGGGCATGGCCGGCTTGTCGCTTCTGGGATTGCGGAATGCGAAGGGCTTTCGAAGTGCCGGGAGCAGCGGTTCCGCCGCCGGTGCCGGGCAGACATCCGTCGTGCGCTCGGCCTATCTGGAGATGACGCTCGATCACGAGACCGGCGACATGGATGGCGAGGTGCTCGCCGGCGCGTTCGAGGGGCGCCGGCTCGACGGGCTTGCCCCCTCGGAGCTGGAGGCGTTTTATCGCGAGGTTGCGGGCGATCCGGACAGCCGGGCCCTATTCGAAGCTTATCTCGACCGCCGGCAGCCCGGATGGCGCGTAGACTTCGAGGCGGATGCCACAGCGGGGCAGGGACCCGCGCCGGGCACGGGCGCCATGACCGAGGAGGAGGCCCACCAGGTTCTGGGGCTTTCGCACGGCGCCAGCAAGGCGGAAATCCGGTCGGCGCATCGCCGACTTATGAAGCGCGTTCATCCCGACCACGGGGGGAGCGGCTTTCTCGCTGCGAAACTCAACGAGGCTAAGGACCTGCTTCTCAATCGTCATTGAACTCACCAATACGCGTGACAGATGATCTTGGTGTCGCCGACGCGGTCTACTGATAGACCGCGTAGCAGTTGAACTTGTTCCGCTTGAGGGTCTTGCACGTATCCCATGCCGCGGTCTTGGTCTTGAAGCCGACAAATCGGGCCCGGTAAAGGGTCGTGCCATTGGCGTCCACCGGCTCGGTGTGGGGCGCGTAGCCGCGCAGGGCCGGCCCGGTTCGTCCCTGGGCCTTCTTGAGCATGGCGATTGCGCCGTCCTCGGATTCGGCTGCCGCGATCTGGATCTGCCAGCCCGGCTCGGGATCGGCGGTGTTGTTCGCGGCCACGGTCACCGACGCATCGGCCGGCGCTCTTGGAAGCGTTGCCCCCCCACTGCCCGCACTCGCAACCTTGATTGCCTGCGTGCGAACGGCCCGGATCACCGGCTCGGAGCGTGCCGGAGCGCGCGGCGCAGCCGCCGGCGGTAGCGGGACGCTGGTGCTTGCAAATGCCAGGCTCTTGCGGCGCAGGGCCGCCTTGAGACCGGGCTTTTGCGGCACGGGAACGATGGACCCGGTGACGATGTCGCCATGGGCGAGCTGGGTTGCCGCGATGATCGGCTTGGCATCGGGAATCTCGGCAACTGCAAGCGGCTTGATGTCGGGAACCGGAATGTTCCGCAATTCCGCATAGCGCGGGATCGCGGAAACGCCGCGTGCAACCAGCATCGGGGCGGTGCGTTTGCCGCGCGAGGCCTTGGGCAGGTAGCTGGCGATGAGCTTCTTCATCTGGGCGTTGCGCGAGGCGCCCGTGCGCCCGCCCATGACAACGGCGACAATGTGCCGGTTGCTGCGCTTGACCGACGTCACAAGGTTGAAGCCGGAGGCACGGATGTAGCCGGTCTTGATCCCGTCGACGCCCTTCACGCGGCCCAGCAGGCGGTTGTGATTGCCATAGCGACGGCCCTTGTATTTGTAGAGGCGCGTGCTGAAGTATTTGTAGTACTTAGGGAAACGCTCCTGAACCGCGCGGCCGAGAAGCGCCATGTCGCGGGCGGTCGTAACCTGCTTGCCGTTGGGCAGACCCGACGGGTTGCGGAATGTCGTCGACTTCATGCCGATCTGGCGTGCGCGCTGCGTCATGCGGCGCCCGAAGGCCGAAACGGAGCCGGAGATGTTTTCCGCCACGACAACGGCGACATCGTTTGCCGATTTCGTCACCAGCGCCAGGATCGCGTCCTTGGCACGGATGGTGCTGCCGGGCTTCAGGCCCAGCTTGGACGGCGGCCGGCTGGCGGCGTACTTCGAGACCTTCAGCCGGGTCTGCAGCGACATGCGACCGGCTTCCATTTCCTCAAACAGCATATAGAGCGTCATGATCTTGGTCAGGGACGCCGGATAGCGTTTGGTATCCGCCTTGTAGCTGTAGAGGGTCTTGCCGGTCTTGGCGTCAACCACGATACCGGAATATTTGGAATTCGCGCTCGCCGTTGCCGGCGTCACTACCAGGCACCCGACCGCAATCGATGCAATCAAAGAACCGCGAAATCCGCTTGCCAGGACGCGCGCGGCGCGTCGCACACCTTTACTCAGCACAATGTCACCCCATTCGGGCCAGGTGTTTCGTTTGCGGCGCTATCGCCACTTCCGGTCGTGCCGGATGCGGCGATGACCCTCGCCGAGAACAGGAACCTAGCGCAAACAGGGTTACGAATGTGCAAACGAGATCGTTTGCGAAATCCGGTTTCCGTGTTGTTCAGCCGGTTTGTTCCCGCCATGTCGTTTCCTCAGATTCGCAAATGGCAGTTAATGCGCCGTTACTGCCTGGCAATCCGATTCATCAAACGGCATGCCAGGTCGCGACCTGTGGACGGGCCGCGAACGGGGCGCATGCTAGCGACGCCGGCCCTTGAATACGACCGGGAAACCCCGTAGGTCAAAGGGATATGTTGCACTGCAAAATGGATCATTGACAGAAATTGTGCAGTGCATATATACCCTAGATGCAATCAGAAAGTCGGCGTCGACCCCACGGTATCGAACCCGGCTTCGCTTACGTAAGCCGGGTATCCGTGCTGCGGTCCTCCGACCCACTCACGCGAATGAGGGTAACATGATCAACAATCTCGACGATATGCAGAAGCTCAGCAAGGACAACATGGACGTGATGATGCAGAGCATCGGCGCCATGACCAAGGGCATGCAGGCGATCGCGGCCGAGGTGGCCGATTACCAGAAGAAGTCCTTCGAAGAGAGCACTGCGGCTGTGGAGAAGCTTGTCGCTTCCAAGTCGCTGGACAAGGCGTTCGAAGCCCAGAGCGATTTCATGAAGACGGCCTACGAAGGCTTCGTCGGTGAAGTCACCAAGATCGGGGACATGTACTCCGAACTGGCGAAAGACACCTACAAGCCCTACGAAGGCGTCATTTCCAAGGTCGCCAAGTAAGCTCTTCGTCTTTCAGCGACGAGCGCGGCGGGGTTTTGACCCCGCCCTTTGAAGCCCGGCAAAAGCCGGGCTTTTTTCGTCGGGGTCCATCCCTCTCGGTGATTTGTCCCGCGTTTCAATGGGGCGGGCTCTCCCTGGACCTGCTTATCGGCGACCAGCAGATCCGGCGCCTCATTGGGCGCCTTCCAAGCCCGTCGAAGTCTCTCTGCCAGGACAGATCGAAACGCACCGTAAGCCATCTTCGCCAGCTTCTTGGCTGATCGTCCGCTTCAAGCGTTTTTGACCGGAAAAGCCCGGGCACGCTCGTGGCGCCGCGAGCTACGCCGGTCCACGGCTGAGCCGCGCATGGAAATCGATTGCAGCGATCGCTCACTCCGTGCCGCATTGTTGCCGCGGCCGACGTCTGTTGTGGCTTGCGGCACCATCATGTCAGCCTCGCTTACGGCACCATACCTTCAGCTATCAAAACCGAGGAAACCGACAATCTCGTCGAGAACGGTCTTCGGTGCTTCCAGATGGGGCCAGTGCCCGACGCCCTCGATCCGCACGACACGCGAGGACGCGACAAGACCGCTTCGCGCGGCCTCAAACCCGTCGCGCCGGACCTTCGGCTCGTCTGAGCCGTAGATCAGCAAGCTTGGAACCGACGGCAGTGTCGCGCGTCCCGCAATCGTGCCCAGCCGTCGCCGGTAAAAATCGACCGACGCGCGCGAGCGTTCAGGCGGGCGGAGATCGTCGATCACGGCCTCGACGTGTTGCGAATTGGCGGTCCAGCTTGGGCTCCACATCTTGTAGAGCCGGCGAACCTCCGAGAAGTCTTTGCGTCGCAGCCACCAGTCGGACACCGGGCCAAGCCCGAGATACAGGTTGTGCGGGCGGGACAGTCGTTCTTTCCATCCGCTTGTCGCGGTGGCCGGTGGCGGGACTGAAAGCGCCACGATGGCGGCAAGTCGATCCGGCGCATGTAGTGCCAGTTCGTAGGCCGTCGAGGCACCCCAATCATGACCAAGAATCGTGCAGTCTTGCAGATCGAGATGGTCGAGCAAGGAAAGAACGTCCTCGGCAAGATAGGTGACTTCGTAGCGTCCGTCAGTCGGGATGCCGGACGGGGCGTAGCCTCGGAGCGCCATCCGGATGACGCGGTAACCCGCCTCGACAAGAGCCCGGGAGGCGGCATCCCACGTTCGCCAGGTATCGGGAAAGCCGTGAAGGGCCACGATCGCTGGTCCACGCCCCTGGTCCAGACAAGCCAGGGTGACGTTTCCCGTACCAATCGTTGTGAATGCCATCATAACTGCCTTGTTACGGCCGCGAACCAAGAAGATCAGCAAGGGCTCGACCCGGTTCTGCGCGTTCAAAATCATCTTGTGCGGGCGGTGCATCCTGGAAACCTGCAGGTGAATGCTTGGTCGCACGCACTCCGGAGGACCTTACCCTGCTGTTTCAGGCGTGCTCATGCAGCCGGTGCCGGTCGACTGCACGCATGGCCCTTCCGGCTCTCGCGATGACGGACGGGATTGTTGCGGACGAAAAAGATCATACATACTGTCGGTGACATTGATCGTCGCCAATTGATCGTCACCGGTGAGGTTTCGGTGGCTGGGCGGGCGTCGTCGTTGCGGCGCATACAGCGGGGGACGTGAAAAGTGCCTTTCTTTGTGATCCCGGGGTTGGTGAATGCGCAACCTGCGCTAGGATAATCATGAGTGGTGTGTGGCCTGTCCCAGTATGAAAGCCTCGCCGCCGGCTGTTAGCGGATCGTCACGATATCCGGGGCCTGGCGCGCTTTCAACGGAGCGGACAATCCGGGCGAACCACGCAGAACGCGCATCCTGGCAACAGCAGGTCCGTTGCAAAAGGCTATGGAGCAGGAATGACGAAGGGACCTCAACGCGGGGACGGGGACGATGCAGGCGGTCTGGTCGTCACCAAGACACGTACGGTAGCGAAGCGACCGAACTTGTACCGCGTTCTTTTGCTGAACGATGACTACACACCGATGGAATTCGTCGTGCATGTCGTGGAGCGGTTCTTCCAGAAGAATCGCGAGGAGGCGACACGCATCATGTTGCACGTTCATCACCACGGGGTGGGGGAGTGCGGGGTGTTCACCTACGAAGTGGCCGAGACCAAGGTTACACAGGTGATGGACTTTGCCCGCAAACACCAGCATCCTCTTCAGTGTGTGATGGAAAAGAAATAGGGGTCGCCAGTGCCTTCATTCTCCCGAAGCCTTGAAAAGGCGCTGCATCAAGCGCTTTCCTTCGCAAACGAGCGGCAGCAGGAATACGCGACTCTCGAACATCTCTTGCTGGCCCTGGTCGACGACCAGGACTCGGCAGCGGTGATGCGTGCCTGTAACGTCGACCTGGATACGCTGAAACGCAATCTCGTCGACTACATCGATTCCGAACTCGAAAACCTCGTGATCGACGGCGACGACGACAGCAAGCCGACGGCCGGTTTCCAGCGCGTGATCCAGCGCGCGGTGATCCATGTCCAGTCGTCGGGGCGCGAGGAGGTGACCGGTGCGAACGTTCTGGTCGCGATCTTCGCCGAGCGCGAGAGCCACGCGGCGTATTTCCTGCAGGAACAGGACATGACCCGCTACGACGCAGTGAACTACATTTCGCATGGTATCGCCAAGCGTGCCGGCATGTCGGAGGCGCGCCCCGTCACCGGTGCCGACGAGGACGCCGCTGCCGCCGAGGAGGTGGGCGAAAAGCCGAAACAGAAGACCGATGCGCTCGAAGCCTATTGCGTCAATCTCAACGAGAAGGCGAAGGCCGGACGCATCGACCCGCTGATCGGGCGCGATGCGGAGATTTCGCGCACCATCCAGATCCTGTGCCGCCGGTCGAAGAACAACCCGCTCTTTGTGGGCGATCCGGGCGTCGGCAAGACCGCCATCGCGGAAGGGCTGGCAAAGCGGATCGTCGACAAGGACGTTCCCGACGTCCTGATGGATGCAACCATCTTCTCCCTCGACATGGGTGCGCTGTTGGCCGGAACCCGTTACCGCGGCGATTTCGAGGAACGCCTCAAGCAGGTCGTGAAGGAGATCGAGGAGTATCCCGGTGCGGTGATGTTCATCGACGAGATCCATACGGTGATCGGTGCGGGGGCAACTTCGGGCGGGGCGATGGACGCCTCCAATCTGCTCAAGCCGGCGCTTGCCTCCGGCACGATCCGCTGCGTTGGCTCGACCACCTACAAGGAATACCGCCAGTTCTTCGAGAAGGATCGGGCGCTGCTGCGCCGGTTCCAGAAGATCGACGTCAACGAGCCGACGATTTCGGACGCGGTGGAGATCCTGAAAGGTCTGAAGCCCTATTTCGAGACCTTCCACAAGGTCCGCTACACCAATGATGCGATCAAGACGGCGGTCGAGCTTTCGGCCCGTTACATCAACGACCGCAAGCTGCCGGACAAGGCCATCGACGTGATCGATGAATCCGGCGCGTCGCTGAAGCTCCTGCCGGAGGGCCGTCGTCGCAAGACCATCGGCGTGAAGGAGATCGAGACGACCGTCGCCTCGATGGCGCGGATCCCGCCGAAGTCCGTCTCCAAGTCGGACGAGGAGGTTCTGTCCAACCTCAATGCGACGCTGTCACGCGTCGTCTACGGGCAGGACGATGCCATCGAGACGCTGTCCTCGGCGATCAAGCTGTCGCGCGCCGGGTTGCGCGAGCCGGACAAGCCGATCGGCAACTACCTCTTCTCCGGCCCGACGGGCGTGGGCAAGACGGAGGTCGCGCGTCAGCTGGCAAGCTCGCTGGGTGTTGAGCTGTTGCGCTTCGACATGTCGGAGTACATGGAGCGCCACACGGTGTCGCGCCTCATCGGCGCGCCTCCGGGCTATGTCGGTTTCGATCAGGGCGGTCTGCTGACCGACGGCGTCGACCAGCATCCGCATTGCGTGCTCCTGCTCGACGAGATCGAGAAGGCCCATCCGGACCTCTTCAACATCCTGTTGCAGGTCATGGATCACGGCAAGCTCACCGATCACAACGGCAAGCAGGTCGATTTCCGCAATGTCATCCTGATCATGACGACGAACGCGGGCGCGTCCGACATGGCGAAGGAGCCGATCGGCTTCAACCGGGTCAAGCGTCAGGGCGAGGACCAGGAGGCGATCAACCGCCTGTTCTCGCCGGAATTCCGAAACCGCCTCGATGCGGTGATCGCCTTCGGCAATCTGCCGACCGAGGTGGTGCACCGGATCGTCGAGAAGTTCGTCATGCAGCTGGAGGCGCAACTCGCCGACCGCGGCGTCACATTCGAACTCACCGAGGAGGCGATCTCCTGGCTTGCAGACAAGGGCTATGACGACCGCATGGGCGCCCGCCCGCTCGCCCGCGTGATCCAGGAGCATATCAAGCGGCCGCTCGCCGACGAGGTGCTCTTCGGCAAGCTGCGCAAGGGTGGTACGGTCAAGGTCTCTGTCTCCGAAGATGCTGCCGGGCTTCTGCTTGAAAGCGTTGAGGACACGCTGGTCAAGCCGAAGACCGAAAAGCCCAAGGCGGCGAAGCCCAAGCGCCGTCGCAAGCCCGCAGCCAAGAAGACAGAGGCGTCGTCCGGTCCGACACGCAAGGGCGAGGGGCCGGGCAAGAAGAGCCTGATCCCGAAGGTTCCGCTGGCGGACTGATCTCTCCGACGACCGGGCATCCGGTCCTTGCAACGACATCGTGAAACGGCACCCTTTCGGGTGCCGTTTTGCATTCGGTCCGGCGCCTGCTAGAAGGGGGCGGTTTTCTTCAGCATGATGCGCGTGCGCGGTGCGACGCCTCCCGGTCTTCAGTGCCTTGCCATGAACTCACCTTCCAATCCCTCGGGTGCATCATCGGGCGCTCGGAATCCGGTTGATCCCCCTTCGCCGCCCGTCTCTTCGCTGGGGTGGGCCTGGCGTGGCATGCGCTCGGCGGTCTCTATCCCGGCTTTGATCCTGACGGCGGCGTTCGTAGGCTATGCCGGATTGGCGCGTGAGAGCGGGCTGACCCTGGACCAGACGCTGATGATGACGGGGCTGGTGTGGGCATTGCCCAGCATCGTCGTTTTGACCGGTGCGATTTCTGGCGGAATGGGCATGATCTCCGCAGGAATTGCGGTGGCGCTCGCCTCGGTGCGGCTGATGCCGATGACCATGGCCCTCATGCCATTGTTGCGCATTGAGGGAAAAACGAAGCGCTGGCATCTGCTGGTCGCCTCGCATTTCGTCGCGGTCACCGCCTGGGTCTTCGCCATGCGCAATGTGCAAGACATGCCGCGCGAGGGTCGACTGCCGTTCTTTCTCGGGTTCGGCGGTAGCCTGACGGGATTCGTCTTCTGCATGACGGGGATTGCCTATGTGATGGTTGGTCGCCTGCCGCCGATCGTTGCTGGCGGCCTGTTCATGCTCACGCCGGTCTATTTCCTCTGTTCGCTGTGGGGCGCGTCGCGAATTTCGGCCGACAAGGCCGCGATGCTTGCCGGCCTTGCCCTTGGCCCCGTGTTTTTTGTCTACGCGCCTGGTCTGGACCTGTTGTGGACCGGACTGGTGGGCGGCACGCTCGCCTATGCCGGCACGCGGCTGGCACGGCGTGGGGTGTCATGATGATGGTCGATCAATGGTGGTGGCCCTACGCGATGATCGTCGTTGCCGGATGGCTGGCGACGGACGTCTGGCGCTGGCTCGGCGTGCTTTTCAGCGGGCGTCTGCGGGAAGACAGCGAGGTTCTGGTCTTCATCCGGTCGGTCGCGACCGCGCTCGTGGCCGGTGTGATTTCCAAGTTGATCCTGTTTCCCACCGGTGCGCTGGAGAGCGCGCCGGTCCTTCTGCGGCTGGCGGCCGCGGCCTCCGGCTTCGCTGCCTTCCTTCTGTTCGGTCAGCGCGTCATTGTCGGCGTATTGGCGGCCGAGATGGTGTTGATCGGCGGATGGCTGGTTCTCGGAGGAAGCTGAGGACAAGTCCAGGTGGATGCTCCGCTACTGACAGGATGCTGTCAGCAGCGGTCTGTCATGGTTTCCTGGCGGCGCAAGGACGCGCCGCGCCTTGAAAGGAAACCTCGATGACATCCGACAAGCTGACGCTTCACTATGCTCCCCGATCCCGTGCCAGTGCCACGCGCGTGCTGCTCGACGAACTCGGCACGCCCTGCGACCTGCATGTGCTCAACATGCGAAAGGGCGAGCAAAAGTCGCCGGATTTTCTGGCGATCAATCCGCTCGGCAAGGTGCCGGCGCTCAGCCACGGCAATACGGTCGTGACGGAATCCATCGCCATCGCTCTGTACCTCGGCGATCTCTTTCCAAATGCTGGATTAACGCCGATGCCCGGCGACCCGCGCCGCGGCGCCTATCTGCGCTGGATGACGTTCTATGCCGCCAGCTTCGAGCCGGCGCTGATGGACAGGATGATCGGCCATGTCCCGCCGGCGAATGAATCCGCCTATGGCACCTTCGATCAGGTGATCGAGGTCCTGGCCGACCAACTCGCGCGTGCGCCTTACATCCTCGGTGAGAACATCACGGTCGCCGACATCCAGTGGGGGGCGTCGCTTCAGTGGGCCCTGAACTTCAAGGCGATACCGGAGCTTCCGGTCTTCAGGGATTATGCACTGCGGGTCACCTCGCGGGCGAGCTTCCAGCGTGTGTTTGAGGACGAGGCACGGCTGGACGCCGCCCAAGATGCCGCCGCTTGATGTGCGGCCTGCCGACCGCTCGTCCGCCGGATGGTCCTTACCCTTCTGCGGGATGACGGCCGTCTTTCACGCATATCGCGGGTCTGCGCAGGCAGGCCCGCGATGTGCGGCTGTGTTGATCCATGAACCCGCCCGTTTAAAGCTTTCTTAGATCACGCCTGCTATCGAGGTCGCGAAACAGTGGGGGCGGCATGGCACTTCTTCCAGCAGAACGGGTCGTGGCGACATGCATCGGCGCCATCTATCTCGCTGACGCGGTTCTAGTCGCGGTGCGTGGTGCGGCGATCGACTGGGCGGGCTATGCGCCGCTCGTCAGCGTCGGGCTCGGGTTGCTCGCGCTTGGATTGTTCTACCGGATCCGCCAACGCGATCGGAATATTGCGCTTGCGGGCGTGACCGCCGGCCTCTTCATTCTCTTCACCATCTCCGTCTCGGTGTTCAACTACCTGCTATTGCCGGTCGGACCGCGCCGGATTGACGGGCTGCTCATGCATATCGATGGGCTGATGGGCTATTCATGGCCGGATCTGGTCATGGCGATGTCGACAATGCCGACCTTCGGCAGGGCGCTCGGTTTCGTCTACATGAGTTCGCTGTTCCAGTTCGTGCTGCTGATCCTGACGCTCGGCTTGAGCGGACGGGCGGCAGCGCTTCACCGTTTCCTGCTGACAGGCGTTCTCGCCGTGAGCCTGTCGATCCTGTTCTGGTTCGCATTCCCGAGTTCCGGCCCCTCGGCGTATTTCGAGATCCCGGCCGATGTTATTTCACGGCTCGGCATGGTGGTCGGGCCGGCCTATGGCGAGGAGCTCAACCGGCTGGCACTCGACGGCGTGTCGCTGATTTCACCACGGGATGTGCTGGGGCTTGTGGCGTTCCCGTCCGTTCATCTGGTCATGGCGCTGATGGCGGTGTGGTTTTCATATTCCGTTCGTCCGCTGTTCGTGCTGCTCGCTCTCATCAACCTGCCGATGCCGCTGGCTGTCCTTCTGCACGGCGGGCACCATCTGGTCGACCTCTTCGGCGGTCTGGCCGTCTTCGCGTTGAGCGTTGCACTCTCCGGACGGTTGCTCGCAGGACCGGTCCCCGCGACGGATGCCGGACGCATGCCACTCGGACAGACGACGGGCTGAGCCGCCGTCCGTGCAGGAGTGCCGGCGTCAGTCGGTCAAAACAGCTCGGATCTTCTCGGCATGGGCTGCCAGAACCTCGCCGTCGGCCATGTCGCCCGTATGCGGGCGCAGCTTCACGCCTTCAAAGCGGGGAATGACATGCACATGGGTGTGAAACACCACCTGTCCGCCCGCGCTTTCGGAAAACTGCTGGATCGTCGTGCCGTCGGCACCGAAGGCCTTTATCACGGCATGCGCAACTTTTTGCACCGTCGCCATCACGGCGTTCAGGTCGTCTTCGGCGATGTCGAGGATGTTGCGCGACGGCGCCTTGGGAACCACCAGAACATGACCGTCGCCGCGCGGCATGATGTCCATGATCGCGAGCGTCTTGTCGTCCTCGTAGACGGTCTGGCTGGGCAGTTCGCCGCGCAGGATCCTGGCGAAGACATTCTGGTCGTCATACGGCACAGACATGGCATGTTCCCCCGAAATTGCGCGGTTCGGCTCGTGCCGCCCGGCTTGATGCTCTGAATCAGGTGCAAGTTCACATTTTGATTCAACACGGTAGCGTCGGCCGACTGAACCGCCTTTGAGAAAAAGATTCAAGTGGGGTGAAAGAGCTGAGTCTTTTGAATCGCTTGCGTCCAATCGTTCAGCCGCGCTTGAAGGGCGAATAGGCCTCCGCGATTGCCTCGCCTTCGCGGCGCACGGCCTCACGTTCGCTCTCAAGATAGTCCGCGATGGCCTCGCGCAGGCCCGGATGCGAGATGAAGTGAGATGAAAACGTCGGTGTGGGAAGATAGCCGCGCGCCAGCTTGTGCGAGCCTTGCGCGCCGGCCTCCACGCGGGCAAGCCCACGCTCGATGGCGAAGTCGATGGCCTGATAGTAGCAGACCTCGAAATGCAGGAACGGGTGATCCTCGAGGCAGCCCCAGTTGCGCCCGAACAGTGCGTGCGAGCCGATCATGTTGAGTGCGCCGGCGATCATCCGCCCCTCGCGCCGCACCATGACCAGCAGAACGCTGTGCGCGAGACGTTCGCCAAGCAGGGAAAAGAAGCGCCGGTTGAGATAGGGGCGGCCCCATTTGCGGGCGCCGGTGTCTTCGTAGAAGGCGTGAAACGCATCCCAATGCGCTTCCGTCAGATCCGCGCCGGTCACCCATTCGATGTCGAGCCCGGTGGCGAGCGCCTCGCGCCGTTCCTTGCGGATCTGCTTGCGCTTGCGCGACGCGAGATCGCCAAGAAAATCGTCGAAGGTGGCGTAGCCCTTGTTGAGCCAGTGGAACTGCTGGTCGTTGCGTTGCAGGAAACCACGATCGCCGGCGATTTCCCATTCTCGCTCGTTCAGGAAGGTGACATGCGCGGAGGAGGCATTGCGCAGCCGGCACAGTTCTCGCAACCCGTCGGCAAGGGCGGCGATGGCGGCCGGACGGTTGATGCCCGCGCCGCTGAGGAACCGTCGGCCCGTCGCCGGGGTAAAAGGCACGCAGGACTGAAGCTTGGGATAATAGCTGCCACCGGCCCGGTGATAGGCGTCGGCCCAGGAATGGTCGAAGACATATTCGCCCATCGAGTGGCTCTTGAGATAGCAGGGCAGGGCGGCGACGGGCGTTCCGTCGGGTGCGTCCAGGATCAGGTGCTGGGGCAGCCAGCCCGTCTGGTCGCAGACGCAGCCTGACTCTTCCAGGATCGACAAAAAATCGTGAGAAATGAACGGGTTGAACTCCGTTTCCTCAGAGATCGATTCGCCGTCCTGATGTTTTGATTCATCATCCGCTTTCGGCGAAAGCACGCCGCCTTCGCCCAGGCTCCACTGCGGATTTGCAAGCGCGTCCCAGTCGCTGCGGGAGATCTCCGCAAGCGAGGTGATGGCCCTTAGGCGGAATTCCTGTGTCTCGTCATCGCCGGCGCTCACGAAGCTCATGCCCTTGTGTCGTGTCGTGATGAATGTGCGTTGCGCTGGTGCGCTCCGAACGACTTAGGGCCGCCCCGGCAAAAGGGGAGGGGACAGCCCATGACATCCCCTGATGCAGCCACGCCCTCTGGTCCGGTCAGACGGCGGCGTCGGGGTCGAAACCTTCGAACACCATCTGGTCGGCAAAGGCCTTCGCGCGGGCCCGGTCCTCGGGCGTGCGAATCGTCCAGGCGATCAGCGGCAGGCCGAACACCTTGCGCAGTGTCGCGGGCGCGAGGGCGGGAAGGTCCTTGACCCAATAGGAAACGAAGCTCGGCCGGATGCGCGGGCCATAGAGCATGTGCCGCAGCATGAAACGTTCGATCCGGCTCGCCCGGCCCCAGTCCTTCAGGTTGCGGGCGCCGTCCCCCAATGCGCCGCGCGGGATGTCGGGGGCGGCCTCGCGCATCATCTGCATGACGTCCGGATCGAAGGACTTTACCGCCACCGGTCCCTGGTAGCGCGACAGGCTCTCGGCGATGCCGGCGATATACGCGTGTTTGGGATGGCGCTCGAAGCGAGACTTGATCTCGATGCACAGGCCGACCCGTCCGTCGACCTGCTCGAGCAGCTCGTCGAGTAGCCAGAGCCGGTCGTCGGTGCCGCGCATCATCACGGGCATCAACTGTGCGGCGGTGCGCGCCTTTACCGGTCCGGTCTCGAAGGTCAGCCGCTCCAGCGTGTCGTCGTGAAAGACGATGGCCTTGTCGTCGGCGCTTTGCTGGAGGTCTACCTCTATGGAGAAGCTCTTCTCCATCGCGGCGGCGACGGCGGAGGGCGTGTTTTCGACGCGCCCGTGTGCCGCATCGTGATAGCCGCGATGCGCAATCGGGCGCGCGGTCAGCCAGGAGAGGTCGCGCATGTGTCACAAATTCCGTTCAAGAAAGGCGCATCAGCGTCATGCGACCTCGAAGATCGCTTCGACCTCGACCGCAACGCCGAAGGGCAGACCGGCAACACCGACGGCGGAGCGGGCATGCCGGCCCTTGTCGCCAAGTGCCTCGACGAGGAAATCGGAGGCCCCGTTCACGACCTTGGGCTGGTCGGTAAAGTCGGGCGTGGAATTGACGAAGCCGACGATCTTCACCAGCCGCACCACGCGGTCGAGATCGCCGAGGGCGGCCTTCGCCTGGGCGAGCAGGTTGATTGCGCAAAGTTTCGCGGCCGCCTGGCCTCCTTCCACCGAATAACCGTCGCCAAGCTTGCCCTGATGCTCGATGCCGTCCGGTCCCATCGGGATCTGACCGGAAATGAAAAGCTGATTGCCGGTCTGAACATAGGGAACATAGTTGGCCGCGGGCGCGGCCGCCTTGGGCAAGGTGATTCCCAAAGAGGAGATGTGCTTTTCGACTTCACCCGGCATTGGCAAATTCCTTCGGTTTATTCGCGTTGCGCCGATTTTCGCGCGCCTGGAATATTCGCCGGGAGAGTGACCGAAATTCAGGGGCGCTTCAAGCGTCGAACGGACCTCTAGGCGTCCTGGAAATCCGAAACGCGAAATCCCTCCAAGGAAGGACTGGTCGGCGCGGCCGGGATGCGCGACATTGGCGCGAGGGTCTGTCGAGGAGTAAGAGATGAACATACTGCGTCTTGGCGTTGCTGCTGCCCGGATCGGGGCGACTGCCGCTGTTTTCGCGGCTGGTGTGAGCGGTGGCGCTCATGCCGGGCCGACGGAACTTCTGACACATCGCGCGGTCTACGACCTTTCGCTGGCCGAAACGTCGCAGGCGGCCGGGATTTCCGGTGTCAGCGGGCGGATGGTCTATGAATTCACGGGCGGTCCCTGCGAGGGCTACAGCGTCGCTTTCCGCTTCGTGATCCAGGTGTCGGACGAGCGCGGCCAGATGCGTGTCACCGATCTGCAGACGAGTTCCTTCGAGGATCCCGCCAGCGAGGCCTTTCAATTCCTGTCGAAGACCTATGTGAACCGCAAGCTCAGCGAGGAAACGCGCGGGCGCGCGGAGCACGCCGACGGGCGCATCACGCTCGATCTAAAGAAGCCGGATGAGCGCGAGGTGACATTGTCCGGGACGGCATTGTTTCCGACCGAGCATTTGCGGCGCCTTCTGGAAACGGCCGAGCGTGGCGAAGCGATCCTGGTGGCGGATCTCTTCGACGGCTCGGAATCGGGTGACAAGGTCTATGAGACCACCTCGGTGATCGGTGCGCGCCGGGACGGTCCCGGCACGCCCGGCGATGAAGATGCCAATGCGGTCGCCAAGATCGGCGAGCATTCCCACTGGCCGGTCACGATCGCCTACTTCGACAGCCAGACCCAGGACGCCGGAGAGCGGATGCCGGTCTATCAACTCGGTTTCCTGCTTTACGACAATGGCGTCAGCCGGCGGCTCAAGCTCGACTACGGCGACTTTGAGCTGAGCGGAAAACTCTCGGATCTGACGTTGATCGATCCCGTGACCTGCAATCAGTAGGCATCGGCAGCGATTCGGCCGCTAGCGGTCGCGCTGGCGGCGAATGTCGCCGGATTTCGTGAGGCCGAGTTCGACCGCCGTCTTTCCGAACCGCGAGCGCAGGACGTCGACTGCGCGCTCCGCACGCGCCCTGCGCCCTGCGCCGTCGTCGACGAGATCGTCGGGATCGGCGTGGACGGGATCGCAAAACTCGCTGATACCGATGCCGATCAGGCGAAATCGCCTGCCGTCTGTCTCGCCTTGCAGCAGATCGTCGCCGGCCCGAAAAATCCGGTCCGCGAGTTGGGTGGGCGACGTCAGGCTGCGCGCACGCGTCAGGGTCTTGAAGTCCGCCGTCTTGAGTTTCAGGGTTACCGTTCGTCCGGCCAGTTCCGCCGCCTTGAGACGGGCCGAGACCTGCTCGCTGAGACGCCGCAGGATCGCGCGCAGCCGGTCGTGGTCGCCGATGTCGGTGTTGAAGGTCGTTTCGTTCGAGATGCTCTTGGTGTCGCGATCCGGCGAGACGCGCCGTTCGTCACGCCCGTGCGCGAGGCTTGCAAGCCGCAGTCCCATTGCGCCGTACCGGCGGGCGAGATCCGTCGCCTCCATTCCCTGAAGTTGCCCGATGGTCTTCAGGCCGTCGCGCGCGAGCTTGTCCTGAAACACCTTCCCGACACCCCAGATCAGTCCCACCGGCTTGTCGGCGAGGAAGGTGCTGGCTTCCTGTGCGCCGATCACGGAAAAGCCGCGTGGCTTGTCCAGATCCGAGGCGATCTTGGCCAGAAACTTGTTGGCGGCCAGCCCGACGGACACGGTGATGCCGATGTCACGCTCCACCTCGCGGGCGAAGCGCACCAGCGTTTCGGTAGGCGTTGCATGATGGAGGCGCTCGGTACCCGTGAGGTCGAGGAAGGCCTCGTCGATGGACAACGGCTCGACCAGTGGCGTGAGGGCAAGCATGCGCGCACGGATCTCGCGCCCGACGGCTGCATATTTCTCCATGTCGGGCCGCACGACCACGGCGTCCGGGCAGGCTTCCAGCGCCTTGAACATCGGCATCGCCGAGCGCACACCCTGGATGCGGGCGATGTAGCAGCAGGTGGAGACGACGCCGCGCCGACCGCCGCCAACGATCACCGGCTTGTCGAGAAGATCCGGATTGTCGCGTTTTTCCACCGAGGCATAAAAGGCATCGCAGTCGACATGGGCGATGGAGAGCGTGTCGAGTTCGTCATGTACGAGAATCCGGGGGCTGCCGCAGGCGGTACAGCGACGCGCGGACGGCTTTGGGCGTGTGCCGCAATCGCGGCAGATCGCGCCGACTTGTCGGGCCTTTCGGTCCGACGTGGATCTGTCCGGATCTGTGGGAGAGGGCGACATTCCAGGAGCTCCGACGCGCAGCGCGAGGGCGTTTCCGGATCTAGTCGGAAAGGCACGACGAAATATAGGCCTCGACGGCTCCCCAGTCATCGGTTTTCAGATGCACGCCGGCGATTGTGTCGGAGGTCGCGAAAAACCGCTTGTCGGCCACGAAATGGATCAAGACACATTCCGCGACGGCTGACTGGACCGAACGGATATTCTGGGGACTGTCATCGATGAACACGACCGGTCCCGCGCGCCCGGCCGCCAGGGCCGCGACAGCGCCCCCCTTCGGCCCGGAATTCGTGATCACGGGATAGTGCATGCCGTGACCGGTGAGGGTCCGCATCCGCGTCTGCTTGTTCCAGGCGCCAGGCAGGTTTGTCAGGAATACGATATCGGCGGCGCGCGACAGGGTCCGGAGGGCTTCCACCGCCCCCTCCACGGGTTGCTGCCGGTGCGTCCATGTGTCGAAGAACTCTTGAAGCAGGCGTTTCACATCGGCGGCCGCAAGGGGGTGACCATTGCCGTCCGCGATATTGCCTGTCAGCTTGTACTCATGGCTCAGAAAGACCAGGCCGAGAGTCTCGAGATGCTCTTCCAGATGGGCAATAAAGTGAAGCGCCACTTCATCGACATCGCAAATGACGAGTGGTCGGGTTCCATTCTCCAAAGCCTTGATCTGGCTGAGCGTTTCGGCAAGCACGGGGGAGGGCTCAACCATCGGTGCGGGAGGTTCCGTCGAGCGCATGGCGGGCAATGGCGATGCTGGTCGGTCGGTGACCGCGCGCTTCGCAAAACGCCAGCAGCAGTGCTTCGTGGGCCATGTAGAACTCCAGCACGCCGATCAGGAAGCCATCCTCTTCGGCCGCATCTCTGAGTTCGGCCGGTCCGATCCCGGCGAGCGCCAGAAAGCGTCCAAGATGCTCCATGTCGCCCGCAAGATATGCCAGCGCGTCGGTGGCCAGGGTTTCGGCTTCCTCGGCACTCAGGCGGGATCGCTGTCCCAGGTTCATTTGCGTTTGCCTTTCCGAAACGAATTCCCTCTACGATATATCGTACCTATCGTGGGAAAGGGGCCAACGCCAGTCACGCTTGCGCGGAGCTTGCTCGGAAGAGCGGATCCGGTTCAGTCAAGGTTGGCACGGCACGGGGACGAAGGCGACTGATATGGCAAAGACCGTGCTGATTGTTGAGGACAACGAACTCAACATGAAGCTGTTTCATGATTTGTTGGAAGCTCATGGCTACGAGACGCTCCAGACCCGCACGGGCATGGAGGCGCTGGAGCTTGCGCGCGCGCATCGTCCGGACCTGATTCTGATGGATATCCAGCTGCCGGAGGTGTCCGGTCTGGAGGTCACGAAATGGATCAAGGAAGATGACGATCTGAAAACGATTCCCGTTATCGCTGTCACGGCCTTCGCAATGAAGGGCGACGAGGAGCGGATTCGCCAGGGCGGGTGCGAGGCCTATATCTCGAAGCCGATTTCGGTTGCGAAATTTCTGGAAACCGTTCGCTCGTACCTGGGCGATTGACGCCACGCGAGGGGGCATGACAGGGCGCATTCTGGTCGTCGACGACGTAAGGGCGAATGTCCGGCTGCTTGAGGCCCGGCTGTCGGCCGAGTATTTCGACGTTCGCTCCGCGGCAAGCGGCGCGGAGGCGCTGTCGGTCATCGCGTCCTGGCCGTGCGATATCGTTCTGCTCGACGTGATGATGCCGGGCATGGACGGCTTCGAGGTTTGCCGCAGGATCAAGTCGGATCCCAGAACCGCACATATCCCTGTGGTCATGATCACGGCGCTTGACCGTACCGATGACCGCATTCGGGGATTGCGCGTCGGTGCCGACGAGTTTCTGACCAAGCCGGTCAACGATCTGGCGCTTGTCGCCAGGGTCAAGAACCTCGTCTCGCTCAAGCGGGTTACCGATGAGCTCCGGCTTCGGGCGCAGACGGGATCACAGTTCGGCCTTGTACCGGAAGATGGGCCCTCGCCGGACGCCGAAGGCAGGGTCCTGCTCGTCGATGACTGCGCATCGTCGTCGCGGACCTTGTTCGATATTCTGCGGCAGGACTGCCGGGTGGAGCGGGAAAGTGACGGCGCCCAGGCGCTGATCACGGCGGCGGAACGCGGATACGAGACGATTGTCGTCAATCTCGGTTTGAAACGCTACGACGCGCTGCGGCTGGTTTCGCAAGTCCGGGCGCTGGAGCGCACGCGGCTCGTTCCGATCATCCTGATTGCCGATGCAGATGATTCTGCGCGAATGATGCGGGCGCTGGAACTCGGGGTGAACGACTGCATCCTGCGTCCGGTCGAGCGGACCGAGCTGGTTTTGCGCCTGCGCACCCAGATTGCGCGCAAGCGCGCCAACGACCGGCTTGCAAGCGATGTCGAGCAGACCATCGCCATGGCCACCACGGATCCCTTGACCGGATTGCGAAACCGTCACTACCTGAAGTCCCATCTCGCGAGGCTTGTTCGTCAGGCGGGAGAGACGGAACTTCCCCTGTCGGTTCTGATGATCGACATCGATCGATTCAAGTCGATCAACGACACCCACGGACATGATGCCGGAGATGCGGTGCTCAAGGAGGTCGCGGGCCGCTTGCGGGCCAATGTGCGCGGTCTCGACATGGCCTGCCGGCTTGGTGGCGAGGAATTTGTCATCCTGATGCCGGAGACAACGCTGTCGGCCGCCGAAAAGGTCGCGGAGCGTTTGCGCGATGTGGTCGCGGGCGCGCCTTTCGCGTTGCCCGAGGGCGAAGGATGGGACCTGCCGGTGACGGTCAGCGTCGGCGTCGCGACGCATGCAAAGGCCGGCGACAGCGGCGAAAAGCTGATCAAGCGCGCCGACCGGGCGCTGTACCGGGCCAAGGAAGAAGGGCGAAACCGCGTCGTGTGCTGCGCGGAATCGCGAGTCGGCCCGGATACCGAAGATACGACGCCGCGTGCGCCGTCGCATGCGGGAAAACGGGCCCGGGCCGGCTGACGAACACCGATTGGTTTACGGACGGACCGAGAAGCGGCGGGCATAGGCCGCCGTGACCTCTTCGAACACCGCATCGCGTTCGCGTCGCGCCTCGCGCAGCGACCACCGGGCCGAATCCATGCCGTAGCGCGCACTGGAAAGCCGATCGCGGAGGTCCGCGCGTTCCGCGCGGCAGGAAAATCGCTCCGCTTTGGTCTTTTGAGTACAGTCGAGTGCGGCGAGGCTGTCGCTGAGCCTGTCGATCTCGCGCTGGGCGGTGTCGAGGTCGCTCTCCTGAAAGCCGACGCGGTCGTCCGCGTCCTTGAGCCGGCTGCCGAGCTGGCGCGCATCGTCATAGTCGGGCGCGAGGTCCGCCGGGCATGAAAACGAAGGACGCTTGCCGCCGCGTCCGTCCTCGAAGCCGCGTCGCGGCGTGCAGTAGGCGCGCACACCCATGCGCCAGCCCTGCATATAGGCGTCCGTGTCGACGGCAATCGAGTGGCGTCCGCAATCCTCGACAACCTTCTGCAGGCGCGACGCCGGGTATCCCTGCAAGGCGTGGGTCTGGCCGATAGCCGGCCAGTCGCCGGCCTCGCATTGTTCGCGGGAGACGGTCGCGCAGCCCGCCAGGAAGAGGGGGGCGGCACAGACCGCAACGGCATGGGCCCAGAATCTCATGATATCGATCCGCTTGTTTAAAATGCTGTTTCATCAATGGATAACCAAAATTCTACTTTAGGCTGTATCTGGTTGAAATAAACCATTCGCGTCGGCAGATGCAAGAGGGGGGCGGTTTCGACACGGTGTCAGGGGGGCGGTCGCACAACGTCTCGACGATTTTCCGGGTGGCACGGCACGCGTTTACCGCGTTCGTTTACATAAATTGTAAATAAAATGCTAACGGCTTCGGGTTTGTATTGATTCGCAATGGCGTTTGGATAGTCTGCCGCTTGTGAACGGATGCCGTTTGTCAACTCGCATCATTTCATGATCGTCCCGATGCATATGCTGCAACGGGACGACAACAGCGTCCCACGGAAGGTTCAGGTCCGCCGCATCTCCTGACACCGTGGGGTTGACCGGTGCCCCGGCAGGCAGGAGTGGCCTCCTTGAAATGCCTGCGGGAGCACCGGTCGCATTCTTCACGCTCCGCGACGTGTCTTCAGCCGCTTTCGATTGTCATGTTCCGATCGCTCTGTGCGGGCGTCTTCGCACGGCCACGGCAGGCAATCCGCGTTTCGGCGAGACGGGGCCTGCGCGGCAAACCCCGCTTGAACCAACGAAAAAAGGCCCCCGAAGGGGCCTTTGGTCGTGGCGCTTTCATCGTTTTGCATTGGCGGCGCATGGCCAGCCCGAAATGCAAAGATGCTACTTGATCTTGGCTTCGCGGAATTCGACGTGCTTCTTGGCAACCGGATCGTATTTCCGCTGGACCATCTTTTCGGTCATGGTGCGGGAATTCTTCTTGGTCACATAGAAAAAGCCGGTGTCTGCAGTCGACAGAAGCTTGATCTTGATGGTGTTCGCCTTGGCCATCGGTCTTGTCCTTGCACTGGTGTCCGGCACCGCGTCGCGAACTCCGAGAGATCGAAGAGGACGTTCCACCGGGAAATCTTGGGAAACTTTGCGCGCACCATACGTTTCGCGCGCCATAAGTCAAGCGGGATCGCGGGCGGTTTTCACCCGGTCAGACTTCCTCCCGCGTGAAGCCGTTGCCACGCCAGTAGTAGAAGGGCACCGGTGTTGCCGGATCGAGATCCGGATCGTTGCGAAGCCGGTTTTCCAGCTCTTCGATGATGGTGAGCGTGATCGTCGGCAACTCCAGTTCCTTGGCCTGGGTCAACGTCAGCCAGTGAACGTCCTCAAGCTCACCGGAGGGGCCGGTCCCTTCGGGAAGGCAGTCGGCGATTGCATCGGCGAAAACCGCGAGGAAGCGTGTGTCGAACCGTCTCGGACGGCGCGGTGGTGTGATCGCGCGGGCGATCACCCGCACAGGGGTAAGGTCCGGCACCAGGCTGCGGTCGGAAAACGCGGCCATGTCGCCCGTACCGGTCCAGGGCGTGTCGGTCTTTGCGCCGACCAGAACTCCTGCCTCTTCGTAGGTCTCCCGCGCGGCCGCCACGGTAAAGGCCCGTGCGCGGGCCTCTGTCTTGGGCCCTTTCATCGCATGCATCAGCTTGTACGCGACGTCTGGGTGATAGGCGCCGGTCACGGGGATGCGGCTGTCCTGCGGATCGACGCGGCCACCCGGGAAGACGAACATGCCCGGCATGAACCGGTGTCGCTGATGGCGCCGCCCCATGAGAACGCGGGGACTTCCGCCCTGGCTGCGGTCCAGCACAAGGAGGGTTGCGGCATCCTTCGGACGCAGGTTGGGATTGTTCATGTGGCGTTCGGTTGCCGACAGGCGCCGGACGAGGTCCTCGCTCATCGTGCCTCTTGACCACCGCCGAAGTCGTACATCGGCTGATCGTCGCCGATCGCGTTCGGATCGAAGCCGTGCATGTAGTTGGCCCATTGCAGCCCGATGAGCGCGCCCTTGATTGGCGGCAGAGCAACCAGCGAGGAGATCACGATGAGGGGAAGCCACAGCGCGAAATGCACCCACATCGACGGGACGAAGGCGACTTCGACGGCAAGGGCGATCGGCAGGATGACATGGCCGACGATGAAGATCGTGAAATAGGGGGGGGCATCATCGGCACGGTGGTGATGCAGTTCCTCGCCGCAGGATTTGCAGCCCGGCTCGACCTTCAGATACTTGCCGAAGAGGCGGCCCTGGCCACAGTTCGGGCAGAGCCCCTTGGCGCCGAGCAGCATTGCCCTGCCGACATCCCGCTTGGGCTTTGATGCAGGGACGGGCGATACATCGGTCAGTCCGGCATATGTGACAGTCATGTCCGTGGACCCTTCGAGTTTCGGCTGCGGCCGGGCGCGCTCTTTGCGCTGCGGGGCCGGCCCTTGTGCTGTCGCGCGCCCTTGCCTTGCCGCGCAAAGCTGCGTTCGCGAGAGCTCTTTCGCTTGTGATAGTGACCTTCGCTCAAAAGTTCAAACTGAAGGGACCCGGCATAGGGGGCTGCTTCCACCAGTCGCACCTCGACGCGGTCGCCCAAAGAGAAGGTTTCTCCCGTGGTTCGACCTGACATGGAATGCGACGATTCGTCATAGTGGTAGTAATCGTCGCCAATGGTGGAGGCGGGCACGAACCCGTCGGCACCGGTGTCGTCGAGGCGAACGAACAGGCCGGACTTCACGACGCCGGAGATCCGGCCGGTGAAACGGGCGCCGACCTGGTCCGACAGCCACAGGGCGATCAGACGGTCGACGGTGTCGCGCTCGGCAAGCATCGCCCGGCGTTCGGCGGCGGACACATCCGCGCCGACGGCTTCCAGCTTCGTCTCCATGCCCTCCGGCAAGCCGTCGTCGCCGAGCTTCAGTGCCCGGATCAGGCCCCGGTGCACGATCAGGTCGGCATAACGGCGGATGGGCGAGGTGAAATGCGCATAGCGTTTCAGGTTGAGCCCGAAATGGCCGATGTTGTCGGGTGAATACTCTGCCTGCGCCTGACTGCGCAAAATGACCTGGTTGACCAGTTCGGCGTCGGGCAGGCCCTTCACCTTCCGCAAGATGCCATTGAACGCGGCGGGACGCAGGCCGCCGGACGACGCGAGCTTGATGTCGAGCGTCGACAGGAATTCCTTCAGCGCCTCGAGCTTTTCCGGGCTGGAGGCGTCGTGGATCCTGTAGAGCAAAGGGATGCCGGCCTTCTCGAGTGTCTCCGCCGCTGCGACATTCGCCTGGATCATGAATTCCTCGATCAGCTTGTGCGCGTCAAGGCGTTCGGGGACGAAGACATCTCTGACGGTGCCATCCTCCTTCAGGCGGATTTTGCGCTCCGGCAGGTCGAGATCCAGCGGTTCTCGGTCGTGTCTCGCCGTCTTCAGGCTCTCGTAGGCGGCCCAGAGCGGCTTGAGGATGTCGTTCAGCACGGCGTCGCTCGTGTGATCCGGCTCGCCGTCGATGGCCCCTTGCGCCTGTTGGTAGGAGAGCTTGACCGCTGAGCGCATCATCACACGGTGGAAGCTGTGGCTCTTCTTCTGTCCGCTCGCATCAAGGGTCATGCGCACGGCCATCGCGGCCCGGTCTTCGCCTTCCTTTAGCGAGCACAGGCCGTTGGAGAGCTTTTCCGGCAACATCGGGATCACCCGGTCGGGGAAATAGACCGAGTTGCCGCGCAGATGGGCTTCCCGGTCGAGCGGTTCGCCGGGACGGACGTAGAAGGCCACATCAGCGATCGCGACGGTGATGATGTGACCGCCGGGATTGTCCGGGTCGGGGTCCGGCTCGGCATGGACCGCGTCATCATGATCCTTGGCGTCGGCGGGATCGATGGTGATCAGCGGCACTTTGCGCCAGTCCTCGCGGCCCTTGAGCGTTGCAGGCACAGCCTGTTCGGCCGCCTCGACAACCCGGTCGGGGAAGCGGTGCGGAATGCCATGGGTGTGCAGGGCGATTTCGGAAACCGCCATTTCCGAATGCATCGCGCCGATGCGCTTGAGCACCTTGGCGCGCGTGTCGCCGTAACGGCCCGGGCCTTTGGTGGTGGTGACGGAGATGAGGTCGCCGTCCTCCGCGCCTTTCAGGTCGCTGGTGTCGATGTCGAGTTCGCGCTGCTTGCGTTCGATCGGCTCCAGGAAGGTGCGTCCGCGCGCCGTGCGCAGGATGCCGAGAATGGAAGCGGCCTGACGTTCCAGCAGCTTGATGATCCGTCCGGCCCGGCTTGCCTCGGGCCCCGTCTCGTCGGAGCTCAGGCGCACGAGCAGCCGGTCGCCCAGTCCGGCGGTGCGCGGCTGGCTTTTGCGGCGCTCCGGCACGACGAGGATTTTCGGCGGAACCCCCTGTTCGTCCACGTCCCAACTGGCCGGCTCGGCGATCAATTCTCCATCGGCATCGCGCGCGACGACCGTGACGACCAGCACCGAGGGGAGGTCGCCGGCCCTGATGAGTTTCTTTTGCCGCTTTTCAAGCAACCCGTCGTCGGCCATTTCGCGCAGGAGGCGCTTCAGATAGATCCGCGCGCCTCCGATGATGCCGAAATGCCGCGCGATTTCGCGCTTCCCCGCCTTGCCCGGATTGTCGGCGACGAAGGCCATGATCTCGTCGCGTCCCGGCATTTGCGAGGTGCCGGCCGATTTCGTCGCCGTTTTCTTCGGTTTCGTTTTCTTCGGGCGGTTGGCGGTCAAGCGTCATCCTCTGCCACGGCCTTTTTGGCGGTGGCGGTCTTCTTTGCGGTGGTCTTCTTCGCGGCCGGCTTTTTCGTCGCGGTCGCCTTGGCGGTCGTTTTCTTCGCGGCGGGCTTCTTTGCAGCCGGCTTTTTTGCGGTCGCCTTCTTGGCCGCCGGTTTGCCCTTGCCCGTCTTCTCGATCTTGGCAGCGATCAGCGCCAGCGCCTCGTCGACGGTGACAGCCTGCGGGTCGCTTCCCTTGGGAAGTGTCGCATTGACCTTGGCCCATTTCACGTACGGTCCGTAGCGCCCGTCCTGGACGGTGATCGGGCCGCCATCGGGGTGATCGCCCAGTTCCTTCAGCGGCGGCGTGTTGCCCCGGCCGCGACCGGCCTTCGCACGCTTTTGCGCCAGAGCATCGACTGCGCGGTTGATGCCGACGCTGAAGACTTCTTCCGGGCTTTCCAGGTTCGCATATGTGCCGTCATGCAGAACAAAAGGACCGTAGCGGCCAATGCCGGCGAGGATCTCCTTGCCGTCTTCGGGATGCGGGCCGACCTCGCGGGGAAGCGACAGCAGTTGAAGCGCCTTGTCGAGGTCGATTTCCGACGCTTGCCAGCCGCGCGGCAACGACGCGCGCTTGGGCTTGGCTTCCTCGCCGAGTTGCACATAGGGACCGAAACGGCCGGTGCGCAGGCTGACATCCAGGCCGCTCGCCGGATCCTGCCCGAGGATCTTGGGACCGTCGGCCATTTCGGTGTCGCCGTTCTGGCCGTTTGCCGACAGTTGGCGCGTGTATCCGCAGTGGGGCGGATTCTCGTTGGGCGTTTTGCCTGCCAGCTTGTCCTTGTCGTAGTTCGAACACCCCACGAAGGCGCCGAAACGGCTGACCTTGAGCGACAGGCGGCCTTCGCCGCAGGCCGGGCATTTGCGCGGGTCCTCGCCATTGCCCTGATCGGGAAAGACATGGGCCGCGAGCATTTCGTTGAGGGAATCGAGCACCTCGGAGACCCTGAGGTCCTTGATATCATGCACCGAAGCCGAAAATTCACGCCAGAAATCGCGCAAGACGTCCTTCCATGACAATTCGCCGGCGGAGATGCGGTCGAGCTTTTCCTCAAGCGCGGCAGTGAAATCATACTCGACGTAGCGGTCGAAGAAGCTTTCGAGGAAGGCGATGACCAAACGGCCCTTGTCCTGCGGGATCAGCCGCTTTCCGTCGATCTCCACATAGTCGCGGTCGCGCAGGGTCTGAAGCGTCGAGGCATAGGTGGAGGGACGGCCGATACCGAGCTCTTCCATCTTCTTTACCAGTGTCGCTTCGGTAAAGCGCGCCGGGGGCTCGGTGAAATGCTGGGCGGTCTCGATCGACGTTCGGCTGACGATCTCGCCCTGCGTCATCGCGGGCAGCCGGCGGCCCTCCTCGTCTTCCTCGTCATCCTTGCCCTCCTGATAGAGGGCGAAGAAGCCGTCGAATCGTACGACGGACCCGGTCGCGCGCAAGGTCGCGGTCTTCCCCCCGCCTTGGCGTCGATGTCGACGGTGGTGCGCTCCAGAACCGCTGATTCCATCTGAGAGGCGATGGTGCGCTTCCAGACGAGTTCATAAAGTCGGGCGGCGTCCGGATCGAGATAGCGCGCGACATCGCGCGGATGTCTCGTCAGGTCCGTGGGCCGGATTGCCTCGTGGGCTTCCTGCGCATTCTTCGCTTTCGAGGAATAATGGCGCGGCTTTTCGGGCACATAGTCAGCGCCGTAATTGGACCCGATTACCTCGCGCGCCGATGCGATCGCCTCGCCGGCGATCTGCACGCCATCCGTTCTCATATAGGTGATGAGGCCAACGGTTTCGCCGCCGATGTCGGCGCCTTCATAGAGCTTTTGCGCGACCTGCATGGTGCGTGCCGCTGCAAAGCCGTGCTTGCGCGAGGCCTCTTGCTGAAGCGTGGAGGTGGTGAAGGGGGCCGCCGGATGTCGGCGCTGCGGCTTGGATTCCACGCTCGACACGTCGAGAGAGGCCGCGTTCAGATGGGCGGCGATCTCATCCGCCTCCGCCTTCGATCCGATGCCGAGGCGCGCAAGCTTCTTGCCGTTGAACGCTGCGATACGGGCCTGGAATGCGGACCCTTCCGCTGTCTTCAGATTGGCCAGGACGGACCAGTACTCCTGGCTGACGAAGCGTTCGATCTCGCTTTCCCGGTCGCAGACAAGGCGCAGCGCCACGGATTGAACCCGCCCGGCGGAACGGGCGCCGGGGAGCTTGCGCCACAAGACGGGAGAGAGCGTGAAACCGACGAGATAGTCGAGCGCACGGCGCGCGAGATACGCATCGACAAGCGGTTCGTCGATGTCGCGCGGGTTTTCCATTGCCTCGAGAATGGACTTTTTCGTGATGGCGTTGAACACGACACGCTGGACGGGCATGTCCTTCAGCAGTCGTTTCTTGCGCAAGACCTCAAGGACGTGCCAGGAAATCGCTTCCCCCTCGCGGTCGGGGTCAGTGGCGAGGATCAGGCGGTCGGCGCCCTTCACGGCCTTGGCAATGTCGCTAAGGCGCTTCTGCGACTTCGCGTCGACATCCCAGCTCATCTCGAAGTCTTCGTCGGGGCGGACCGATCCGTCCTTCGCGGGCAGGTCGCGCACGTGCCCGTAGGAGGCGAGGACATGATAGTCCGACCCCAGATACTTGTTGATGGTCTTGGCCTTGGCCGGCGATTCAACAATGACGATATTCATGAGACCCCAAGCAGGAAAAGAAGCGCCTTGCGGCACGGGCGGCGCGATGACGCGCGGCTCCGACGCGCAGGAATGGCGCCGGACGATCCCTCAATTAGATAGCAGCTGTCAAATGACCATTCGTACCGCCTGGGTCAAGTGATGCATTTCCGTCGACGGGAAATGGCTGGAGCGACGGTTGCCGGCGACCCGAACCTTGCGCCCGGTTGCAAATGACGTGTAGTATGGAATTAGAAAACTTTTGGTTGTAATTATACCGACAACCGCTTTATGCGGCCAACGTCCAGGTCACACAATGCCGTTAGAATCTCCATCAGACCGAGCTGAAGCCGCAAGATACTCGGCCCAGATATGCCGTGAGCTACGGGACTTGGCAACAAATAACGATTTGACATTCTTAGCTTATTTACTCGAAATGGCACGTGTCGAAGCATATGACAAACACGCTGAATTTCAAAAGCATGAAGATATTTGAATAACGCGAGTCAAGGTGCGTCCTCAGGTTGCATTTAAAAATTTTCTAAATTCACCTGCAGATTTCGGCGCCCAAAATTCAATTTTGGTGTATTTTATTAAAATACAACCTGAAATTTTCAGGGATCGACGTATCCGGAGTCGGTCGCGCGTTTTCGGTCGGCTGTGCGGTTTGGAGGCTCTGCCGGTCGATCCGCCATCGGGCTTCGGTGGCGGCGGGCGTTCGAACACCTGCGCCGGCGCGCATGTTGTCTGTCCGGCACATCGGTTCCTGACGCGGGGGTGAGGGATACGGGAGGCTCGTGCCGGAGCAGGACAGGGTTTTGACGCCGTTTTCCCTGTTTGGCCGGGCCCGGTTCGCCCTTGGTCTATCTGCTGTCGATCAGGCTTACCTTCTGCCCGGGGTGGCGTTCCAGGCGGCCGGCCAGTTCCAATTCCAGCAAGATGACATGAACGATACGGGCTTCCAGCTCGGTGTAGCGGATCAGTTCGTCGATCTCCACAGGCGCACCGCCGAGCGCCGACAGCACCCGCCCCCGATCATTTTCGGCAACCCGAATGCGGTGTGGCTCGGCATCGCGTCCGGGCTCTTCGATCTCGATCGACGGCGGCTCGGGAAAGGGACGTCGCGGCCCGAGACTCTCCAGGATATCGCTGGCGCTGGTGACAAGTGTCGCGCCGTCCCGGATCAGGCGGTTGCCGCCCTCCGAGCGCGGATCGAGGGGAGATCCCGGCACGGCAAGAACGTCCCGATTCTGTTCTGCAGCAAAACGCGCAGTGTGCAGCGAGCCTGAGGCGCGCGCGGCCTCTATCAGAACGGTTGCGAGAGATACGCCGGATATCAGACGGTTGCGCCGCGGGAAGTCCCGGCTGCGCGGTTTCCATCCGAGTGGCATCTCGCTGATGACCGCGCCGTCGTTTTCCAGAAGGGACCAATGAAGATCGCGGTTTTCAACCGGATAGATCACATCGATCCCGCCCGCCATGACGGCGACGGTTCCGCTGGCAAGCGCGGCGCGATGGGCCGCGGCGTCGATGCCGCGTGCCAGTCCGGAGACGATCGTGTATCCGGCCGCGCCAAGACCGGTGGCGATTTCGCCGGCGATCTTCAGGCCGGCCAGCGAGGCATTCCGGGCGCCGACCATGGCGATTGTTGCGTCTTCGGCGAGGCGGTCGTCGCTGCCGCGAACACTGATGAGCGGCGGTGCCCCATCCACATACCGCAGGAGCGGCGGGTACCCGTATTCGCCCAGCGCACGCAGCCGGCCGCCCATCTTCTCAAGCGCTTCGATCTCGTCCTCGGCATCGCCTTGCGAGAACACCCGGATCGTTCGTTTTCCGCCCCGTCGCGACAGGTCGGGCAAGGCCTTGATGGCGGCTTCCGCCGACCCGGCGTGGTTGATGAGCGCGCGAAAGGTCACCGGTCCGACATTCTCGGAGCGGATAAGGCGCAGCCAGGCGAGCCGCTGGCGATCCGTCAGCACGCGGGTGCGTGCCGGTTCGGATCGCTGATCGCTCATCCCTTTTGTCCGATCCGACCTTCGGTTCCCCTGATGAGACGGGCGATGTTCTCGTGATGCTTCGCCCAGAGGATCACGGTGAGCAAGCCCATGAGCTCTGCAAGCTGAATGCGCTCGAAAACGACATAGAGGAGAACAGGCGTTGCGAGACTTGCAACAAGAGCGGACAGGGACGAATAGCGAAACAGGGCGGCCATCGCGACCCAGATCGCGGCGAAGGCGAGCGCTGCCGGCCAGAACAGGCCAAGCAGGATGCCGAGATAGGTCGCCACTCCCTTGCCGCCGCGAAATCGCAGCCAGACGGGAAAGAGGTGGCCGAGAAAGGCGCCGAAACCGGCGATCACAGCGGCATCCGGTCCACCGAACCGGGAGGCGATCACCACCGCGACCGTGCCCTTGAGCGCATCGCCCAGAAGCGTGAGGGCGGCGAGGTGTTTCTTGCCGGTGCGCAGAACGTTGGTGGTGCCGATGTTGCCGGATCCGATGGAGCGGATATCGCCTTCACCGGCGATCCGCGTGACCACGAGGCCGAAGGGGATCGAGCCCAAGAGATAGCCGAAGACAAGGGCGGCCAGAAAATAGGGCCAAGCGTGGGCCCAGCTGATCGGATCGGGCACGTGCAGCCTCCGGTTGCGCAATCATTGCAAAGACTAGGACGGGAGCAGTCGTCCCGCAACCATCGTATGGAGCACCTTGCCGCTGAAGCGGGCATCCTCAAAGGGCGTGTTCTTGGACCGTGAGCGGATTTTCGTCTTGTCGAGAACCCAGGGGCGATCAAGATCGAACACGACGATGTCGGCGGGCGCGCCGGCCGCAAGCCGTCCGACCGGCAGTCCGAGTCGGTCCGCGGGATTGCAGGTCATCGCTGCGAGAAGCGTCATGATCGGGACATCGCCCGAATGCACCAGGCGAAGCCCGGCCGAAAGCAGGGTTTCCAGGCCGATTGCTCCGTCGGCGGCTTCCGCAAAGGGATGACGCTTGGTCTCCACGTCCTGCGGGTCGTGCGCGGAGACGATGACGTCGATAGTGCCAGCGGCGAGGGCTTCCACCATGGCGCGTCGTTCATCCTCCGAACGAAGCGGCGGCGCCATCTTGAAGAACGTCCGGTAGGGGCCGATGTCGTTTTCGTTGAGCGTCAGATGATTGATCGAGATGCCGGCCGTGACATTGAGGCCGGAGGCCTTTGCCCGCGCCAGCGCCTCGGCGCTTTGGGCACAGGACACGGAGCGCGCGTGATAGCGGCTGCGGGTGAGGCTTGCGAGCCTGAGGTCGCGCTCCAGCATGATGATCTCGGCTTCGCGCGGACTTGCCGGCAGGCCTTTCCAACTGGCGTTCAGACCTTCATTCATGACTCCCGCGCCGGCGAGGTCGGGATCTTCGGTGTGGTGCACAACGAGCGCATCGAAGTCGCGCGCATAGGTCATGAGCCTGCGCATCACGCCGGAATGGGTGATCGAATGATTGCCGTTGGAAAAGGCGACGGCGCCGGCCTCCCGGAGCAGTCCGATCTCGCTCATTTCCTCACCCTCAAGCCGTTTGGTGAGGGCGGCCATCGGGTGTACGCGCACGCTTGCCGTGTCGCGGGCGCGGCGAAGCACGAAGTCAACAAGCGCCGGATCGTCGATGATCGGATCGGTGTCGGGCGAGGTGACGATCGTGGTGATGCCGCCGGCCGCCGCCGCCTGGCTGGCGCTGGCCAGCGTTTCGCGGTGTTCCGCGCCCGGCTCACCCACCGTGACGTCCATGTCGACAAGCCCCGGGGCTGCGATGGCGCCTGCGAGATCGATGATTCTCGTGCCCTCCGGCGCGCCCTGATTGAGCGCTTCGGGTCCGGCGGCGGCGATGACGCCGTCAACGACCAGCACGCTTCCCGGCGCATCGAGCCTGCGGGTAGGGTCGAGCACGCGCGCGTTGGTGAAAAGGATCGGTGTCTGCGTCATCTCGTGAGCCATGTCGGGTGTCCTCACCGGTTTGGCAGATGCGCTGAGAGGGCCTCGAGCACGGCCATGCGCACGGCGACGCCCATCTCGACCTGTTCGCGGATCAGGCTCTGCGGGCCGTCGGCGATTTCCGGATCGATTTCCACTCCCCGGTTCATCGGACCGGGGTGCATGACGAGTGCGTCAGGCTTGGCGGCGGAGAGCTTTTCGGCGTCCAGGCCGTAGTAGCGGAAATACTCACGCACGGACGGAATGAAGGCGCCCGCCATACGCTCGCGCTGCAGCCGAAGCATCATGACGATATCCGCATCCGCCAGACCTTCACGCATGGTTGGGCAGACTTCGACACCCATCTTTTCGATGTCGTTGGGAAGCAGCGTGGAGGGCGCCACAACCTTCACCCGTGCACCCAGCGCGTTGAGCAGGATGATGTTGGAGCGTGCCACCCGCGAATGCAGGATGTCGCCGCAAATGGCGATTGTCAGCCGCGCGATCTTGCCCTTGTGACGGCGGATCGTGAGGGCGTCGAGCAACGCTTGCGTCGGATGCTCATGCGCACCGTCGCCGGCGTTGATCACCGAACAGCCGACCTTCTGGGCAAGGAGATGCACCGCGCCGGCCGCGTGGTGGCGCACGACGATGATGTCGGGATGCATGGCGTTGAGCGTTGCCGCCGTGTCGATCAGCGTTTCGCCCTTCTTTACCGAAGACGACGACACCGACATGTTCATCACGTCCGCGCCGAGGCGTTTGCCGGCGATTTCGAAGGAGGATTGCGTGCGCGTGGAGGCTTCGAAGAAGAGATTGATCTGCGTGCGGCCCCGCAGGACGGTCTTTTTCTTCTCCACCTGGCGACTGATCTCCACCGCGCTTTCGGCACGATCGAGAAGGGCAAGGATTTCGTGCGGCTGGAGACCTTCGATCCCGAGCAGGTGACGGTGCGGATAGGCATCCGCGAGGGGGGAGGTTTGTGCGCTCATTAAAGGCTACCCTATAGGGGCAAGTGCGCGCCGGCTCAAGCGCGCCCTGGCGCATATGCCCGCTTTTTACGGGTCGGTTTGGTGTCGGGCGGTTTTCATACCGCGACGAGAAGGGCGATCGGCATCGTCACGGCGGCGGCAAGCGTTTGCAGCGTCAGGATCTCGGCCATCAGTTTGGCGTCGCCGCCCATCTGGCGCGCCAGCAGATAGGATCCCCCGGCGCTGGGCAACGACATGGCAATCATCACGGCGGTGAAGGCTGGACCGTGAACGCCCATGAGCGTCGCATAGGAGAATCCGAGCACCGGCATTACGGCGAGTTTGAGCACCAGCGCGGTGGAGAGCGCAGGCCCCGGTCGGCGGAGCGCGTTGAGATCGAGGCCGGCTCCCACGCAGACGATGCCGATCGGCAGGGCGGCGCTGCCGAGAATCTCGAGCGTCGACCACGCAAATAGCGGCAGCGGCAGACCGGTGACATTCAAGGCGAGGCCCGTTGCGGTCGACCAGATGAAGGGATTGCGGACGAGGTCGAGCACGATCTTGCGGACACCCGGTGCGGCGCCGCTGGTGAAATGCGAAAGGACCAGCACGCACATGACGTTCAGCAAGGGCACCATGGCGACGATCGCCACCGCAAGAAGGGCAACGCCGTCGGGCCCCAGCATCTTGTTCGCAATGGCAAGTGCAACGAAGGTGTTCCAGCGCGTTGCGCCCTGGAACACGGAGGTGAACCTTGGTCCGTCCACAAGAAAAACACGACGCAACAGCGGCTGCAGGCCAAGCGCGATCACCGCCATGGTGATGACCGAGGCGACCAGCGTCGCGCTCATCTCGAAGGCCGGCAGAGCCATGAAATCGGTCTGCGCAACCGTTGCGATGATGATTGCGGGAAACAGCACAAAATAGGCGATGCGCTCGATGCCGCGCCACTGCTCGCCGGTGATGATTCCCATGCGGGCGACGAGATAGCCCGTGGCGATGACAAGCAGGACCGGCAACAAGGCATTGAAGACAATGCTCATTGCCTGTCGTCTCCGCGTCCGCTCTCCTCGACCGCTTTTTCCTTGGCCGCGTTCTCCTCGGCATCGCGGTGAATGCGGGACAGCCGGTCGAGGCACCCTTGCAGGATGTAGGCGGCGGCCATCTTGTCGACGAGTTCCGCGCGCCGGGCGCGCGAGCGGTCCGCCTCGATCAATGTGCGTGTGACGGCGGCCGTCGACAGGCGTTCGTCCCAGGCGGTCAGCGGCAGGTCCGTCAGCGGCAGGAGATTGCGGGCAAAGGCGCGCGTCGCCTGGACGCGCGGCCCTTCGGAGCCGTCCATGTTGAGCGGCAGGCCGAGTACCATTCCGCAGACCTCGTGCGTCTTGCATATGGCAAGCAACGCTGCGGCATCGACACCGAACTTCTTGCGTTTGATTGTCTCGAGCGGGGTCGCGATGCCGCGTCCGAGATCGGACAGCGCAAGGCCGATTGTCTTCGTTCCAAGGTCGAGCCCGATGAGACGGCCGATGCGCGGAAGCCGAAGAGCAAAGTCATTGTGGGGAAGGAGGGGATCTTGCGCCATGACGAGGCTTTAGCACGCGTCTGCCTGCGCGAACAGGGAGCGGGATTGCAGGCGCGCCGCATCCGGATAGTCTCGGGGAGACAGATCGCATCCAAGGGAGACCTGCAATGAAGATCACCTATCTCGGTCACGCCGCCTGCCGCCTCGACATTCCGCAGGCATCCATTCTGATCGATCCGTTCTTGAGCGGAAACCCGTCCTTTCCCGAATCCTTGAGCGTCGACGGCGTCAGCGACGGCGTGACCCACATTCTGCTGACCCACGGACATGACGATCACATCGGCGACACCCTCGACATCGCCCGTAAGACCGGGGCGCAGGTCACGGCGAATTTCGAGATCGCCATGTGGGTGCAGTCCGAGGGGCACGAGAACATCAACCCGATGGGCTGCGGCGGCACGGTCGACGTCGGTCCCTTCACCGTTTCGCTGACCCAGGCGCACCACACCTCGTCGTCGCTCGCCAAAGGCTGGCCGCCGGTCTACATGGGCCAACCGAACGGACTTGTCGTGGACGCGGAAGGCCAGCCCACGTTCTACCATATGGGCGATAC
This sequence comes from Stappia sp. ES.058, assembly GCF_900105595.1. GTDB lineage: Bacteria > Pseudomonadota > Alphaproteobacteria > Rhizobiales > Stappiaceae > Stappia. The sequence continues at coordinate 2,341,992 of NZ_LT629784.1, read as the reverse complement.
GGATCTGTTCGGCGACATGGCGCTGATCCAGGAGCTTTACGCCCCGAAAATCGGTGTCGTGCCGATCGGCGACCGTTTCACCATGGGGGCGAAAACGGCGGCGATCGCCTGCAAGCGCTTCTTCGATTTCGAGACGATCCTGCCGTGCCACTACGGCACCTTCCCGATTCTCGACCAGTCCGCCGACGGTTTTCTCGCCGAAATGGGAGCGGATGCATCGAAGGTGAAGGTCACCGACCCGGGCGGATCCTTCGAGGTTTAGGTCACGGCCCCATTCATGAGCTCGTGGCCTAGCCGCCGGGCTCGTCGTCCAGATGAGCTATGCCGCGCAAACGAAGCAAGCCAACCGGGGGCGGGGCACTCCGCGCCCGGCAAAGCCGGGGACCCGCAGTATGCGTGGTGGGCGTAAACGCCACTTCCAAGTTTCATCGAGCTAATCATCGGGACCGCTTGGTGGTCCACAATGGCTTCTTTGTTACCTTTTTCACATGCTTGTTGACTTCGCCACCCGTCTTGGAAACTAGCGATTGAACAAATTCGAAATAGTCAGTGACGTTCTTCTTGGTCACGCTCCTATCGTGCTGACCACGATGGGCAATGGCCCCACGCAGAGATACGAAATCGTCCAGCGTTTCCTGCGCCCTCTCTGATTTCATCTTCTGCGGCCAATACCAGTGGCTGGTCATTTTCTCTATGCCGACCGCCGACTTGAAAAGCTCATTGATCCGGTCGCTCTTTGGTGTGTTAAGCTTTCTGTCTCTCTGCTTCTTGAGTTCCTCAAGGTGAATGGAGAGATAGGCACGCCAACCGTCGTCAGCGATTTTCCATACCTCAAGCTCATGCGGTTGATCTTTCAATTTTTTAGCGATGATCTTCTTCAATTCGTTTGGCAGCGCATCTGCCGACTCAGCGTGCTCAACGATGTGTTCAAGCCCTTCCGCCGCAATGTCTTCGCAGTAAGCCTCCCAGAAAGCAGTAATCAGCACGATTGCTGATTTATTAAGAACCTCCAGCCCGCGGCGTCGGCCAGGAGCTGTACCGCCTACGTTCTCATGCAACTCGATCAGCCGCTTTATGTCCTTTGCATTCTTGTCGAATGCGGCGCGCGCTTTGCTGGCCATGTTTGTCACTCCTTTGCGCAAGACTACGCTTTCATAATGGAAGGCAACAAGCCTTTACAGTCGCCTGACCCACCTAAGGCCGGTTATCCTCGCTTGCGGGAATGGCCGCCCGGCGGAGGGCGCAAGCACACTGGCGGCTCCAAGCAGAGGAGCCTTGCCAAGTGAATAAGGCATGACGCGCTAGGGTCGCAAAACGGTGTTGTCGCGCTGGACAGGGATCAAATGTTCACGTAATGTTCTTATCCGATTCCAGCGTCCGGACAGGCCATGTCACATCAGATCCCGTTTCGCAGCAAGCTTGACGATTTCCTGCTGAGCCTCGCCAGGGGCGACCTTCTCGATGCGGTCGAGACGCATTATTCGCCCGACGCGCGCCTTTTCGAAAACGACATTCTGGTTGCGCGCGACAGGCGTACGGCCTTGCGCAAGCTTCAGCCGGTCTTGCGCCGTTTCGCGATGGTGCGCGGCACGTTCGATGATCTCGCTTGCGAGCGCGATACGGGACGGGTGCGGTTTTACTGTCGCACCGACGGGGTCGACATCGATGGCCGGGTCGTGCGCGAGGAGGTTTTTCACGCGCAGGTCTGGGCCGGCGGAGAGATCGTCGAGGAGCGGCAGTATCGGGGCGAGACGCTGGCCCGGCTGTTCGGGAGAGGGTTTGCCGCGCCGCGAAGCAGGCTGCTGCCGGTCTCGCCGGCCCCGGCAATGGCTGTCGCGCGCGCCATTGGTGCGTGACCCCTGTGGCCGGGCAGGCGGTGCGGCCTGCGCCCTTTGGCTTGCGGGCGGGTTTGTCCCGGTGATATAGGCCTCCTGTCGGGGGCAGCCTCGCGCGGAGCGGTTCCGCCGATAGGTCCCCGTCGCCCGAGGCAATCCGGAGATCCCAATGTCCGTCGATATCGACACGGTGAAACGCGTTGCGCATCTTGCGCGCATCAAGGTCACGGACACCGAAGCCGACCAGATGACCGGCGAATTGAACGCGATTCTTGCCTTCGTCGAGCAGTTGGACGAAGCGGACGTCAGCGGCGTCGAGCCGATGACGTCGGTGGTCAAGCAGGAGATGAAGAAGCGCGCCGATGTGGTCGATGACGGCGGTTACCCGCAGGATGTGGTCGCCAATGCGCCGATGTCGGAGGACAAGTTCTTCATGGTTCCGAAGGTGGTGGAATAGGCCGTGAAGGTTGTCATCGGCGTTGAGTCTCCGCTCACCGACGACATGCGCGCCCTGATCGCGGACCTGAATGGCTTGCTGCTCTCGCTCACGCCGGCCGACACCTGTCACCATATGAGTGTCGAGGACATGGCGGGTGCGGACACCACCGTGTTTGTCGTGCGCGACCTGGAAACGAACGCCCTTATGGCGTGCGGCGCCTTGCGGCGCCATCCAGGCAGCGTCGGTGAGGTTAAGCGCATGTACACGCGCCCCGAGGCTCAGGGCCAGGGCATTGGCGGCGAGATCCTTGCCGAGATCGAGGCGCTTGCCCGCAGCGAAGGCCTTGCGCGTCTGGTGCTGGAGACCGGCAACAACTACAAGGCCGCTGCGCGTGTCTATGAGCGAGCCGGATTTGTCGGCTGCGGCCCGGTGCTGGATTATTCCGACACGCCCTTCACCGCCTTTTTCGAAAAACCGCTTCTTTCCAACGCGTGACGCGAACAGCCCAGCGAGACCAAGACATGACCGAGCTGACGAAACTGACCCTGACCGAGGCGCGCGACGGGCTTTCCGCGCGTGACTTCAGCGCCCGCGAGATCACGGACGCCTATCTGGGCGAGATCGCGGCCGGCAATCAGGCGCTGAACGCCTATGTCGCGGTCACCGGGGACAGGGCCCTGGAGATGGCGGCGGCCTCCGATGAAAAGCTCGGCAAGGGCGAGGGCGGGGCGCTGGAGGGCATTCCTCTTGGCGTCAAGGATCTCTTCGCCACCGAAGGGGTGCATACGCAGGCCTGCAGCCACATTCTCGACGGTTTCAAGCCGCGCTACGAATCGACCGTTACCGCCAACCTTTGGGCCGACGGGGCAGTGATGCTCGGCAAGCTGAACATGGACGAATTCGCCATGGGCTCGTCGAATGAAACCTCCTATTACGGAAATGTCGTCAATCCGTGGAAGCGGAAAGGCTCCGACGAGGCGCTGGTGCCGGGCGGATCGTCCGGCGGGTCCGCCGCTGCCGTTGCCGGTGCGCTGTGCGTGGGCGCGACCGCGACCGATACCGGCGGATCGATCCGCCAGCCGGCCGCGCTGACCGGCACGGTCGGCATGAAGCCGACATACGGGCGCTGCTCGCGCTGGGGCACGGTCGCCTTTGCCTCGTCGCTCGACCAGGCCGGGCCCATCACGCGGACGGTTCGCGACAACGCCGTCATGCTGCGTTCCATGGCTTCCGTCGACGCGAAGGACACCACCAGCGTCGACGTGCCGGTGCCGGATTACGAGGCTGCGGTTGGAAAGTCGGTGCGCGGACTGCGGATCGGCATTCCGAAAGAGTACCGCGTCGAGGGCATGTCCGAGGAGGTCAACGCGCTCTGGCAGCAGGGCATCGACTGGCTGAAGGAGGCCGGCGCGGAGATCGTCGACATTTCCCTGCCGCATACAAAATATGCGCTGCCGGCCTACTACATCGTGGCGCCGGCGGAAGCCTCGTCCAACCTCGCCCGCTATGACGGCGTGCGCTACGGATTGCGTGTCGACGGGGATGATATCGCCGACATGTACGAAAAGACCCGCGCGGCCGGTTTTGGCTCCGAGGTCAAGCGGCGGGTGCTGATCGGGACCTATGTGCTCTCCGCCGGTTACTACGATGCCTACTATCTCAAGGCACAGAAAGTCCGCACGCTGATCAAGCGCGACTTCGACCAGTCCTTCGACGCAGGCGTTGATGCGATCCTGACACCGGCAACGCCGGACGCGGCCTTCGCGCCCGGTGCGGTCACCGATCCGGTCGCCATGTATCTTCTCGATATCTTCACCGTGACGGTGAACATGGCCGGACTGCCGGGTCTTGCCGTGCCTGCGGGGCTCAACCGGGACGGCTTGCCGCTTGGTCTTCAACTGATCGGTCGGCCCTTCGGCGAGGAAGCGCTCTACAGTCTTGGCAGCGTTATCGAGGAAGCGGCCGGGCGCTTCAAACCGGCCAGATGGTGGTGACTGCAGGCGTTCGCGGCTGGTATTCCGTGTTGCGTTGAAGGGAGGCGCGTCCCCGGGGAGGCGCGCCATTTCGCGATGACCTGCCGGTGGTTGGCTCGCTGGTGGTCAGTTCGTTGTGCGCCGCCATCCGAGCACGAGCAGACCTGCACCGATCATGGCCGACCCGCCGATCCTGTTGATCGCCCGTCGTACGGAAGGGCGCGTCAGCCGCGCGCCGACTGCGGCGGCCATGAAACCGAAGGCCGCCGCGTTGAGGGCGGCGAGGACAACGAAGGTTGCCTCCAGGATCACCGCCTGGCCGAGAAGTGGCCGGGTGGGATCAACGAAGAGCGGCAGGAAGGCGACAAAGAAGACAATACTTTTTGGGTTGAGCGCGGTCACCGCATAGGAATGGCCCACGATCCGCAGAGGCGAAACCGTCTGCGCCTGTGTTTCCTGCTCCAGTACCTTTGTTGCGACGGGCGCGCGCCAGAGTTTCAGGCCGAGCCAGACCAGATAGGCGGCGCCCACCCACTTGAGCACGGTGAACAGCGTGGCGGAGGTGGCAAGCAGCGCGCCGAGCCCGGAGATGGATGCGGTCATGGCCGTGAGATCCCCGAGCACGACCCCGGCAACGACGGCGGCCGCGACGGAGCGGCCCTGCGAGAGCGCGTAGGAAACGACGAGGAGTATGGTCGGTCCCGGAACGGCGAGCATCAGGAAAGACGCAACGGCAAAGGCCAGCCAGATATCGAAGTCCATGAAATGCTCCCGCTCGACAAATCGTTCGCCAACAGCAATCCACGGGATGTGCCGTCTGGCAAGCCCCGAAAGAGACCGGGCCGCCCAGATGCCGGTTCGCTCGCGGCGGTCGTGGTTCCGACCGAGGCATTGATCTGGCAGCGGCATTGAGGAGGCAGCCTGGCGCTTGACGGCGAAACGCCGGGGGCGTGACGCGCGGGCGGCGACCGGGATCTGCAAGGTTGGCGTTTCGCCGCCGGGCCGGACCCGGCGGCGAGGTTTGTCGGTGTCAGCGGTTGTCCGGCTGGGCCCGCACCCGCCGCAACCCCAGGCGGGTGATCTGATAGGGGCCACCCTGAGAGGACGCAATATAGCGCCGTCGTTTCAGCTTCCTGAAAACGGTCAAATCCAGCCCTGGTGACCGCCAGCCTTCACGTGTGACACAGGAAGCGACGGTGATGCGGTTGCGCTCGTTCTTTTCAACGAGCACATGTCCGCCCTGGGCAAGCAGGTGAAGGACCCGCTGCTCGGCTTTTGAAATGTCCATGATGGTCCGGAATTTTGATGCAAGGCTCCGCTGTCCGCAGCCTGGATCGCGTGCGGAGGGGAGCATCTTCATGGCCGACCCCCAAAATACGGGCCGGCCCTATCGGGCCTCGCGGCGTCCGCGCATCAAAAACTCCATTGGTTAGGCTCAGGACCTGTTGCTATGACTGCGATGGTCGGAGCGGATGTGTGCCGATACGAGGAGCAAGCCCGCAGGAAGGCTGGAGCCTATCAAGGGATTGCGACATGGTATTCCGTGCGGATCCGCCCGATCCGAAGGACGCTCGAGCTGACGTCGACCTGCGGCGTCAAAGCCCTCGACCGGGGGAACGGTCCCGCTCTTCGGGCTTTTCCTTGCATCTCTCGTCATCTCGAACGCCATTTCAGTCTTAGCAACAGGTCCTGACCCTAGACACGGTTTAGATGGACAGGCGCGCGGTGAATATCAAGATGGTTTGTGCGGGTGGCGGCAGGTTCGCCAGCCGGTGTTGCCGACGAACCGCGGTGCTGGGGCAAAAAGCGGAATTTCAGCAAACGGGCGCGTTTCCTTTTTGCCTCTCTGGCTCTAAAACAAGCGTCATGACACCGGCAGAATCGATTTCCGTCCTCTTCGGCCTTGCGGGCCTGGTCAATCCCTTTGCGCTGATGATCGGTGCGGTGCTGGGCTGGTTTGCCGATGCGCGAGCGAAATTGCTCATCGCCGGTTTTGCCGCCGCGGCCCTGAGTGTCCTGCTCGATGCCTCGTTGAATCTGAGCGGCGTCCCGCCGGTTGGCGGTTACGATGGTGGGCCGTTGGCCGTCATGCCTTTCCGTTTTGTCGGCGCAGCACTTGCCGCGGCCTTTGTGTATGGCATGCGCAACCGGATGCGTGGTGGGCGCTAGGCGTTGGCTCACGCGTTTCCATTTCCCGACCCGGGCGCGGGTCGCTTCATGTCCGGTCAATGAGGAAGTGCCATGTCGCCTGCCGCGGTGTCTTATGTGGCGCTTGCCGTTGCCATCGTGTTCGAGGTCGTCGGCACGACGGCGCTGCAGCAATCTCAGCAGTTTACCCGTCCGCTGCCGACGCTGGTGATGGGCGGATGCTATCTTGCCGCGTTCTATTGCCTGTCGATCGCACTCCGGACGTTGCCGGTGGGCGTGGCCTATGCGATGTGGAGCGGTCTGGGGATCGTGCTGATATCGCTGGCGGGGATCATTCTGTTCCGCCAGGCGCTGGATCTCGCGGCCTGGATCGGTCTCGGCCTGATCATCGCCGGCGTCATCGTCGTCAACGTCTTTTCCAAGTCGGTGTCGCACTGACTTCGGGACGCCGCGGATCGGGCTGCGACACGGGAATGGTCCCCGTGTCCGGTTCCGATTGCATATGTTGCGCGACTCAGCGCTGCGCGCTCCACTCAGCAAAGAGATCGCCGTTCGGGCAGTAGTCGGGCGTTTTCTCGGCGCCATCGGCATGCGCGTCCAGCCAGCTTGCGCATTCGCCCGGGCACTCGCACCCAAGGCAGCGGTTCGCGGCAGCACGCAGGCTGTTGGCAAGCGTGATGTCGGCCGGCATGCCCTCGGTCGCCCCGACGGTCCGCATCATCCGGCCCATCAGGCCAGCCCGTTCGTCAAGCCGCTTCAGATATCCCATGTCTGTCTCCCTTGCGATGCGCTGCCGGCACCCTGCCGGCGCCACCCATGATTGCTCCCACTCTGAAATAGTTGCAAATGAAACGAATTGAGCCAGATCAAACCCTGCGCGCTTTCCCTCCCTTTTGTGCCGAATCTGGTAAGATCTTAAAGTTCAGGAGCGCATACGCTGGAGAGTGACGATGGTCTCGCGCGTGTCGACCCCGACGGGCGTCGTCGCCGTTACGCCCGTCACACGGCTTCCGCCGCTATCGGTTGGCGACGTGATCGCCATGCGTGTGGCGCGTCACATGACGGATGGTGTCATGCGTCTTGTTTCGGGCAATCTTCAACTCGACGTAGCGGGACAGCAGATGTTTCCCGTCGGCGCGCGGGTGGCGTTGCATGTCGGGCGCGGACCGGACGGCGCGCTGTCGTATCAGGTCAGCGCGGCTGCCGACGACGTGCCGGGTCAGGGGGCTCAAATGTCTGCCGCCGCGCCGCGCGGGGATGTGGCGTTTCAGCGTCTTTCTACGATGGCCGCCGATCTGGCTGCCCGGCAGGATGGTCTCGCACCGCTGTTTTCAGGTCTTTCCGCTGCAACTGCATCCCCTGCGTCCGCCGCCTTGCCGCAGCCCGTGCTGACGGCGATGGCTGCGTTGTTCGGCCTTCGGCTTGTGGCGGACGGCAAGCTCGACGGCGCGCGACTGAAACGCGCGATTGCGATCGCGGCCGGTTCGCCAAAAGGCGAGGGCGCGCGTGGCGGCCTGCCGGCCGTGCTGAAGGATCTCGGAGAGGCCCTGCGCGCATCTGCCAGGGGCGGAGAGGGGATCGCACGGGAGGGAACGCCGCCGGCACCGCCGAGCCTTTCCCGTCATCCGCAAGCACACCCGCCAGGGCGCGCCAGTGCGGACCTGGTCCAGGCGTTGTCGCGCGGCGACCTGACGATCGCGGCCTTGCTGCTGCTTGGCAAGAGCGATGCAGCACTTGCACGCGTGCGGCTATCCGGCCTCACCTCGCTCGGTGTGCTGGGCGATGGCAATGGGGCCGGCGACGGGACGACATTCGATCGCACGCTCGATCTTCCCTTCGCGTCTGCAGCCGGGACGGGAGTGATCAGCCTGCAGATCGGGCGCGACGACACGCCCGGTCACGACGGCGAGGGGGAGCATCCCGCGTGGCGGGTGCGCTTTGGCATCGATACGGGCGAAAGCGGTCCGGTTGAAGCGGTCGTCGGGCTGGATGGCACGCGCCTCTTCGCAACGCTTTGGGCCGAGCGCGGGGAGACCGCGTCCGCTCTCTCCGAAAACCTTTCGGACCTTCGCGAAATGCTGTGGGCGTCCGGGCTCGAGGTGGTCGAGCTTCGTGTGCTGCCCGGGCTTCCCGGCAATCCGCCGGCGGCCTCCGGCCAGTATGTGGACCGCGTGTCATGAGCGAGCCTCCCGAGATACCTCCCAAGGCCATGGCGGTGGCGCTTCGCTATGACAATTCCGGCGCGCCTCGCGTCACGGCAAAGGGGCGCGGGGAGGTTGCGGCGCGCATCCTGGAGACGGCCGCCGCACATGGTGTCCCGATCGAGGAAGACGCCGCCCTCGTCCAGGCGCTGGCGCAGATCGAGATTGACGAAGAAATCCCCATAGAACTCTATGAGGCGGTGGCGGCGGTGCTGCGCTACATCCTGTCGATCAAGTGAGGGCAGGGCGCCCGCGCGTTCACGATCTGCGGCGGACCAGCAGCCGCCACGTGCGCAGATCCGCGACTGTCTTAACAAAGGCAAGCGCTGCCAAGGCGCATAAGACCGCCTTTGAGATATCGCCCATCGTTCCCTCGATCAGCAGGGCGTGCACCACGCTGCCGGCAATGACAACCGCCACGAGTCCGGTGTGCGCCAGCCGAAAGACCCTGGGGCGGATGCGCAGCCGATGGCGCAGCGCGGCCAAAAGGCCGGCGGCGAACAGCGCCCACATGGCAATCACGCCCCAGGCGGAAAACGGGGTCGGCGAGGCAAAGAGAAGCGCATCGATCACGTCCGGCGGACTGGTGAGCCAAAGTCCGATGACATGGGCCAGGACCGCAGCAATCAGCAAAGCCCCGACCCAGCGATGTACCCTTCGTCCTTTCGGCGACGGGAGGCCGGGCAGGGCGCCGCCGGCAAGAAGCGGCTGGACGAGCATCAGCGCCAGGGCGACGACGCCGGCAAGGCCCGCGACGATATAGACCGGCTGGCGCCAGGCAAGCAGCGGGCTTGTCGCCGCGATGGCGAGCGGCACGGCAATCGCGACGGCGAGGGCGGCCCAGACGAGAGCCGCGCGTGCACGCACCATGGGGATCAGGCCGGCTCGAGCACGAAGTGCGCTGCAAGCGTCGTCTCGTCGGCGCTTGACATGACCGGGCGCAGGAAGACGGTCCTGAAGCCCTTGCCGTCCTGCTCGGCGTCATAGGCGAGATGACCGTGCGGCTGGCCGAAGGCCGGCACGATCTGCGGCATGTCCATGCGGAATTCGCCGTTTTCATCCGTCAGCGTCGCACCGTGGCTGTGCGGGTCGCGCTCGTGACCTTCCGTCGTATGCGCCCAGATCTGGATGCGCATGCCGGCAAGTGGCGCACCGTCGCCGGCGCGCAGCACGGTGCCCCGCATCAGGAAACCGCCGTTGCCGATCCGCGCCACGACCGGCGCGCCGGGAAGGTAGTTGTTGGCCCCGCCGCGCATCGAGGGTGTCGGCGCAACGCCTTTGGCCTGGGCCGGCGCGACGAGGCGGGACGCGCCCGCCGCAAGCGCTGTGCCTGCAACGGCCGCGCCGCCAAGCAAAACGGTGCGGCGGGTGGGGTGGAAAAGGCTCGTCATCTCGCTCGCTCCTGTGGTTGGGCGCGGTATCGGGGGAGGCGATCCGCGCTCACATCCTACGCGAGGGAATGTGGTGCGGATGAGGAGAAGGTCGAGGGGGCGCTGCACCTCTCGATATGCACGGCGATTTTAGGTGCAGCCGTTGTCCTGGCGGAAAATGCAAAGCATGTCCGCTCCGATTGCGCCCACACTCTTCCTTCCCGGGTCCCGATGGCAGCTTCGGATACGCGAGGAGTGTCGCCTGAAAGACGCTGGCAACCGCCGGCCGGTTTTTCCCGTGGCAGCATGTGACGGCCCTGGCGCGCCGGCGTCGAGGCTTTATCGGATGCATCCTTCAGGATACCGCTGCCGTCGACGTTCCGGGATATCGGGCAATGCTCAGACCTGGAGATTAAAATTGAAGATAAAGGCGGCACTTGCAGGCGTCATGTTCGCGACGTCCGTCACCATGGCCGGAGGCGGTTTCGCACAGGCGAAGGACCTCACTCAGGCGGAAGCGAACGAGATCGCGGTCGAAGCCTATCTCTACCTGTATCCGCTCATCACCATGGACCTGACGCGAAGGCAACTGGTCACCATCAAGGCCGGTCCCGGGTCCATGGGCGGCTACGAGAACTGGTTCGCCAACATTCCGGCCTATCCCACGGCCGATGAAAAGTCGGTCGTGCGACCCAATTTCGACACGCTCTATTCCTCGACGTTCCTCGATCTCCAGAAGGAACCGATGATCGTTTCCGCGCCCGACACCAACGGACGCTACTATCTCCTGCCGATGCTCGACATGTGGACGAATGTCTTCGCGTCGCCGGGCTCGCGGACCACCGGAACGCAGGCCGCGACCTTCCTGGTCACCGGCCCCGGCTGGGAGCCGGCGGACGGCGCGGAGCTCGGCAAGGATTTCGCCGGAAAACTCGACCTTCCCGAGGAGACTCAGCTCATCAAGGCCCCGACGAACCATGTCTGGATCATCGGACGGACCAAGACGGACGGACCCGCCGACTACGAGGCCGTCCACAAGATCCAGGCCGGCTACAAGGTGACGCCGCTGTCCAAATGGGGGCAGAAGGTTTCCGAGCCACCCTACGCGCCGGATCCGACCGTCGATACGAAGACGCCGCCGAAGAAGCAGGTCGATTCTATGGCCGGCAAGGAATACTTCACCTACGGCATGGAACTGATGAAGGTCGAGCCGCCGCACAACACCGACCAGCCGATTCTGGCGCGTATGTCCCGTCTCGGGTTCGAGGAGGGCGAGAGCTTCGACTTTGCTTCGGCAAGCCCGATCGTGCAGTCCGCGCTCAAGGACGCGCCCGTCACGGCGCAGAAGCTGATGGCCTGGAAGAGCCCGCGCATCTCGAATGTCGTGAACCAGTGGTCGATGGACGTCGAGATGGTGGGCGTCTATGGCTCCTATTATCTCAAGCGGGCGCTCATGGCCCAGCTCGGTCTCGGGGCAAACCTGCCGGAGGACGCCGTCTACCCGATCGCCATGACAGACAGCGATGGCAACCCGCTCGACGGATCCAACGATTATGTCCTGCATTTCGATGCGGCCGACATTCCGCCGGTCAATGCCTTCTGGTCCGTCACGATCTACGACAACGACGGCTACCAGGTCGCCAACAGCCTGAACCGCTTCGCTCTCTCAAGCTGGATGCCGATGCAGAAGAACCCGGACGGTTCGCTCGACCTCTACTTCCAGCATGAGAGCCCCGGCAAGGACAAGGAAGCCAACTGGCTGCCGGCCCCGGACGGTCCGTTCAACGTGACCATGCGGCTCTACGCCCCCAAGCCTCCGGTCCTGATCGGAAAATGGGCGCCGCCGGCAATCACCAAGGTTGGCAAACTCTCGGTCCATACGGCACAATAGCAACCGGCCCGAGGGACTGCGCACGAGCGGATCCGGATGCCTTGCGCCGGATCCGTTTTCGTTCATCCGGACACTTTCCCGAGTTACGTTCCAAGTGAGAGAGACATGAAACAGCTCATCCCCCTCGCCGTGATCGGGTCCCTGCTCGCCGCAGCCCCGCTGGCGGCGCTTGCCGAGACCGCGCTGCCGGAAGGCGCCAGCATCGCCAAGGACGCCAAGGCGCTTCGGACCTATGCGCCGAACGGCAATCCGGGGGCCGTCGACTTCGACGCCGCCGACCGGCTGGCGATCGCCAATCTGCTCTACGCCTATTCCTTCGCCTACGACAACTACGAGGCCGACGCCTGGTTCAAGCTGTTCACGGACGATGTCGTGTTCGTCGCCGGCGTTCCGGGGGCGGGGGCCGTGTCCTTCACCGGAGAGGGCTTCCGCACGTTCTGGCGGGAGCGGATGAAGCAGTTCAGCTCCTCCGGCAACCAGCGCCGGCACCTGATGTCGAACATCCTGTTCCTGGAACAGACCGCCGATACCGCGCACGTCAGTGTCGCCGGACTTCTGACCAACGCCAAGGACGGCAAGACCTTCACCGCCGTGTCGAGCCTCAACTATGAAGGCTGGCTGGTGAAGGGAGAGGATGGCTGGAAGATTGAGCGCTGGCATGACTTCCCGGACGCACCGGTCCCGGAGAAGTAAACCCGGAACACGCGCAAAAGCAGGCATGTGAAAGTCTCGACGCGACGTGTCCTTCCGCAGGCCGGGGCGAGCGGATCCCGACTTTTGGAGGGCCTGTTCGCATCGTGTCGTTTTCATCGGACCTGCAGGCACAGGCGAAGGACACCCCTTCCGCGAGCCGTTTTTTCACTTGCGCGGAAGGGTGAGCGCTATCAGGATCCGCCCCGGGTTCTCCAATACACCTCCAGCGCGGCGGGGCCGATGAGCGATAGCGGGTCGATACTCTTGGTCAGGGCCAGCGGTTTCGGTCCCCTGCCTTCGATCTTTGAGCAACGAGCCGGCGAACGGGCCCTCTGGCGGGTTTTCGAGAGGGCGGGGCTTCCCGTGGACGTCATCGGGGCACCGCAGACTCCGGTTCCCCTTCCGGCCATGATCAGTCTTTTCGAGCGATGCGGACACGAACTCGGCGACCGGACCTTCGGCCTCGAGATCGGGTTCGAGATGCAGAAGGCGTGGGGGTACGGCCTGTGGGGGCGCTATGGCGCCATGGCGGACACGCTGGGCAAAGCGATCCGACGCTACAACCTGACCTTTTGGGCCCATGCCTCCGATGGCAGGCTGGAGCTCGTTGAAGGTGCAACGGCCACGCTCTGGCGCCACGTCAAACAGCAGCCCGGACAGTCGGCCGTGCAGCATATCGACCACCTGATCGGCCCGATGATCATCATTGCCAGGCTGTTTCTCGCGCCGGGCTGGCTGCCGGAATGGATCGAGGTTCCCTATCAGCGGGACAGCGATGCCCACCTGATGGAAGACCGGTTGCAGGTTCCCGTCCGCTTCGGCCGCAAGGGAACCGGGATTGCGTTCAAACCCGGCGATCTCGACACCCGGAAGGTGGGGAAAGTGCAAGAGGCGTCCAGGATCCTCACGTTGAGGGAGGTGATCGCGGACAATGCCCTTTCGCGCGCACCCGAGCCGGCGCGGGCCTTGTCGGCAATCGCCGCACTTCGCCTGCTCGACGGGCGGACGGACATCGAGGGCGCGGCGCGGATGGCGGGCCTCAGCGTGCGGAGCCTGCAACGACAGCTTCTGGAAAAGGGATATTCCTACCGCGACATCGTGACCATCGTCCGAAACGAGCGGGCGGTAAGCCTCCTGCATGAGACGACCCTTCCCATCATGGAGGTTGCCCTGCTGCTCGGCTACGAGGATCATGCAAGCTTCACGAGGGCCTTTCGTCGCTGGATGGGGTGCTCTCCCCTGGAGTTCAGGCGATTTCAGCGGTCGGTGGCGTTGGCGTAAAATGCAAAGCAGGCGTGACGGCTTCTTTTCTAAACCTACTGAATACCGGTTTCAGGGGAGGGGCCGTTGTGCGGGCCAACATGAGCCAGGGCCGGCTCTCCCGGATGCGCCGATCCCGAGGGCATGACGCCATCACGATGCGTTTCGGTGATCCATCGAATGTCTGCGAAGCACAAGGACCTGCAAATGGAAACGCTTTCCGCGCGGTTGAAGAATGCGGTGACGCCGCGCATCCTGTTGGCCGGGCTCGGCTTTGCCGCCGGCCTCCAGACGGTGCCCGCGTTTGCGGCGGATCCCGCGTCGTCCATTGCCGTCGCTCCCCTGGAGGCGGACGCCTCGCCGTCGCCGTGGAGTTTCGAAGTCGCACCCTATTTCTGGGCCGCCGGCATGTCGGGCAAGGTCGCGTCTTTCGGAGCCCCGCCCGTCGATGTCGACATGGGCTTTTCCGATATCCTGAGCGATCTTCAGTTCTCGGCCACGGTCGCGGGGGAAATTCGCAACGGCCCCTTCAGCCTCACCACGGATTTCTTCTATCTGAAGCTGGGCACGGACGAAACCACGCCGCGCGGTGTCCTTGCGTCGAGCGTCGCTCTCGACTCGTCCACGATGTCCGCGACCGCGCTTGCCGGTTACGCGATTGTGGATCGCGCGAACATGCGTCTGGATGCTGTCTTTGGCGGACGCATATGGTCTGTCGAAAACACGCTCAGGTACAATGGCGGCATCCTTGCCGGCCGGTCCTTCAAGGATTCGGAGACATGGGTCGATGCCATGGGCGGCCTCAAGGGGCGCGTGAACGTCACCGACCGGATTTATCTTACCGGCTCGGCCATAGCCGGCGGCGGCTCGTCGAACTTCGGCTGGGACGTCATGGGAGGCGTTGGCTACGAGATCTCCCAACATGTCTCGGCGGTTGCCGGCTATCGGGCGCTCGGGGTCGACTACAAAAACGGGACTTTCGATTTCGATGTCACGGTCCAGGGGCCGATCGCGGGTGTTTCCTTCAAGTTCTAGAGACCGTTTTCCTGTCTGCTTTCCCTTATGATGCCAACCGGGGCAGCCGCGTGGGGCGTGATCGGTTCGGGGTCATGAATGCGCACGCCGAGGGCGCAAAGCCGCCGCTCATGGCCTTCCAATCCCCACTCCCCCCTTGCGGGGCGGGCCAAGACCCACTACCCACTCACTCACGTGTTCAAGACAGGCCCGTGGTCGGATTTCGCGCGCGTGCGCGCGGCGGCCTGAACGGGCGACAGGCAGGACTGAAACGGCATGAGCATCGTCGACACCCGCACTCCCGATCCGAAGAAATTCATTAAGGGCGCCACCGGTGACTGGGAAATCGTGATCGGGCTTGAGGTTCATGCGCAGGTCACCTCCAACGCGAAGCTCTTTTCCGGTGCCTCGACCGAATTCGGCCGCGAGCCCAATTCCAATGTCAGCCTTGTCGATGCCGCGATGCCCGGCATGCTGCCGGTGATCAACGAGGAATGCGTCGCACAGGCCGTGCGCACCGGCCTCGGACTAAAGGCAGAGATCAACCACAGGTCGGTGTTTGACCGCAAAAACTATTTCTACCCCGACCTGCCGCAGGGCTACCAGATCTCGCAGTTCAAGCAGCCGATCGTCGGCGAAGGCGAGGTTCTGCTCGACATGGCCGACGGCGAGAAGGTGACCGTCGGTGTCGAGCGCCTGCATCTTGAGCAGGACGCGGGCAAATCCTTGCACGACCAGCACGCGACCATGTCGTTTGTCGATCTGAACCGCTCGGGTGTGGCGCTGATGGAGATCGTCTCCAAGCCCGATCTGCGCTCCGGCGACGAGGCCAAGACCTATCTGACCAAATTGCGCAGCATCCTGCGGTATCTCGGTACCTGCGACGGCAACATGGACCAGGGTTCGATGCGTGCGGACGTCAACGTGTCTGTGCGCGCGCCGGGCGGCGATTTCGGCACGCGCTGCGAGATCAAGAACGTCAACTCCATCCGCTTCGTCGGTCAGGCGATTGATTACGAAGCACGCCGCCAGATCGGCATTCTGGAAGACGGCGGATCGATCGATCAGGAAACGCGGCTGTTCGACCCCGTGAAGGGCGAAACCCGCTCGATGCGCTCCAAGGAAGAGGCGCATGACTATCGCTATTTCCCAGATCCCGACCTTTTGCCGCTGGAGTTCGGCCAAGCCTATGTCGATGCGCTGGCAAGCGGCCTGCCGGAACTTCCCGACGACAAGAAGGCGCGGTTCATCGCCGATTACGGCCTGTCGGCCTATGACGCCGACATCCTGATCATGGAGCGGGCCTCGGCGGACTTCTTCGAGCTTGTCGCGGCGGGGCGCGATGCGAAACTCTCGGCAAACTGGGTGATCAACGAGTTGTTCGGCCGGCTCAACAAGGAAGGCTTCGATCTTGGCGAAACGCCTGTGTCGGCGGCACAGCTCGGCGGGCTGGTCGATCTCGTCAAGGACGGCACGATTTCCGGCAAGATCGCCAAGGACCTTTTCGAGATCCTGTGGACCGAGGGCGGCGACCCGGCGGAGATCGTCGAGACGCGCGGCATGAAGCAGGTGACGGATCTCGGCGCCATCGAGGCGGAGGTCGACAAGATCATCGCGGCCAATCCGGAGAAGGTGGAGCAGGCCAAGGAAAAGCCCGGCCTGCTTGGCTGGTTCGTCGGTCAGGTGATGAAGGCGACCGGCGGCAAGGCCAACCCCAAGGCGGTCAACGACCTGCTCAAGTCGAAGATCGGCATCGAGTGATAAGCGGCGCATTGAGCATGTTTGTCATGCTCCCGTAACGCAGACGGCTTACCCGGCTCAAGTCATGACGATCCATGATTTGGGAGAACGGGCATGAAGGCTGGACAGACGGGCGCGGGCGGATTGCTCGAAAAGGCCGTGCATCGCAACAGGGCGCTGTCGGGCGAGGGGTTTTTGGAGCGCGCCTTCACCTTTGCCTTCAAGGGCCTTGTCTATCCGCAGATCTGGGAAGACCCGGAAATCGACATGGAAGCGCTTGCGATCGAGCGCGATCACCGAATCGTGGCGATTGCCTCCGGCGGCTGCAACATCCTGTCCTATCTGACCGCCGACCCGCGCGCGATCACCGCCGTCGATCTCAACAAGGCGCATGTCGCGCTGACGCGGCTGAAACTGACGGCGGCGACACAGCTGCCCAACTATGACGCGTTCTATCGCTTCTTCGGCAAGGCCGACCAGGCCGCCAATGTGGCGGCCTACGAGCGCTTTCTCCAGCCGCACCTGGATGCGGACACCCGCGCCTATTGGGAACGTCGCGATCTCACCGGGCGCAGGCGGATTTCGCTTTTTGCGCGCGATCTCTACCATCACGGTCTGCTCGGCTATTTCATCGGCTGGGGCCACAGGGTGGCGCGGCTTTACGGCATCGACCCGAAGGACCTGCTCAAGGCGCGCACGATGGCCGAGCAGCGCAGCTTCTTCGACACGGCGCTCGCGCCGCTCTTCGACAAGCGCATGGTGCGCTGGGCGACCTCGAAGAAGGTCTCGCTCTACGGTCTCGGTATTCCGCCGGCGCAATACGAGGCGCTGGCGTCTGCCGGCAATGACGGGATGGCCGGCGTCCTGCGCCAAAGGCTGGAGCGGCTGGCCTGCGGCTTTCCGCTTTCGGAAAATTACTTCGCGTGGCAGGCCTTCGGACGCGGCTATGCCGACGACGAGGCCGGTCCGCTGCCGCCCTATCTGCGCCGAGCGCATTTCGATGATGTTCGCGCGCGCGCCGACCGCGTGCAGGTGGCCAACCGCTCCTTCACCGACCATCTGGCCGATCAGCAGGAGGAGAGCGTTGACCGGTATGTGCTTCTGGATGCGCAGGACTGGATGTCGGACGATACGCTCAACGAGCTTTGGGCCGAGATCACCCGCACGGCGCGCCCCGGGGCACGGGTGGTGTTTCGCACCGCCGCCGAGCCGTCGCTTCTGCCCGGGCGGGTCGCAGCCGACATTCTCGACCGCTGGGACTATGACGCCGAAACCTCCGCCCATTGCAGCGCGCGGGATCGCTCCTCGATCTACGGCGGAATGCATCTCTACATCCGCAAGTCCGCATGAGTGGGCAGGGGACCAGCCAGGGCGACACCGCCGGCGCGGTGCTGATGGACCGGATTTACGGCTGGCAGCGGCACATCTATGACATGACGCGAAAGCCCTATCTGCTGGGGCGTGACCGTCTTATCGCCGATCTCCAGCCGCCTGATGGCGGGACGGTGCTGGAACTGGGGTGCGGGACCGCCCGCAACCTTGTCGTGGCCGCGCAGCGCTATCCGACGGCCCGGTTTTTCGGCATCGACCTGTCGTCGGCCATGCTCGACAGTGCAAGGCGCTCCATCGACCGGGCAGGGCTTGGAGGGCGGGTCGTGATCGCGCAAGGCGACGCAAGCGCTTTCGATCCGCGCGTCGTCTTCGGGCGCGAGACCTTCGATCGGGTGTTCGTCTCCTATGCGCTGTCGATGATCCCACCCTGGCAGCAAGCGCTTGAGGCCGGATTGGGCCTGCTTGGCGACGGCGGAGAGCTTTCCTGCGTCGACTTCGGCACGATGACGCGCTATCCCACGATACTGCGTGGCCCCTTTCAGGCATGGCTCGCCGCCTTTCACGTAACGCCGCGGGGTGACCTTCCCCACGTGCTTTCCGGCCTTGCCGCCCGTCATGGCGCGCGCGCGGATGTATCCATTCTTCATGGCGGCTATGCTGTCTACGGGCGCGTGGGCCATGATGCCGCTCGCAAGCCACCAAACGATTGAGTTCATGCATGATCGACCCCACCGATACGCTTGCTGTCACGATTGGTCCGGCGCTGGAGCATGACCTGCCGGACATCCTCCGCCTGTTGAGGGCCAATGCCGTCGGCGCCCGCGCTGATGCGGAGAGCGAGGATCCGGCCCCCTATGTCGCGGCCTTCCGGCGGATGAAAGCCGGTGGGACCACGACGCTCCATGTCGTGCGTTGCGAGGGGGAGGCAGGGGCGATTGCCGGATCGTTCGAGCTCACGGTGATAGAGGGGCTGTCGTTTCAAGGGCGCCCGCGCGCCCAGGTCGAGAGCGTGCACGTCATGCCGGAGTTTCGTCGCCTGGGGATCGGGCGCGCGATCATGCGCTTCGCCGAGGCGCGCGCCCGCGAGGCCGGCTGCGTGTTGTTGCAACTGACGTCGAACCGGGCGCGCGAAGGATCGCATGCCTTTTATACGGCGCTTGGCTATGACGCCTCGCATATCGGCTACAAGCGGATGCTGTGAGGGGCGCGGCGGCTCGGAGAGGTCCGGCTGAATGTGTCCGTTCCGCTTCAAGGCAGCGCTTGCGAGCAAGTCGCGGGGAAGGGTTGGCCGAAACCGATATGGGGGCCGAATTTCCACGTCTGCCCATCGAAGCAAAATCTGACGCGGATATCGTTGTCGTTGCCATAGACAAGACCGATGTCGGATGGCCCGAGCAGTTCCATTCCCTGGCCTCTACCGTCAAAAAAGCCGCGACGCCATTCTGTTACGGTTCCGTCGTCGGCGATTCCATACAACGCGAGTATGTCTTTGTGCCGCCCGTAGAGCCGCCCGACGATATTGTCTCCGGAGACAATCCCGTGCCCCTGTCCGTCTTCGATCCGGTAAGTGTGACGCACGAACCCCGTCGAATTTCTGGTGAATATATCAAATATATCGTTGTCTTTCCCGTAGCGAAGAACCGAGTGGTTCCTGCCCGTGAAGACATCCACTTCGCAATCGTATTCATCACCGTCCTGAATTCGGAAGAGAGTTCCTTTCGAAATATCGCTTTGATCATCTCCCACGATGATAAGATCCTTGTCCTCGCCACCGATCCAGGTGTTGAACCTGGAAGAGCGTGTTGAGCAACGCCAAAAAGGATCATTCAAAGGGCCGCCGCGCACGATGCCCATGTTGGCGTCGCACAGTGCCGGAATGCCGTCGCCGCCCGAGTTCAGAAGTCCGCATCCACCAAGTGGATTTCCCATATCCCAAGTGTCGATTGCCGGCCCCGCATTGCTGACGCATTTTACACACTTCCCCAAACGCCCGGCTTCCGCAGGGGCGTTTGTTGAAATGACAAATGCTGCAAGGATAATTAGTTTTCTAAACATCCCAAAAACTCCCCCTCCAGATTTTTATTGTCGATGAATTTGGATAATAATGAAAACGGGAAATATTACTTCAAAATTGCAAGCTATTCAATTTATTAATGCATAATAAAGAAATGCAATTCGTTTTCACACGGTGCGCGAACCTGCGGCTGCCGAATTTTTTCGCATTCGATCTGACGGCCTCGCAGCTTGGCGGTATGCGGATGCTGTGAGGGCGGGCTTCTGCGTTCAGGCCACTTGATCGAGCGTACATCGTTTCAAGCTCATTCGAGCGCGCGGACAATCAGCCTTTGCCGGATGGGGCGCCGCTGCCTATGTCTAGGCACGACAGCGGGTTTTTCCGCAAGCTTCACGACATGTTCCGGAGACAAGAATGACCGTCACCCAGAAAGAGCCCATCGAAGTTCACTACTGGCCGACACCGAACGGCTGGAAGGTTACGATCCTTCTGGAGGAGTTGGGCGTTCCCTATGAGATCAAATACGTCAACATCGGCGCAGGCGACCAGTTCAAGCCGGACTTTCTGAAGATCGCGCCGAACAATCGCATGCCGGCAATCGTCGATCCCGAAGGTCCCGGCGGCGAGCCCATTTCCATTTTTGAATCGGGCGCAATCCTTCAGTACCTCGGTCGCAAATTCGGCCGGTTCTATCCGGGCGACGAACGCGCAAGGGTGAAAGTCGAGGAATGGCTGATGTGGCAGATGGGCGGCTTCGGCCCGATGCTTGGCCAGAACCACCACTTCCGCGTCTATGCGCCCGAAAAGCTTCCCTATGCGATGGATCGCTACCTCAATGAGACTCACCGGCTGTATGGCGTGTTGAACAAGCAACTGGAGGGGCAGGATTTCGTCGCCGGCGAATACAGCATCGCCGACATGGCCATGGTCGGCTGGGCCAAGGGCTGGGAGCGACAGGGGATGGATCTTGCCGCCGATTTCCCCAATGTGAAACGCTGGCTGGAGGCACTGACGGCGCGTCCGGCGGTCGCACGCGGGCTTGCCGTCGGCCAGGAAGAGCGGGAAAAGCTCGACCTTGCCGGCAACAAGAATGCGCAATCGGTGTTGTTTGGTCAGCGGGCGCGCTGAGCCGCTCACCGTTCATGGCAAACTGGGGGAAGGGCGGCCGGCGCGGTGTCGGTGCGCCCTTCTTTTTGCCGTCTGCCCGCTATTTGACGCGGCTCCAGGTTTCGCCCCTGCAGATCAGTCCGCCCAGCACGCACCCCTTGAGGGAGAGTTTGTCGGGTCCTTCCAGGGTCATGCGTCCCGAATAGGTCTTTCCGTCTTCCGCGTTGTAGACCTTGCCCTTCCAAACACCCGCGTCGCCCGCGGGTGTCATGCCCATCACCGTGCGTGTGCCCAGCAGCGGTCGCGCGCGTTTTGCCGGGTCGGGATTTTTCGAGTCATTGCGCGGGGCCTTCAACCACACCAGCTTTCCGCACAGCGATGACCCGCAAGGGCTGATTTCGATACGCGAGGTGCCGCTCGGACGTTGCCAGACACCTGTGGCATCGGCGGCAAGCGTCGCAGTCGATGCAAAACCCAGAACCGCTGCGGCCAACGCGGATGCGGCCAAACGGATATGCGACATGTCTGATTTCCTCCACACGGCCAATGATCAGGTTTCTTGTCGTTTACGTAAACGGAATGTAGGCATGATTGGAGATCTTGACCACCTGTGTCGGGCGGCAACGGGCGATTTTTCCGGTGCATTCGCTGCGCAACAAAAATCCCTCATTGTTCAGATGGTGAATCCCTGGTTGACGGCTTCTTTCGGAATTTCGGAAATGCCGGTTGATTTTGCAGACTGAATCCGACGTTCCTGGTGAATCGCTTATTAAATTTACGGAAAATTTTAATTGTGTTTGGTTCTTGTTAAGCGCGCTTTTTAAGCTTCCGTTGAAAGCCTGACGACACACTCGACGTTGAAAGATGCGTACATAACAAGCCGAAACGACGTCTTTCACCATTCTTGGCTTCGCATGATGTGAAGCCTTCGCGTTGAACGGAAACGGAGTGTGAAATGGCTCGTCTTGATCTTGGAAACACCGAACTGGCAACCATGGGCGGTCAGCCCGCCGGACCCGACATCCTGCTGCAGATGGGCCTTGATTGTGCCTGCGGCCGTCATGGCGAAACGGATCTCGTGTCCGCGCACAAGTGGCTCAACCTGGCTGCGATGAAGGGAAACACGGACGCGGTGCGTCATCGTCGTGATATTGCCGGCGAGATGAGCCGGTCGGAGGTTGCCGAAGCCCAGCGTGCCGCGCGTGAATGGCTCAGCTTGAATTGAGCATCCCGGCGCCCGGCCCGGCGTACAGGGCCGCATTGTTTGAGTGCCCGTCAACCGATCGCGGCGTTTGATCCGATCGACGGATTGATGTCGCGGTCGCCACGTCCAACCTGCGTGCGGCCGCCCGTGGCGCCCTCCAGGCTTCGGGTTCGCCGTCGGGTCACGTTCCGTCTTTGTCAAAGCGGTTGTTTGTGGATTTCGGGGATCCCCGCCGTGCCGTCCCTGGCAGCGGACGCATCGCGGTTCCGCCATCCGGCAAGGAAAGCAGGCGTGAAACGGCCTCCGCCTGCTTCAGTTTTTCCCTTAGCGACACAAAGTCCGCATGGTCCGGAAGGGCATTGATCAGTGCTTCCGTTCTCCGGGCGATGGTGCGCGCGGCCGTCCGTTGTCTTGCGATGCGTGTTTCTTTTGCGTGCGACACACCCTTGACCCTTGCTTCGGCGGTGAGGCGTGGCTTGTTCGAGCCGATCTGTGCCGACAGGCCGTTTCCCGGTGGACTGGGAGGGGAGTGTCCATGCCTTTGCGCTCGCGCGCCATCGTGGATTCCCACGATGCGGTATCTTTTGACGGTGTCGCCACCTCAGCGCAGGAGGCCGGCACGGAAGCCACGGGTCACGAGATGTGCCCGGTTGACCGCGTTGAGTTTGCGACGCAGGGATGCGCCGTGATCCTCGACCGTGCGAACGGCGAGTCCGGTCAAGGTCGCGATATCTCGGTCGGTCTTGCCTTCCGCCGTCCATCTCAGGCAGTCGTATTCGCGCGGTGTCAGGCCGAGATCCCTGGCGGTCTTGCGGTGCTGCGTTGCCGAGCCGGCGGAGTCCACGGCAAGACCGGCCGCGATTTCGAGCATTGCGATGTCCCTGTCTGTCAGTTCGACCCGCGCGCCACCCAGCGACAGGCTTCCTCTCGTGCCGCCGGCGGTGAACACCGGTATCGCAACCCCGTCGGCGAGCCCGTGTTCGCGCGCCGCACCGAACAATCGGTCCGCAGCCGGGGAGGGGGCCCCGGCAATGGCGTCGGACCATCGAAACCCGTAACAGGACACCAGGACGCGATGAATGACCGGGTCCTCATGCACGTGCCCCTCGTCGAAATAGCGCAGCAGCCACTCGTCGGGCCAGCGGTTGAACAGGATTTGCGCCTGCGCTGCCGGAGCGGCGGGCACTTGGCCAGGAAGGACGCCGCATAAGACGTGCGTGAGGCCATATCGGGCGGCGATGCGCAGGAGCGAGTCGCAGATCGCGGTCTCCTCGGATGCATCGCGAATATGCTCCAAGAGTTGCATGAAGGTGTCGTGGTGCAACGGCTTTGCTCCCTGTTGCAGGCTTGATGCACGCAAAAAGCGTTGTTGCACTGAATAAACCTTATGCGTTTAAGTCCGATGACGGAAGGTCGGACAATGTGACGGGCATGGAGCCGTTCGCGCGGCGTTCAGGTACGTTCCGCATCATCCGGGCCCGGCGGGAAGCCTGTGCGTTTCCGCCTGAAAATGGCTTGACCCATGCGGCTATTCCGCCTATCCCGATCACATCGGAGAGGTGGCCGAGTGGTCGAAGGCGCTCCCCTGCTAAGGGAGTAAACGGGAGACCGTTTCGAGGGTTCGAATCCCTTCCTCTCCGCCATTTTCCATATGTCCGATCCGGAGACATAGGTAACAGACCGTTCCGGAGACATGGGTTACAACCTCGTGCCGAACGGGTTGTCGATTGTCTGTAGTGTTCTCTGCTCCAGGTCGATGTATCCCAGATCATAGCTCATGAAGCTGATCAGCCAAATTCCATCCTCCACTTCCCTGATCCTGAGCTTCTGACCGGCCAGAACGGTTGAGACGTTGATCTTCTTGCGATGCATGCAGATCCGTCCGCAAGCCGTGACCAGAGCGTCCCTGTCATGGGAGGGATAGTCAAGGTCCGGCAGGCCCTGATACAGTCTTGATGAGGGTGTGTAGACTTCCGCCGGGGTCTTCATGGCAAGCGCTTCATGGGGCCGCTCCTCATTGAATTCCCTCATGAAAGCGTCGAACTTGGCCTGTTGCTGCAGACTGTTCATGCCCGGAGGCCGGGTGGCTTTCTTCTTCAGGGTAAGGTGCATGCGCTCGTGGCAGCCGTTCTGTTGGGGATGGCCTGGTTTGATGCGCTCAATCCCGATGCCCAGGCGCAACCACCACACCGACAGCTTGGACAAGTTGTAGAGCCCGTTCGGCGAGGCAAAGGGCAAGCCGTTGTCCGTGCGGATCGCACACGGTAGTCCGCGCTCTTTGAACAGGGCGAGGAACGCTTCGGCGACCGGCTTTTCCTTCGTCGAGTCAAAGGCCTCGCAACTCAGCAGGTAGCGGGACGCATGGTCGGTGACCGTCAAGGGGTAACAGTAGTGCCGGTTGCCCAGCTTGAACTCGCCCTTGAAATCTGTTGCCCAGAGATCGTTGGGGGCAACTCCAGCTGAAAGAGGCGTTCCTTCGGCCTTGTTGGCGCGCCGCCTCTTGCGGGCTCTGCTGACAAGGCCGTGCCGGTCCAGAACCGCATGCACCGTGCTCTGCGCGGGAATGCGAACGTCACCAGCAAGCTTGCGCACAAGCACTTCCCGGATCTTGCGCGCACCCCAATAGGGCTTCTCCTTCCGTGTCGCGACAATCAGACGCTCAACCTGTTCCGGAAGCTGGTTGGCGTAGCGCACAGGCCTGCGGGACCGGTCGCAAAGCGCTTCCATCCCATCGCACTGATAACGCTTCCAGATCTTGTAACCGGTCTTGCGGGAAATACCGAACTCCCGGCAAACCGAACTCATGCCTTCGCCATCCAACAGGCGGGCGACGAAACGAAGACGTTCCTCCACTTTGGACACCTCTTGCCACGGCATCGACACCTCCCATAAAACGGAAAGTGTTACCTATGTGTCCGGAACGGTCTGTCACCTATGTCTAAGGTCGGGCAATACAATATTTGCATTTCCGGTCCCGTCAGCCGAGATCAGGGCAACGGGCACAAAATTTCATGTCTCATCTTTTTGCCAACAGGCATGGGCGGGTTTTGGGCGCATTCTTTCGAGGCGGTAAAGTGCCTAACGACCGCTAAGCGGATTTTACGACCTTCGCGCTGTTTCGCGATTGAGCGATGAATTTCATTGCGGAGCTTTTTGGTGTGTCTCTTAGAATTCGAAGATTGAACCGCACCGGGTTTGCCGAAGGCCGGTTTGTTTGAGTCACGCTGGCACGACCGGTTCTTGGTGCTGCCATCAGGTGACGCTGGCGAAGTTTTCCGCCTCGTCAAACAGGATTTGCACCTTCACGGCCGCCGACCGGTCGCCTGCGACCCGAAACGCCTTCTCGGCCTGTCCCAAAGGATATCGACCTGTGATGATCGGTCTGACATCGATCCGTAGGTCCGAGATGAGCTGAACCGCCTCGGTAAAATCTGCTGCAAGGAAACGCTGAGTGCCTTGCAGGTTCAATTCCTTGCCAACCAGGGCGTTGAGCGGCAGTGGCGTTTCGCCGGCCACACCGACCTGAACCATGCGCCCCTGCGGCCGGATCGCGGCGATGGCTCCACGGATGGCGGGTGCGGCGGCGGAGCACTCGAAAACGATGTCGAAGTGTCCCTTGTCCGCAGCGTATTGGTCCAGTGTGGCGGGCTCGTCCGAGACGTTGATCGTCTGTGTGGCGCCCATCTTGCGGGCGACTTCGAGGGGCAGGTCCTGAAGGTCGGTGACCACGATTTCGTCGGCACCGTCTTCGGCGGCGAGCGCGGTGCAGAGCGCGCCGATGGGGCCGGCGCCGGTGACCATCACCCGCTTGCCCGCGAGCGGGCCCGCCATGTTGCGGGCGTGGAGACACACGGCGAGGGGTTCGGCGCATGCGGCTTCGGAAAAACTCGTTTTCGGTCCGAACGGAATGCATTGGCCCGCATCGACCACCATTTCCCCGCGGAACAGCCCCTGTTCGTGCGGGAAGCGCAGGGCCGAGCCGTTAAACCGCATCTTGAGGCAATGCGTCGTCAGCTCCTCGCGGCAATACCGGCAACTGCCACAGGGACGGCTCGGATTGATCGCGACCCGGTCGCCTACGGACAGTTCGTTCACGCCTTCGCCAAGGGCTTTGACAGTGCCCGATGCCTCGTGCCCCAGGATGATGGGTTCGCGCACCCGGATCGGTCCGAAGCCTCCGTCTTGAAAGTAGTGCAGGTCGGACCCGCAGATGCCGCCTGCCGCCATGGCGACGCGCACTTCGCCAAACCCGGGCTCGCCGACATCGTGTGTCTCGATACGGATGTCGTTCTGGCCGTAGAGGCGGCAAACGGGGGTTGGCATGGATACGCTCTTAGGGTGAGAGGACGGAGGGCAGCCACGTGGCCAGGGGCGGGAAGTAGGAGACTGCCAGCAGCACGAGGATGTTGGTCACCAGAAAGGGGAGAATTGCCACGACCACAGGCCCCAGTGGCAAGCGCGCGATGCCCGCGCAGACGAACAGGCAGACGCCGACGGGCGGTGTGGTCAGGCCGATCATCAGGTTGAGCACGGCAAAGGTGGCGAAGTGCAGCGGGTCGATGCCGACGGCGGTGGCGAGCGACAGCAGCGGCACGAAGAGAATGATCAGAGCGGCGATCGTTTCCATGAACATGCCGACGAACAGCAGCAGCAGGTTGATCAGAAGGATCACGACGAAGCGGTTGTCTGTAATGGACAACACGCCGTTCGCGATGGCTTGCGGGATGCGCTCGGAAACGAGGATCCAGCCGAAGACGTTGGCGAAGCCCACGAGCGCCAGGATGCCCGCCGCCGAAACGGCGCTGTCGATCACGATGCCGGGCACTGAGCGCAGTGGCAGTTCGCGGTAGATGAAAGCGCCAACGACAAAGGCGTAAACGCTGGCGATCACCGCCGTTTCGGTCGGGGTCGACAGACCCGAAAGCAGGCCGTAGATGATAAGAAAGGTCATCGCCAGCGCCCAGATCGCCCCTCCGAAGGACCGGGCGACTTCGGACATGCCCTGCCACGATTGATACGGAAAGCCCTTGCGCACTGCGATGATGTAGCAGGTCACCATCATGGCGACGCCCATCAGGATGCCGGGAACAGCGCCGGCCAGGAACATCTTGCCCACCGAGATACCGGACAGCGCGCCCACGATGATCATCGGAACCGAGGGCGGGATGATCGGCCCCACGGTCGAGGAAGCGGCGGTGACGGCGGCGGAGAAATCGGCCGGATAGCCCGCCTTCTTCATCCCGGGGATCATGACCCCGCCAATCGAGGCGGCGTCGGCCACCGCGGTGCCGGTGATGCCGCCAAACAGCATCGAGGCAGAAATGTTGGTCAGTCCCAGTCCACCGCGGATCCAGCCGACCAGCGCGTTGGCAAAACGGATGATGCGCGTGGTGATTCCGCCGCGGTTCATCAGGTTGCCGGCGAGAATGAAGCCCGGGATCGATAGAAGGACGAAAACGTCCATGCCCGCATACATCTTCTGCGGCATCGCGACCACAGGCATTCCGGCGAACAGCATGTAGGCCAGTGACGACAGACCAAGCGTGATCGCCACCGGGATCCCGAGAATAAGGCCCAGGACGAATACCGAAAACAGAATCGTGACGTCCATGGCGACTATTCCTCTTCGGATTTCTGCAGCGTGCCATCCTCGGCGCCCGACAGCATCCCGAGTATGCGAAGCACGCCGAACAGTGCGAGCCCGGCCAGCATCAGCCAGACGGAAAAGTGAACGAAATCCATTCGCAGGCCGACCGCTGGCGAAGTCTGCATTCGACCGATTGAGACATAGCGCCACGCCGGGGCGAGCAGAGTGAGCGCCAGGCCCGCCGTTGCGATGGCCGACAGAAGTCTCAGAAACGAGGGCAGGCGGCCCGGCAGGGACTCGCAGATCACGTCGACATTGACGAGGTCACCGCTGCGGAAGGCCAACCCGGACCCGAAGGCGATGAGGTAGAGCAGGGCGAAGCGCGTCAGTTCCTCTGTCCAGACGGGCGCATTGCCCGTCAGGCGGCCCACGACCTGAATCAGCACGGATGCCATCAAGAGCCCAAAGGCGAGACCGGCCCCCAAACGGGCGAGGAAAATGATCAGATGGATCAGGCGTTCGACGCGGTGCATCCCTTTGTCTCCCGGGGCTATGCGTGTCCGGGCGGGCACGAAAGTCATGCCCGCCCGCGTTCTTGGAAACCGCGCGGCGTTAGTCGGCGAACAGCTTCTCGACGATCGGCTTGATCTCGTCGCTGACATTGGCGAGCACGGCGTCTTTGGCCTTTGCGGCGAAGGCAGCGTTGTCGACCTCGACGAAGGTCATGCCGTTGTCTTCCAGAAACGTCCGGTCGGAAGCGAGGCTCTCCTGGAAAAGCTCGCGCTCATAGGCCTGCGCGCGGGCCGCTGCTTCCATCACAGCCTTCTGGTCGTCGGCGCTCAGGTCCTGCCAAGTGCTTTCGGCGATGGTCAGGTAGATCCACGACCGGACGTGATCGGTCAGGTTCACGTGGCTCTGCACTTCGTAGAAGCTTGCTGAGCGGATCAATGCGAGCGGGTTTTCCTGTGCGTCAATGGTGCCGTTCTGCAGCGAGGTGAAGACTTCGGAGAAGGCCATCGGGCCGGGACTTGCGCCGAGCGCACTCCACACGTCGATGAAGAGCGGCACGTTCGGCACACGCATTTTCAGCCCGTTGAGATCGTCCGGAGACGTGATCGGCCGATTGGACGTGAGTTCTCGCGCGCCGCGGGCGAAATAAGCGATCGGACGGATCTGCACCTTCTCGATGATTTGCGCCTTGATCTGGTCGCCGATCTCACCGGAAGCGACTTCGTCCATGTGCTCGATTGACTTGTAGCCATAGGGAACGGCCAGGAGTGCCGCCATCGGCGCCCAGTTTTGCAGGCTCTCGCCGGTGATCGTCATGTCGACGGTGCCAAGTTGCATCCCGTTGATGAGGTCGATCTCCTTGCCCAACGACTCGTTCGGGAAGACCTCGACGGCGATGCGGCCATCGGTCAGCGCGGAAAGTTCTTCGCCGAACTTGACCGCGGCGAGGTGCCATGAGTTGTCCTCGTTCGCAAGGTGCCCGAGTTGAAGCGTGCGCTCCTGCGCGAACACGGATGTTGACAAAATCGTCGCCAGAAGCGCGCCGCCTGCCAGTGTGCGGGTGATGTTCATTGGTCGTCTCCTCCTTGGATGTTTACATTGACCGGACGGGGAGCGTCCCCGTCCGGCATTTCGAAAAAACCGGGGACGGATGCCGCGATTTTCGGTAGATCGTTCAAAACCTCGCGCAGATGTTCTCGGACGCACTTCTCCGCACCCGCGACATCGGCCTTCGCGATGTGCTCGACGATGGCTTCGTGCTGCCTGACAAGGTTTGGCACGGGAAAATGCACGAGCGACAGGAAGCGCACTCGGTCCATCTGGGATTTGAGCCCTTCGATGAGCCGCCACGCTCCTTTCTTGCCGGCAGCGGCCGCCAGCGTCCGGTGAAAGCGGTCGTCGAGCGCAAAGAAATCCTCTGGCCGGCCATCCATGGCAGCGCGCTGTTCTTCGATCTGCTCGCGCAGCTTTGTCAGCCACGTCTCGTTGGGTGTGCTTGCCAGGATGCGCACGATATCGGACTCGATCGCCTCGCGTAGAAAGCGTGCGTCGAGCACCGCTTCGTAGCGAATCTTTCGCACCACAGTGCCGCGCTGGGGCAGGATCGCTAGCAGGTCCTCGCCAGCGAGCTTGATGAAAGCCTCGCGCACCGGCTGGCGGCTGATGCCGAATTCCCGCGCGATCTCTGTCTCCGAAATGCGACTGCTTGGCGGGAGGTCATTGTGGATGATCCTGTCGCGCAGCGCCCGGAACAGCTGCGGCGCGATTGGCGCCAGCGGATCAAGCACGCTTGCCGAGCCAGATTCTTGTAGCACGATGTCACCTCCCAGAGGCTTCTTACCATACTTCCATACTAGTCTGCAATCGATCGTTGTGTTAAGGATGCAATTGGGAGCAAGCACCGGCGAAAACCAAGGAATGTGGCATGAGACAGACATGGCGATGGTTCGGTCCAAACGACCTCGTGTCGATCGACGATGTGCGTCAGGCCGGTGCCGGGGGCATTGTCACCGCGCTTCACCATGTCCCTACCGGAGCGGTCTGGACACAGGACGAAATCGCGGGTCGACAGGGCGAGATTGGTCGGATGAGCGACGGCGCACGCTCGGGGCTGACGTGGGACGTGGTCGAGAGCCTGCCCGTATCCGAGGACATCAAGCGCCAAACCGGCGAGTGGAAGGCGCATATCGCCGCGTATAAGGAGAGCCTCGCGAACCTCGCCGCCGCCGGAATCAAGGTGATCTGCTACAATTTCATGCCGGTGCTCGACTGGACGCGCACCGACCTTGCATATCGGCTGCCAACCGGCGCGACGTGCATGCGTTTTGATCTGACTGATTTCACGGCCTTCGACCTGCATATCCTGAAACGCCCTGGCGCCGAGCACGACTATGACGAGGCTTTGTGTGATGCTGCCGCCGAACGCTTTGCCGCCATGTCAGACGCAGAGAAGGAGATGATTGCCGGCAATGTGATTTTCGGTCTGCCAGGCGCCGCCGAGCGCTTCACGCTTGAGGACGTACGCGCGCATCTCGCAGAATACGCCGCCATGAGTGAGGACGTACTGCGGAGCCATCTCGTCGACTTTCTGTGCGAGGTAGTGCCCGTGGCCGAACGGCTAGGCCTGCGCATGTGCTGCCATCCCGACGACCCGCCTTTTCCTTTGCTGGGACTGCCGCGGATCATGTCCACCGAGGCCCAGTACACGAGCCTTATGGACGCTTTGGACAGCCCCGCGAACGGCATAACACTGTGCTCTGGCTCGCTGGGCGCGCGACCGGACAACGACCTTCCAGGCATGATGGAGCGGTTGGGCGACCGGGTTCATTTCCTCCATTTGCGCAACGTGAGGCGCGAGACATCTTGTGTTCGGGGCTCATTCTACGAGGCTGAGCATCTGGATGGCGACACGGATATGGTCGCGCTTGTCGAAGCGGTATTGCGCGAGGAGAAGCGGCGCAAGGCCGCGGGGCGCGACGATTGGTCAATCCCTTTCCGTCCTGATCATGGACAGGATATCCTGGACGATCTGGGGCGCCGCGCTCAACCGGGTTATCCGTCCATCGGGCGCCTCAAGGGGCTGGCGGAACTGCGCGGGGTCGTTGCGGCTCTTTCCTCGCGGATCGGCGGATGACCGATCGGCTCAACACTCTCCGGGGACTTCCAGCATCGGTGAAGCGGCCGGAATATGACCCCGTCGCACATGGTGTGGGGATCGTTCACTTGGGTCTGGGCGCATTTCACAAGTCGCACCAGGCGGTCTACACTGACGACGCCCTCGCCGCGTCCGGCGGCGACTGGAGAATCGCGGGCGTAAGCCTGCGAAACCCGGCCGTGTCCGAGGCTCTGACGCCGCAAAACGGCCTGTTCACAGTGATCGAACGGGGTTTCGAAGGAACCGAGGCCCGAGTGATTGGATCGGTTGCGGCAGCGTTTTGCCTGTCCACACATCGCCAGCCGGTTCTCGACGCACTCTGTTCGCCGGCCACCCGGATCGTCTCGCTTACAGTGAGCGAGAAGGGCTATGGAATCGACCGGACCAGCAGCGGAATCGACCTTGCCCATCCAGCGATCGCTGCCGATCTCAAGACACCTGATCACCCGGTCGGGGTAGCCGGACTTATCGTCCAGGCGATTGGTCAACGGCGGCAGGCCGGGGCGCCGCCACTGACGATCTTGTGTTGCGACAATCTGCCCGAGAACGGCCGCATGGTGCGCGCGCTTCTGCTGGATTTCGCGCGCCGCTCGGCGCCCGGGCTGGTGGATCATATCGCCAGCGACATCGGGTTTCCCTCCACGATGGTCGACCGCATTACCCCGGCGCAGGGCAAGGAGACGCTGGCCCTGGCGCACAAGATGACTGGACGATGCGACCTGGCGGCGGTCGAAACCGAGCGCTTCCGGCAATGGGTGATCGAGGACGATTTCCGCTCGGGCCGGCCCGACTGGGCCGCCGGCGGGGCGATCTTTGCGCGGGATGTCCGCCCCTACGAGCTGATGAAACTGCGGATGCTGAACGGCACCCATTCGCTCATCGCCTATGCAGGCTTTCTATCGGGCATGACCTACGTACGCGACGTCATGAGCGACCCGTCGATGGCGACCCTCGTCAGACGTCACCTCGCTGCCGCCGCGGCGACGCTGCCGCTGCTCGACGGGGTGGATTTCGACGCCTATGGCGATGACCTGATGCACCGGTTTTCCAATCCGCATCTCGCGCATGAAACCTACCAGATTGCCATGGACGGGACCGAGAAATTGCCGCAGCGCATACTGTCGCCGGCGATGGAGGCGCTGGATCGGGGCCAATCGCTCACGCCCTACGCTTTCGCGACGGCTGCGTGGATGCGTTATGCGCTCGGGAAACGGGACGACGGCATGAGCTACGCGCTGCGGGATCCGCAAGAAGGCACGATCGCCGCAAAGATGGACGGAGCAAGGGATGCGCGAGACATCGTTCAACGCTTCTCCGAAATTCCAGCTCTTTTTCCAGAAATTCTTCACAATCATGACGCATGGACCGACACGGTCGTAGACAAGCTTTCAGGGATGCTGACGGAGGGAATGGCCTGGGCGATCAATAACGAAGCCAATCGGCTTTGAGCATGATATGGACCAGCGTCTAACCAAAGTGAACCACCCTTGGACGAACGAACCAGACCGATCAAAAGTCGATCAAACCCACCACATGCTGGGACTGAACAACAGCCATTTGCCCCGATCTCGGTGAACGGCTGTTCTGGTTCGTCCACGTCAGTAACATGTGGCATGCCGCAGCTGCCGGTTCGACGGGAAAGAGTTCAGCCCGCATTGGATCGGGTTGCTGCAAGGCTGCCCGGACACCGGTTTCGGGACTTTTGGGGAGCTGGCGAGTGAGCAGAGCGGTTTCGGGCGCCTTTCAGCCTTCCAAGGGCTTGCTGCGCATCACGGCGGGCCCAGGAAGTCGAGCGTGGCGGCGATAGCCGCGTCCGTTGTTTCCGCGTCGAACTCAAGAGGGCTCAGGAACGATTTCTCCGGCACATCGAAGCCGTGCGTGACGCCTTCGTAGACGGTGACGGCCACATTGGCTTTCATCGACACCAATCGTCCCGCGAGTTCGAGGCAGTGACGTTCGTTGGCGATGGCGTCGCCCTCAACCAGCAGGAACAGATAGGACAGATCCGGTGGCAGGGCGTTTGCCGACCCCAGGCTCGCCGGACCGCAGTAGGGATAGTAGAGGACGGCGCCCTTGATTCCCGCCAGCGGATCGTCGGTGATGGCCTCGGGCCAGGAGGTCAGCAGCGGCGGCAGCGTGCCGGCGCGGGCCATGGCGAGGTAGTCCAGGCTCGTCCACCCGCCATGGGACACGCCGATGAGGACGATCCGCGTGCTGTCGATCTCCGGCCGGTCGCGCAAGGCGGCAAGCGTCACTGCGATGTCGGCAGCGCGCTCGGCGCCGTTCAGGAGCTGTCCGGCACAGACCAGCCGCCAGAGCTGCGCCTCCTCGAGACCGCGCGGTCCGTGGCTGTCGACGATGACGGAGGCCCAGCCCGCCGACGCGAGTTCGACGGCCAGCCGGTCGAGGTTCGTTCGCGGCCCGTCGCAGCCTGACAACAGCAACGCAACCGGGTGAGGTCCTTCCTCCTTTGGCAGCGTCCAGCGCATGGCAGTCGCGATCAGCGTTGCGATCGCTTGCGGGGACTGCGGGTTCGCCGTCCAGCCGAGCCGTCCACGAAAGCCGTTGACCGCGAGCAGCATCGCAACGAGCGCAAGGGCAACACCGGTCCAGACCAGCCAGCGTCTCATGCCCGGTTCCGGTCAGTCATTGCTGCATCCGTTTTGAAAGCCGTTGTCGCAATGGGCCTTAAGCCGGTCGGTGTCCTCTCTTGTCCAGCCGTCGGGCGCGCTCACCTGGACCCATGGGTCGATGTAGTCCTGAGCAAAATAGGCATGCCCGTGTCCCGGCGGCGCGCCAAAGGACAGCGCCATGTCGAGGGCCAACTGAAACTGCGTGACGATGGGCATGAAGGTCATATGCGCCGAGGCATCCGGCGCCGGCGGATCCGACATCCAGGGCGGCGCGCGCCAGATCGAAGCCGGCTCGTAGAAGACGATGGGATCGCTCGAGTACTGCAGGAAGACGATGCGCATGCCGCCCCAGGGCGCGCCGCTGGAGGCATCCTCGAAATGGTTGGCATAGCGGATGAAGGAGCCGTCGCCGATCCGCGGCAGGACCCAGGGACTGCCCTCAACCCTTGCGTTTTGAACATATCGCCAGAACGTGGAGGGGAACGGCGGCCCGGCCCAGAACGCCCCGTCGATGGGATCATTGACCAGCCGGAAGAGGTTGGTGGCATACATCGACGACCAGGCGCCGAGGCTCAGACCGTGGACATAGAGGCGGGGCCGGTCGTCCGGCGGCAGGGTCTGCCAGTGGCGGTGGACGGTTTCCAGCAGCGCCGTCGCCTGGTCAAGGCCGGTGTCGGTTTCCAGGATCAGCGCCAGCGGCGATTGAAGATAGGAATATTGCACGGCGACCGTCGCGATGTCGCCGCCATGCATGTATTCCAGCGGGTCGTGGCTGCCCGGATCGAGCCAGCCGGTGCCCGTCGGGCTTGCGACCACCAGCACTTCGCGCTCGAAGGCGCGGCGGCGCATCAGTTCGGCAAGAGCAAGATCCGCGCGTTCCTGTGCCGTTTCGCCATTGGCCCGGCCCACATAAACGCGAATGGGGGCGAGCGCGAACGCACCGGTAAAGCCGGCGATGTCGTCTGCGTCGGGTCCGTTGAGCACAAAATTGCGGCCGGGGGTGCCAAGACCGCCCCAGTCGATCAGCGAATTGGCGCCGCCCGTAAGGTCCGGATCTTCGGGCGGCGCGGGTGCGGTTTCGAAGAGCTTCTGGGCGGTCTCGTAGCTGGTATCGAGCCGGGTCACGACCTGGTCGTACACGCCGTCTCGCGTGACAATAAAGAGAACGAGTCCAACAAGGGCGAGCGCGAGGACATTGGCGCGACGTTCCGGCATGATCTTTAGCAGGCGGGACCGGACGAGGCGCACCAGCCAGGCTACGAAAGCGCCGACCACAAAGCAGGCCGAGAACGTTGCGACCGCCGCGAGCATCAAGGGGATCAGGTCCAAACCGTCGGCAAGCGGCATGTTCATCTTGGCGCGGAGGTCGTTTTGCCAGGTCAGGTTCGACAGAAGCGTCCAGCCGAACAGCCCCAGGGCGCCAAGCGCGAGCAGCGCAAGCAGCCAGCGTTTCGGCGCGCCGGAAGGTTCCGGCATGTCCGCGAACCGCCAGATCAGCCGCAGGACCCACCAGGACAAATACCCGAGCGCCATAACCAGTCCGCCGAGGATTCCCTGCACGAACGCCCCGCGCGGTATCAGTGATGGCGTCAGCGAGACCGCGAAAAAGAGAAGGCCGAGCAGCATCCCGGCCATGGAGATCTCTTTCAAACGCAGCACGACGCTTCCTTCCGCAACCTGGTGTTTCCGCAGCCCGCTCTGCCGCAAGACGGGGCCGCAAGCCTGCGCAACTGTTCCCCTTTGAAG
Organism: Stappia sp. ES.058; assembly: GCF_900105595.1. Taxonomy (GTDB): domain Bacteria; phylum Pseudomonadota; class Alphaproteobacteria; order Rhizobiales; family Stappiaceae; genus Stappia. Next base: position 2,306,141 of record NZ_LT629784.1, on the reverse strand, counting down.
AGAGCAAAGTAAACCCCGCCGGTGCCCGGCCTGGGCACTCTGCACCAGCAAACGATCCCGACAGTCTACTTGAACGATCGGTGACTGGTGCCGACTTGCCGGTCCAAGCGTCGTGAAACGGACATGGCCGTTTGGCACGGCAAGGCGCGGAGGGTTGAACCAATCGACGCAGTTGAGGGCGGCAAAATCAACCGGTTCGCACTCATGCCAGGCTATTTTCCTGCCCTTCGGATTTGACCGGATTGGGCCTCTTCTGCGTCGCGAGAGGTTTGAAAATAAAGGTATTTCTCGGCACTTGCCGCTTCTTGACGAGACGCAATCTGCCGTAAACCATATCAACCTCAGTTATGGGTCCTTACCCTTGTGTGGAGAATTGAAATTCGTCTGAGTGCTGCTGCAACCTCCGGTGCGAACTTCAGATTCGGGTGACTTGCCGAACTTGACAAACACCTGACGTCCGACATTGTACTTTTCAGTGTTTGGATCAACGAGATCGCCGACTTGCATTTCAAGCTCGGGGTTCGCTTGCGGCTTTGATTGACCCGGAGCTGAAATACGCGAAGCAATGATGGGGATATATGTGCGGCGCGCACCCGGAGTTGCCGCATCGCCAGTTGCAGTTTTTCTGGGGGATGGATGTTTCACCCTTGAGATCGCGCTCTTGTGCGGTCAAAAGACAAGGCATTGCGAATTGTGAGTGAGGATCGATTGTTGCCGACCTCGGAAAACTCGCACAATCGCAGGAATTATTTAGAAAACGAAATTCACACTGAGGAAGATAAAGTGCTTATCAGATCTGCCGTTCAAAACGATCGCAAGTCCTGGGACGCTCTATGGGAAGGGTATCAAGACTATTACGAAGTTGATCTATCTGGCACTGCGGATAATACGTGGCAGCGCCTCATGGCGGAGCAGTCTGTTGGGCCTTTTTGTCTTGTTTGCGAAGATGACGTTGGCGATTTGGTCGGATTCGTCACATACCTTTTTCATGATCATACTTGGCACCCCGAACCCAGATGTTATCTGGTCGACCTTTACACGGCGCCCGAAAAGCGTGGCGCGGGCATCGGCCGGGCCTTGATTGAAGCCGTTTATGAAAAAGCCGATATAAAAGGGTGCAGCCAAGTATACTGGTTAACGCAGGATTTCAATGAGGCGGGCCGACGGCTCTACGACAAGGTTGCGAAGCTCACTCCTTTCATAAAATATCAAAGGTGAGTGCTTTCGAAATTCGAATCTTCAGGTTCAACTCCGATATCTGCGGATCTGTGGATGTTTTTACTTTCGGATTTCAGAAAATTTTTTGTATCCACCGACACGATTGCACAGGGCAGGAGTCTTAACGAACGCAGCAGCGGATCTGGGTTGAAGCAAGGATTGCCGATTCGCCGGTTTCCGATAGCCGCACGGGTGTCTTTACGTAAAAGACGATCCGCCTCGGTTGCCGTATCCGTCATGGGCTTGGCGATGCTCCGCATAAACTGGCGCTTTGCTTCAAACGGAAATTTTTCCCTCTTAGGTTGAAGGGCTTGATAATAAAACTTATCTAAATTAAATTAAATTAATTTATTGGAATAGTTTATATTTCTTTTTTTATCCGGTTTCAAAATTGAAGAAATTTTCAGCTAATAAGTACTGATATAAAATTTTTGCTAATTTCTTGAGTGTAAGTTCATTGAGTTTTTGGAGTGACGCTTTTGGGATGCTTGTGGGTTGGGACCGGGTGCGTCGCGAAAGAGGCTTTACCATGCGTGATCTGATCCGGCGCGGAAGGTGCAAATACCGCTGCCGGGGTCAAGTCCCCGGCGCTCACACCGCTGGGCGCTGGTCGCAGGACAGAAGGGCGGCTTCAAGAGGATGATGCTGACGACCGACGCTTTCCCCGAGGCGAAATTCGAGCCTGGCGACAAAGACTCCGGCGCCGGTGGGTTGCGTGATGCTCTCAACGTGCGCGCTGATGCCCAGCCTCGAAATTATAGACAACTGCCCACGGAAGGGTGAAGGGGAATGCAGCAGGCCCTGCCGGAATACAACACAACCCGGGCGGTGCTGGCGGTCATAATCTCTGTACTGGCTCTGTCCCTGGGTGATGCCCTCATAAAGGCGTCAAGTCTGACTTTACCGCTTTGGCAGATGTACATTCTGCGGTCTGTCCTCGTGCTTCCGGCCCTTTGGCTTCTTGCAGCTAGATACAGGACTGTTTCATTTGGTTCGGTATTCTGGGTCGCTGTTCGCAGCTCGCTTCTGGTCGGCATGTGGTTGAGTTATTATTCCGCGTTGCCGTTGATGCCGTTGTCTCTGGCGGCGGCGGGGTACTACACGTCGCCGATCATCATTACGATACTCGCCGCAGTCGTTGCCAGACGCTGGCCCGCGCCGCGAACGCTTTTTGCCATCGCACTCGGCTTTTGCGGGGTGCTTCTCGTTCTGCGACCGGTTTCGTCGGGGTTTCAGCTCGGGGCACTGTTGCCCATCATCGCGGCCTTCCTCTATGCCTGCGCAATGGTCCTGACCTCGACCAAATGCCGAGATGACAATCCATTTGCTCTGGCGTTGTCGCTAAATCTTGCGTTCATCGTCGCAGGGGGCCTGCTCGGGCTGAAGTCCGGACGGGAAGGCTCGTTCATCTTCGGACCGTGGCAGCCCGTCGACCCGGTCCTGTTCGGCATCGTCACGGCACTTGCAGTTGTCATCCTGGTTGGGAGCTTGGGGGCCGCGATCGCCTATCAGAACGGGCCCCCCGCCACTGTTGCCGCTTTCGATTATAGCTATCTGGTTTTCAGCCTCGTCTGGGGCAGCGTCTTCTTCGGTGAATGGCCCGACACGGCAGCAATCACAGGCATTGTCGCCATCACTGCAGCAGGCTTTCTCGCCCTCACGACATCCGGCTGACGTTTCTGGTGACAGCCGATGCGGGGGTCTTCGTGGCGACCGCGACCGAGGGGCGCAGCTGCTTTCGTTAGGACCGCATCATCTTGAATTCAATAATCCAATGAATCAGGTCCTTGCGATGGCGCTCGGGGTTCTGCTGAACAAGTGCCACGTATCTGGCGTACAGTTCCTCGATGATTTGCTGTCGCTCGACAAGAGGACGCTCCGGATCCAGTGCGTTCGCGAAGACGGTTTCTGTCCATGAGCGATGCGTTTTGACGAAGTTTTCGGCGAAATTTTGCGTGTCGCCTGTCTGCATCCATTGCGCAAAGAAGGGACAGTCGACCTTCTGAGCCTCCAGCCCCACCAGTTTCAAGCCTTGCAAGGATGCGGGTCCGCCCTTCGAGAACGGTGCTTCGAGTTCTCGGCGTGTCCGGTAATGCTGCTGAAACGCCGCTTTCAGGAATTCCTCCGACGTGATGAGACCTTCGGTCGCGAGTGAAGCCCAAAGGGTCTCGTAGTTTTCAAACAGATTGCTACCATCGGTATTGCCGAGATGCCGTCCTTCGTCATCGAGGCCGAGCATTGCGATGATACAGCGGCTGTCCGGAGCCAGTTCGGCTGCACGCGCGGACAGGATTGCCTCCCAGTCGGAGGCTGCTTGAGCGCGAAACGCTGCCGCGCCTTTTTCATCGGCGTTGAGGGAGTGCAAGCGCTCGCCAAGTGGCCCGGGCTGACGGCTCAGATAGTGCATCGCGGATGCAGAAAATCCGAGATTCAGTTCACCTTTGGCAAAGAGCGGTTCGAAGAAGCTTATCCCGCATGTGGAAACAAACACATTGTGATGCTTCCCGGCATAGGAGCCGGGCCGCGACATTGCCTGGAAATAGGGGCGAAAGTCGGTGTCAGGCAAGTCGGTGACGCAAATCCGGATCGGTTGATCCGGTGCGTGAAGCCGCACGGAATCGACAAGTTGCGACATGAGATCGATTGCGATCAAACCATCCGCCGCTCCGAAATCCGCGATTACCAGGCTCTGGTCCGTGCCTATCTGGCCGGTTGCCGAAAGCGCCGCAATTGCACGTTCCGTCAACCCGTCGACGACGGCCCGCGGTCCGGCGGAAACGGCCGCATAGTAGCCACCATCCTTCATGGATATTCGGTCTACCCGGTTTTTCGAAGCATCTGCTTCGAGCGCGTCAGACGGCATCGGCGGCTCCCTTGACGATCACGAGCGTCCGACGGCCCGCCTTGCGTCCGAACCTGGCCGCTTCCTGGTAGGCAGAGCTGTGATAGCAATCCTGCGCCGCCTGGTAGGATGGGAAACGCACGACGACGACCCGTCCGGGGCCCGGCCCCTCGACTGTTTCCGGCGTTTCGGAGGCAGCGATCATTTTGGCCCCGAACCTTTGTGCGACAGGTCCCCAAAGCTGGCCGTATTCCGCCAAGGCGGTTTCATCGGAGACCGGATCTCCCTGAACGATCCAGTAGCCGCAGCATTTTTCCTCATCATTCGCCATAGAGACGTCCTTTCCGTTTTGGGAATGCGCAAGACCCGACGCCCGGTCACCAATTCTCGATGCTGTTGGCGATCGTGTCCTCAAAAGAGGTTATGCGAGCAGCGTCGAGCTTGGCGCAGTCGTAGAGCGACAAGGCTTCGAATGACGCTTGCGGCGCGGACATGCCGAGCAGGATTTCACGAATACTGCTTGCGATCGGCAATCCAAGCTTTTCGTCAACACTCCGATTGCAATTGAGCGTGGTGATCATCAACACCTGACGCAGCCGAAGCAGGAGAGGGGTCGTGCCTTCCCCCTGCAGTTCGAACGCAATGCCGGGTGCCCAGACGCGATCGAACCACCCCTTGAGAATTGCCGGCGGACCGAACCACCAGGTCGGGAACACGAGCACCAGCGCATCCGCCTCGAGAAGGCGCTCGGCTTCGTCCTCGATGGTCAGGCGCGCCGTGTCCGCGCTGTAGTAGGTCGTTCTTTCTTCCTTGGTCATGACCGGCTGAAAGCCCTCGGCGTAAAGGTCCGCCACCCCCGCGTCGTGACCGAGACGGGCGAGCTCTTCGTTGACGAACCCGGCGAGCCGTGCGGTATGGCTGTTGGCGTCGGGATGGGCGGATACAATCAGGCAGCGCATGATGGGCCCGTTTGCGTTTTCTTGTGCTTCATGCCGGTCATCTCTCCATTCCTGCACGGCTTTCGCGGCGGCCGACGATCCAGTTCCCAACCCGCCTCGTGACGGGTTCCGGGGGAATACGAACGGGCGGGTCCGCTGCCGCCAAATCGGCGATCAGTTCGCCGTGGCAGTCGCGTCGGGTCGCCAGGTCGGCGGCAAGCAGGCCATGCAGGGTCCCGTTCACGGACCCCAACCCGTTCTGGCATGCGGCGGAAAAGACGCCCGGAGCGACCTCTCCAAACGCGGTTGCGCCGTTCTTTGAAAGACACAGCCGGCCGCCCCAGACGTGGTCCATCGGGACATGTCTTAAGGCCGGATAGCGATTGTCGAAGCTGTCGCGCTGCTGGCGAGCGATGCGCGCTATTGGCCGCCCCTCGAAAGCGCTGGCCTTGCTGGCGAGAACGAACCGGTTGCGCACAAGGATCCGCGTGCCGCCATACAGGGGACCCGAGATGCGGCGCACGGTGGTTCCCATCGGATCGGCCGGCAAAACGCCCCAGAAGGGCGCACCTCCGAGAGCCCTGGTTTCGTCTTCCGTCAACGCCCGCGTCAGCGAGGCGAACGTGAAGACATCCATCAGGCGTTTCTTGAAATGGCCGAACGCCGTCACCGCCCCATTCACGGCAAGGATCACATTCGGCGCGGTCAATCGACCGTGTTCGGTTCGCACCACGTGGGGTGGGCCTTCGGTGAATTGGCGTACCGGGGAGTTCTCGTGGATCGCGACACCGTGGCGGGACAGTACCTTGGCCAGATCGCAAAGATAGGCCGCCGGGTGCAAAAGCGCGCTTCGAGGCGTGAGAATGCCGTGTCGGTAGTAGTGGGAACCGGTCAGGGTCGACATGTCGTCGGCGTCAAGGGTTTCATAGGGTTCCGCAAGCGCATCGAGATGCTGTCGATAGGCCGACAAAAGCGTTTCACCGTGCTCTGTCGCTGCGGCATTCACCTTGCCGGTCCGATACTGGATCAAGGGATCGAGGCCGTCCTCGTCGATCACCCGTTGAACGAAGGCGATGGCAAGCCGATTGCGATCCGTTTGGCGACGATCCTCCTCGACACTGCCTGTGTAGCTGTCGGAATCGAGCTTGTGCGGCAGATCGATCATGAAGCCGGAACTGCGTCCGGCGGGACCATCCCCGACACGAAGCGCTTCAAGTACCATGATCCGGTCGCCGGGAACCGTCTCGACGAGGCGCCGTGCCGCCGCAAGGCCGGTGTAGCCGGCGCCGATCACCAGCCAGTCCGCGGTGCGCGATCCTTCGAGACGGGTGAAGGACGCCGGAGCGGAAAGAACAGCATGCCAGCCGTTGTCTCCGATGCATGCTTCGGAGGGAGGCTTGTCGTCTGCAGGGCGTTTCATCGCCATTGTCGGAATCCCGTTGTCGCCGTTTTCGTCGCCTAGATGGTCAGGACCGCCCGGTATCGCACGGCACCGGACCGTAATCGTTCGAACGCTTCGTCGAGGTCGGTCATGGGCATCTCCTCAATGACGGGACGCACGCCGGTTCGCGCACAAAACGCCAGCATGTCGCGCATGTCGTTCCGGGATCCGGCATTGGCGGTGGTCAAGGTGAGGGTACGCTCCATCATGGCGACGATGTCGACGGTTGCCGGCTCGGTCATACCCGCGACACAGACGACCCCGTGCGGGCGCATCAGGCCAAAGACCGCGTCCCAGTCTTCAATGCTCGGAGTGGTGACAAGCAAGAAATCCAAGCTGGATGTCCTCCTGGCCCGTTGAACCGCATCCTGGACATCCAGGAAGCTGTCCGCGCCATGCGTATAGGCTTCTTCCGCCTTGGCCGGACTCCCGGAGATGGCGGTCACGTCGCAGCCCATCTTGTCCGCGAACTGCACCGCCAGATGCCCCAGCCCCCCAATCCCGAGAACGCCGACCCTGGATGCGGGACGAGCATGGCGCATGAGTGCTGTGTAGGTGGTATGGCCGGCGCACAACAACGGGGCTGCTTCGGCCGATGAAATCACTTCGGGGACGGTATAGGAAAAGCGCGCGTCACATCGCACGATATCCGCAAAGCCACCGACCTCTCCGCTGCAGCAGGTCAGCCGTGCTTCCGGGCAATGCTGTTCCTCTCCCGCGAGACAGGCCTCGCACTTGAAACAGGCACCTTTCTGCCAGCCGATGCCAACGCGCTCACCGACGCGCCGTTCGGTCTTGTCCGATCCGACGGCCCGAACCGTGCCGACGATTTCATGACCGCACACCTGCGGAAACACCGACATGTCGCCGAAATCGCCATCGGCGAGATGGAGGTCGCTCGCGCACAGGCCGCAATACGTGATCCCGACCTCTATATCCATGGCCTTGAGACGGGGCAGGGTGGTTTCGCGTGGCTCCGGATTGGCGCCGGCTCGTGGCACGGAATACGTATTGGCAATGCTCACATCATCCTCTCATGTCAGCGGTTTCTGCGGTCTTTAGTGCGGTCAGCAATTGGAGAATGTAGTCGCGGTTAATACGCGGAATCGCTGCGTCGGCGGCGAGTGGCAGGCCCGCACGGTCGGGCCCGTGTTCCAGGTCGTCGAGAGAGCCCTGGAGAACGAGTGTGGCGCGTTGCACCGCCGGCGACGCAGACGCCTCTTCCAGAGCGTCGCGAAACGACATCAATGTCGTTTCGCGAAATGCACCGCTCGGCCGATCCTCCGCGATCCAGGCACAGATGCTTGTCCAGGAAAGGCTCTCGGAATTGATCAGCACGGAGGTGCGCGCACCCGGGCCGTCGCTTTTTGCCGTCGAGATGATGGCACGCGCCGCACCATCCACCGGGGCGAGGTTTACCGCCCAGTCCACGTCGCCGGGCCAGACCCCGAGTTCCAGCGCGGCACGCAGCAGCAGCACGATATAGTCGTCTTCGTTGACGTCCGTTCGAAGGCTTGCATCCGCCGGTGCCGCGATATCGCCGCAGCGAATAACCCGGATCGGCAAGCCGGTTTCCTCGGCGCACCGTCTTGCATAGGCTTCGCACACGAGTTTTGAGTGATGGTATCCGCTTGCCGCTCCATTGGTCGGCACGGTCGATAGCATGGTAACCGAAGCACCGGCCCGAGCCGCAAAAACCGCAACGTTCGCTGTGCCGAGCACATTCGGCTTCTTGAGATTCTGGTAGGGCTTGATCCAGTTCACCTCGGCAGCGCAGTGGATCACCGTGTCGACTTGATCTTCAAGGTCACGCGTGGCGTCGTCGGACAGGCCCAGGTTGGCCCGCGTGATATCGCCCGCGACCGCGACAATCTTGTCCCCGGAGGCTGCCCACACCGGTTGAACGGATTTGGCGCGGCGCGGCGCGGCGCGGCTTGTTCTTTCGTATGCAGACTCGGTGTCGTCGGCACGCACGACACAAAAAACACGGGATACTTCCGGATCTTCCGCCAGTTCGGCCAAGACGTATCTGCCCACGAATCCAGTTGCACCTGTCAACAGGACCTGTTTGCCCATGTGCCGCGCGGCCCTTGCGACGCGCGGCGGCGGCAAGGGCAGATCCGCCGCTTCAGCCTCGGCATCGAAGCGATTTCCCGCTGAAACGGGCGCATGCCCTGCCTTGTGCGCATCGATATGCCTTGCGAGCGCTTCCACCGTCGGATCCTCGAAGACGTGCTCAAGGCTCAGGTCCACGCCCGCCCTGCGGTTCAGTTCGCGTTGCAATTCCAATAGTTGCAAACTGCCCCCAAAGTCGAAAAAGCTGTCTTGGGCACCAAGCGCCGGCAGGTCGGAACCGAGGACGGCATAGAACGCCTGGATGACTGTTTTCTGGGTTTCCGGCAGATGCACCTCGTTTTCCGCAAGCTTTCGTCCCTTGATCCTCTCACCCAGGGCGCCTTCGTCTCGCTTCTTGCTGCCCGCCAGGGGAATATCGTCTATCGCGAAAAAGGCATTCGGCACTGCATAGGATGGCAAGTGCTTGACACAATACGCGCGAAGTTCTCTGCCGGTCGGTTCCTTTCTGCCGGCGGGAACGACGTAGGCAACCAGTTCCTTTTTCGAACTGCTGCCCCGGGTCTTGACGACCGCGGCTTCGATGTCGGGATGACCCAAAAGCACGGATTCGATCCGGCCGGGATCTATCTTGAAGCCGCGCAGCTTCAGATGCGCGGTATCGCGCCCGGCAAACGAAATGCGCCCCGATGGATCCCGCCGCACTCGATCACCGGCGCGGTAGAGCACCGGTGGCTCCGTCGAGCCCTTGTCGCGGAAGGGATTTGGAACGAAATTGCGGCGCGCTGCTTCTTCGTCGCGGACATAGCCGTCGCTCAAGCCGTGGCTGGCAATATGCATATCGCCGATGGCTCCGTCGGGAACCATCTTGACGCCGTCGTCCAGGATATAGACCTCGATCCCGGGGAACAGCTCGAACCGACCGCTCGCATCAAAGGCGATGCCGACGTCGCCCGTTTCGTTGATTCCATACAGATTGAGAAACCGAACGTTCGGCAAGAGAGAGGCCGCAGTATCCCAAAGCGGGCTTGGCATCGCCTCTCCGCTTATCCAAAGCGTGTGCAGTTCCGACAATCCCGCGGTCAGTGCGGGCCCGAGCCCGATCAGCGCCTCGAGCAGGCTTGGCGTGACCATGAGTTGCGTAAGGCGTTCAGATTGAACGAACTCGACGAACGCGTGTGGGTTCAGCACCACCGCGTCGGGCACCACAACGCTGGTGGCGCCCAGGAGGGGCGGGTAGAAGACGTAGCACGTCAACCACATGTTCAGGCCCAGCCGATCGCCCGGCGCGATATACTTCGCAAACGTATCAAGAGAATCAAAGACTTGCGATTGCGGGATTCGCACGATTTTTGAAACTGATGTGGTGCCCGAGGTCAAAACGCCGTGGGCCAGGTCCTTTGGTCCGCCCTGCGACGGTGACGGCCATTCTTTCGGGCCATCGACGCTTCCGGATGCGGAGGCGAGTTCATCGAAGCCAAGGGTTGGCACGCGTCCGCGTAGCTTGTGGGTTGCGGCGGCATCGCACAGCGCCAGCGCCGGATCCAACTTGTCGATGATTTCTTCGACATGGTCGTCGCGGTACCAAACCGGAATTTCAAGAAAGGGCAATCCGACGGCCAGGCACGCGCTCATCGCAAGGACTGTTTCCGCGCTGCGCGTTGCAAAGATCACGATCCAGCGCGGCTCAAGTGCGCGACCGCCTACCGTCTGCCGGAGAATGTTTCCGACGCGGACCAGTTCCGCGGCGTATTGGGAGGCTGTGTAGCTTGCCGATCCATCCGTCAGGACGCAGAGATCCGGATGTGCCTTGGCAACCGAGGACATGGCAACAGCGAAATCGGCGGGACATGGCCCGATCCGTGTTTTCGCGTTCGCCTTCAAGACGTGGTCCGTGGTTTCCGCGACGGCCGCCTCAACGGCCGCGACGGCTTCCTGCCGCAACTCCGCAATCCGTTGCGTGCCGGGCGCGGCCGACAATGGCGGCAGGAGAGCGGGCTTGAGGCCAAGACCCTTCGCAACCGCTTTTTGTGCCGCCTCCGCTCCCGCAGGCAAGAGCAACGGGCGATCCAGGATGCGCGCAGCTTCCCCTGCGTCGGTGGCGCCAAGGCCTTCCAGTCGCGCGCAATCCAGTCCGATAACCTCGAACGCGTTCGAAGATCCGCCAGCATAGGTGACAAGGTCGTCAATTCCGGCCTTAATATCGGTCGGAAAAAGGAGTTGCGCCTGCGCGTCGGGCAACGGCAGCAACGGTTTCACGGCGCTTCCGGAAAATTTGTGCCGTTCTCTTGCCGCCGCCAGGGAGAATGCCTGGTAGACAGGTGCCGCTTCAACGGCGCGTTCGGCGATGTCGGCCGCAATGCTCTCGGGTATCGTGGGCGTTTCATGCGTAGGCGCCTGGAAACCGGACGATTTCGCGGCGTCATCGTGCCAGCCCTTCCAGACGTTCCAGGGCTGGACGTCTTCTGCTTTCCATTCGAGCATAGCCGGGCAGAAATCCAGGCCTGCGAATTCACAGAACCGTCGCAACGCGTTTTCGGTGTCGGCGAGCAGGTCGTCATCCGCCTCAAGCACCATGGCAGAGTTCATTCCGCAGGCATCGACGACGCGGCTGTAGACGTTGCGCATGCGCGCGTAGTCGACCTCGTTCGGATCATAATAGGTGGTTGGTCCCGCGCATGACACGCGCCACAATGAACGCAATGCCGCTGCCGGATCGCGCACCAGAAAGACGTGAGCGAAATGCCGAAGCCAGGCATCCTCGATCTGTGCGGTATCGAAGAAGCAAATCAGTTCCTTCGACAGGGTCACACGGCCCTTTGACGTAACCGCCAAGGCGTTCAAAGCTGCAACATAATCCTCTTCGCCCGATGGCAAATCCTGTTCCTGTCTGGCCGTCGCAATTTTTTTGGCGCGCCTTCTGGAGTGCAATTCGAGGTAAGGCGCCGACAGGGTCTCATGCAAAACTGTCAGATCGTGGCGCTGCATTACCGAGCGCTCGAACGCAGTAGATCGGCTTCGCGGTATTGACCAGACCAAGATATTTTTCAATTTCATTATCGCACCAATAATATCCGCATGGTGATCAATGAAGAGACCTGATCGTTCTCCCAATGCAGCCCGCAATGCTGTCGATCTCGTCGTTGCTGATCTCGAGATTCGCGACAAAAGACGCGCCGATCCGAACGCCGCTTGACTCAAGCAGTGACCGGCGATCGAAGGGGATTGGCGTCTTGTTGGTCAGGATGCCTTGTTGCGAAAGCATCCCGCATGCGTCGGCGGCACTGGCGCGGCATTCGGCCGGAACGACGGCAATGAACCCGTGATTGTCCGTCCCGCCAGTCACGATCTCCACACCCTGAGCGGCAACGCCCTTAGCCAACCGCCGGCTCAGGTCAACTGTTCGATGCTGGTATTCGGCATATTCGAGGGTGCCTGCTTCTTCCAGTGTGGCGGCAAGGCCGGCAAGCGTTGAGGCCACCACGCTCCCTTGAAGTTCCGGGTAGAGGCGGCTCCGGATTGCCTTCCATATCTCAGCGGAATTGGTCAGGACAATGCAACCGTGCGGTCCGCGAAACGTTTTGTAGGTTGCAAAAAGCGTGACGTCGGCAAACTGAACCGGGGACGAAAAGGCGTTGCCGACAATCAGTCCGGCAACCTGCGAGACGTCGGCGACAAGGTATGCGCCGACCTCATCGGCAATGTCGCGCATTGCCGCCCAATTCCAGTCACGCGAGTAGCTTGTGTCGCCCGCGAAAATGATCCTGGGGCGTTCTTTTCGAGCACGGTCCCTGATCAGGTCGTAGTCGAGCCGAAGGGTGGTTTCCGACACCGTGTACGTCGCAACATCGTATAGTTTTCCGATCAGGTGCGCCTTGGTCGATGTTGCATAATATCCGCCGCTGGCACACTCAAGACCGAGAACCTTTTCACCAGGTTTGGCAAGTGCCCGGGTGACGCTCAGCAACCCGTTCGTGCATCGCCATGCCTGCACGGACGCGTGCGTTGCGCCAAACAATTCGGAAGCGCTCTTGATGCAGTAGCGTTCGACCTCGTCATAGGCACCTGCCCCCTCATGAAAACGCTTGCCGCAGTGCCCTTCGAGCTGAACAGAGTCGGTTGCCTGTCTCATGCAATTCAAGACGTAGTCGGATGGGCGATTTGTGGCTGCGACGAGGTTTGTACATTCACGCAATGAGTTTGCAGCTTCATCAACAAGAGTATTGGCAATATTTCCAATTTCTTGTTTTGCGACGATTGCGACATTTCTCATGACCAATGTCATCTCCTGTGCTGTACCGTCCGATTTTGGATACTACACCTATAAAATGCATAGAGTCTAATATGATTATTAAAAGTTGTTTTTTTCAACCTGTAGCCTGAGTGTCTTGAAAAAGGGGGAGCTCCGCTCCAGATCGCGATCGGGACGGGGAGGTGTCGAATGAAGATGCGGACGTTCACGCGAACATTCGCCAGGCGTCGCTCGAGCCGATGGTGCGACATGTCAGGGTCTCTCATTAAAACGGCCTGCGTCAGGGCAGGTGTCGATGGCCGCTTCAGTCTCACTCGAGATGTTGCCGACGGGTTTGTCCGGCGTTTCGACGCGACCTAACGGGATCACGTCATCGGGTGCGCTGATGTCGATGAAGAGCAAAAAGACAGTGTTTGTGTTTGCTCATACTCAATGTCGGGAGCGGCGCATCAAAAAGCCGCATTCATCGCAGGCTTGACTGTGGCCGGGTGGAGCGTGCCGCTACGACAATCTCCAAAGCACGTGAAAGGTGTGGATTATTATTTTGCAATTATAAATAGAAGTTTCTTGCGCCGGGCTCGCGGGGTATGCATACTTATTGGTGTATTAATTTGCAAAGTTCACCAAGGATTGCAATGCCAGGCAGGGTGGAAATGGTCGTCAATCGGTATTGCAGCTACCGGTCTTCGCCGGGCCGGGGGGTCGGAGTGTTTGCGCGGCGCCAGATCGAGGCGGGGACGGTCATCCTGCAGGATCTTTGTCGCAGGATCGGCTCTCACGATGCGCAGGTCGTTTGCGCCACATCTCTGCGCAATCATCTGTTTGCCGATCGTGACCCGCTATTGAAGGAGCAGGGCGAGCGAGGCCTGCAACTCGCTTTCGGGGCGTCCTCGATCATCAATCACTCGAACGAGGAGAACTGCCGGCTCGACTGGAAGTCGGGCGAACCCTTTCCTCGCGTTCTGGCGGTGACCACCAGAGACATCGCGGCGGACGAGGAGATCTACATCAAATACGCGGATCTCGAGTCCTATCAACGGGAGGACTTTGTCTAGCGACCGGTCAGGCCCGACCGGTGTGCCTGCGGGTTTTCATCAAGACACTTGCAGGCGGGCGCAAGCCGGCGGCGCTGGTTGGCCGGCGTCGGAAAATATCACGTCGTATCAGTGGGAAGGTGACAACAATGGCTGACTTCACGATCTTTCGATCCATGGATTGGTCCGGTCTTAAGCACGAATACGGACTGGACGGATCCCGGTTGCGGCCATGGGAGAACTACCCGATGCCGTTCAGTGGTGCTTGGTGTGTCGTTCGGCCGGGCACGGTCAGCGACTCGCACACTCAGATCGATCAGGAAATCTTCATCGCAATCAAGGGCTCCGCGACGCTGGTTGTTGATGACAAATCCCATGAATTCGGTCAGGGCGACATCGCTGCAATTCCCAAGCATGTCGATCACTACGTCGAGAATAATACGGATGAGGACTTTCATTTCTACGTGGTTTGGTGGGATGAGCCGCACGCCCGGGAATATCTGGAGGAAATGAAGAAGAACCCGGAAGCGTGTCATGCCTAGACTGATCGTTTCCGTCACGCCTCCGACACCCAACGGCGACTTGCATATCGGGCATATCGCCGGACCTTTCCTGTCGGCGGATGTGTTTACGCGGGTGCAGCGAGCGAAAGGACACGATTGCATTCTCGTGTCCTATTCCGACGACTACCAGTCCTACATGCACCGCAAGGAACTTGAACTGGGCGTCGATCGCATTCAGATCGCCAACGAAAACACCGAACGGATAAAGGGCACTCTCGCTGCATTGGGCATCGAGATGAGCCACTGGTTGTCGAGCTACGAGAACCGGCACTTTCATGGCGCGGCAGCGCAGGTCTACGCGGCGGCGGTCGAAGCGGGAGCTGTCGTCAAACGGACATCGTGCGAGCCCTGGTGTCCTTCCTGCGGGACCTGGGGCTATGAGGCCTTTGGCCGCGGCAACTGCAACTATTGCGGCTCTGATTCCGATGCCAGCCAGTGCGAGCAATGTGCCTATCCGCCCGAGGCCGCACTCATGGAGGATTTCGTCTGCAAGCTTTGCGGCGGAAAGTTCGACTGGCCGGAGGTGGAGCGCGAATTCCTCGATGTCGAGCGCTTTGCAGGCTTCTTGAGTGGACTCTACAGCAGCCAGCCGATCCGACCGCCAATGGCCGAATGGGCGAATGAGGTGCTGGAACGCGGGCCCAGACTCTGGGCGATTACGCGCCCCGGGGAAGCCGGCCTCGATCTCGGCGGGAACGAGGCCTGCCGGCTTCACACCTGGTTTCTCGGTCTGGCTGGTTACATCGCAGCTGTTGCGGAATATGCCGAAGACGTTGTCGGGGATGGGGCGCTCGCGACCGCTTTTTGGGCGGATCGGGACGCACGCCTGGTCGAGTTCCTCGGGTACGATTGTGCTTACAGTCACATGGTTGTGTACCCGTCTCTGCTGTCGATGGTTCCCGGTCTTTCCCTGATGCCGAAATTCTATCCGAACCAATTCATGAAGCTGAACGGAAAGAACCTGTCGACCAGCAGAGGGCACACAATCTGGGCGCGCGATCTGGCTGTCGACTATGACCGGGATGCCGTCCGATTGTTCCTCGCTTCCGTGTCGCCGGAGGAAAGGGAAACCGACTTTGAGGTTGCGGTGTTCCAGAGCTGGTACCGGACGGTCTGGCAAGGGGCCATTGATCGCCTGATCGATCTCGCAAGGACCGAGCGCCGGGAAACCGGCTTCCGGTCGCCGATCGGCGCCGACGACACTGCGCTTCTCGACAGTGCACGGCGCCGTTGGAAACGTGCAACCGACATCGACAGCTTCTCAATGCAGGCGCTCGCGGCGATCGTTCTCGATCTTGTTGCGATGGCCGATGCCCGCGCAAGCCGGGGCCTGCCGGTTGCGGATCTGGTCGAAACGGTCGGTGAACTGGGCGCGGCGCTGCACCCTGAGCTGTCCCAGCGAATAAAGACCGCACTGGATGGTGCCGAGGACGATCCGGTGCCGCAGAAACGCCAGTCCACTTTTATGGAAGCGTGAGCGCGATGGCCGGGAACTGCAGCGCAGTCTTTGACGCCCTCGTCATAGGGGGAGGCGTGATCGGAGCGGCGGCCGCTGCCGAAATTGCCAATCTCGGCCATACGGTCGCATTGGTTGACCGCAGCTGTATCGGGAGCGCCGGCGCAACTGCCCGGTCCGGAGGGATCCTGCGCACGTATGATCGTGATCCCGTGATCCGGGAATTCACGCGCATGTCGATGAAACACATGGCCCGATCCCGGGTCGGCCGGGCCTATGCGTCGACCATTGCGCGAACGGGTGTCTATCTTGTTCCCGATTCAGCCGTTGAGGTCGACGAACTGACGTCCGGGGGGCTCCGTCTCGTGAGCCGCCGGCAGGCGGCGGAGGCAACCGGTTTTATCACCCCTGACGGGCAGGGCCCTGTGATATGGGAGCCCGAGGGCGGGTACGGCAATGCACGCTCGAGTGCCCGCGCCGTGGTGTTCAAGACCGGTCTGGATATCACCGTTGTGGAGAATGCCGGCCCCCTCCGGATCGAAGAGGGCGCGTCGGAAGTGACGCTTCGGTTCGCCTTTGGCGATCTTCGCTCCCGCTACATCGTCGTCGCGGGTGGCGCCTGGACGGCTGGCATTGTCCGCGATGTCCCGATACGGGCCCGGTCGGTTCCGCAGGTGCGGATGGTCGTCGAACAACAGCAGTTGCCCTGTCCGGTGATCGACTTTCGCGCCGGTTCCTATCTAGTGCCTCTCGGCGGTCGGCTTATCGGCGTGGGAGCCGGGTGCCGATCGGAAGCGGAGACGGTCGAAGGCCTGACATGGCCTGCCGAAGCGATTCTCGCCGACGGCTGTGCGAAATTTGCTGAAATTGCCGGGACCCCGCGACTGGCGACCGCTTTCGATATCGTTGAAGGCCATGACGCTTATTCGGCCGACGACAGACCGGTCATTGGTCGGCTGGGGCAGCGGCGTGTGTTCGTGGCGACCGGGTTTGCCGGCATCGGATACAAGCTGGCGCCCGGAGCCGGACTGGTGGTGGCTCAACTCGTCCATGAGGCGCTGACCGACAAACCTATGGACGCAACGGCTGACTGGTTCGCCCGTGCCCTGAAACCCGACCGCTTCGCCCGACGGATGCCGGTGGAGCTGGACGCAACGCAGGGGGCGGCATGAAGGTCGGGATCAGCGCGCTTTTCGATCCTCAAGCAACAGCGCACGCCCGCACGCTCGAAAGGGCACTCGCCGTTGCTCGGGACAAGGTGCCCGGCGCCGGGCGACTGGCGTTCGACCGGGTCGACGACGGCGCGACCGCCAACGGCGCGGAGCAGGCGGCGCGGCAGTTGATCGGCCATGACATCGATGCCCTGATCGGGCCCTTCGGATCGGATGCAGTCGTCGGCGCGCTCCACCTCTATGTCGCCGCCGGCATCCCGGTGTTCCTGCCTGCCGCGACCATTGACTTGGGCGCGCTGCCCGAGGGGGTGTTTCGCCTTTGTCCCAACGACCGGGCGATTGCACAGGCCATCCTCGACAGAATTCGCGAGCGAGGATTTCAAACGATCCGTGTGCTGTCCGATGGGTCGCCCCATTACCTGGCTCTGAAGTCGAAGGTTGAACGTCTGCTGGCGACCGCAGCCGTGTCGACAGACGATATCGTCCCGGCTCAGCATCCGATGGCCACGGTTTTTCTCGGGCGGCTGGAAGCATCGCGGGACTGGCTTCGTGGTTTTCGCCAAGGGGGAGAAGCCGAACCAGTGCTGTTTTCCGACGATGCCGCCGATCCGTCGGTAACACGCGAGCTGACGTCCATGGGTGACGTCGAAGCCCTCGCGGTTCCTGATTCAAGAGATCTGGAGGGTGCCCGGCCGTTTGCTGCGCATCATCGAAATCTCTTCGGTGAAGAGCCTGGAACATACTTTCACGAAGTGATCGCCGCCGTTCAGCTCGTCGCCAATCTGGCTCTGCGCCGCGCGGCGCAATCCGCCCGATCCGTTCCTCCCTGTTTTGACGGCGTGCCGACAGTCTTTGGCCCGGCCCGGTTTGTAGGCGGGGAAAACGAGAGAGCGACACTCGTCTGGAAAAACCTCGGCGCGGCGTCAACCGGCGTGGTGTTTTCACAGGAGGCCCGGTCATGATCAACCGGCTCACGGCATTCCTGGGCGACGAGAATTTTCTTGCCCTGCCCTGGCCCGAACAGCCGGCGCCCTACCTCAAGCTTGAAAGTCTGAACCCCGCCGGTTCGATCAAGTTCAAAACCGCGCTGGGCTTGATTGAAGACTGCGAAGCGAAAGGGGTGCTCGCGAATGGAAAACGGCTGATTGAATCTTCCTCGGGAAATCTCGGCGTTGCAGTCAGCATGATCTGCGCGGCACGCGGCTACGACTTCACATGTGTGGTCGACCCGAACACAAGCCGACAGAACATCCGGCGAATGAAGGTCTTTGGCGCGTCCATCGTCGAAGTCACCACGCCGGACGCCAACGGCGGCTTTCTGGGCTCGCGCATCGACCACATCCGTTTGTTGATCGACCGCGATCCGCGCTATCACTGGATCAATCAATATGCCAACGAGGCCAATCCGCGCATTCATCGCGACACGACCGGCCTATCGATCGACCGGTCTTTCGACAAGCTCGACTATGTATTCATCGGTGCTGGCACGACAGGCACGCTGATGGGCTGTGTCGCGCGGCTGAGCCGACGCAGACCGGCGCCCAGGATCGTCGCTGTCGACAGCGTCGGCTCGGTGACATTGGGATCCCCTCCCGGACCGCGCCATATTCCGGGGCTTGGGGCGAGCCGGCAGCCGCCGCTGTTCGACCCGGCCGGTCTGTATGCGATTGCACTCGTTCCCGAAAGCGTCGCCATTGCGAACTGCCGATATCTTGCGCGGCGCCAGGGCATCCTCGCCGGCGGGTCCACCGGGTCCGTGCTGGCGGCGATCCGCGCATTCCAGGCGAGTTTTTCCCCGGACGATGTCGTGGTCGCGATCGCTCCGGACGGGGGCGAGCCGTATCTCGATACCATCTACGACGACGACTGGGTGCAGGATCGCTTCGGCAGCGATGCGCTCATTCCCTCGCTTGGTCCGCCTGACGCGGGACAAGTCGTGGTTCGGCAATTCGGACCGAAAAAAATTTCAGAGGTTTGCCATGACTGAAGTTCACATTATTCCCGGCGCGGTGGTTGTCCGTGCGCTGAACGCGCTGGGCGATCGTGTGGTCGACATTGTCGCGGAAACCTACCGCCTGCACGCAAACGGTGGAACCGTTAATCCAAGCAGCCAGTTTCTGCGCTTTCCTAACGAAGAGCGCAATCGGATTATCGCCTTGCCCGCAGCGCTGCGCGACGATGCCCCCATCAGCGGAATCAAGTGGATCGCGAGTTATCCCGACAATATCGAGCAGAACGTCCCTCGGGCTTCAGCCGTGATGGTTCTCAATGACGCGCGAACCGGCTTGCCTCTGGCCTTCCTGGAGGCGGCCGGGATCAGCGCCCAGCGGACGGCGGCTTCCGCCGTTCTCGGGGCGCAGGTGCTGCAGCCGAGAGGCAGAAAATACCGCCGGATCGGCGTGGTGGGTGGCGGGGTCATCGCCAGAACGATTCTTAATCTTCTGTGCCAGCGTATCGGGTCTGTCGAAGAGATTGTCGTCTTTGACATCAATCGGGATAGCTGCGAAGCCTTGGTTCACCATGCTCAGACAGAACTCAGCAAGTCCGCAACGCCGGCTGATGATTACTCCAGCTGTTTCAGTTGCGATTTGGTGGTTCTCGCCACGTCTGCAACGAGTCCCTACATCGACCAGGTCGACCTTTTGCGACCGGATCAGGTTGTCCTCAACATCTCGCTCAGAGACTTGGCACCGGATCTCATCCTGGCCGGCTGGAACATCGTCGACGATGTCGAACAATGCCTGAAGGCCGGCACCTCGCCGGATCTCGCCGCCCGTGAAGTGGGGCACCGTCGTTTCATAGCGGGCACAATCGCGGATGTAATCGACGGCCGGATCAGTCCACCCGAAGGCAAAGCGAGAATATTCTCGCCCTTCGGTTTGGGTATTCTCGATCTGGCGGTGGCTCGCGAGGTGCTCGGCTTTGCGCGACAGGCTGAGGGAGTGATAACGGTCAGCGACTTCATCGGTGAGACCGCCCGCTGGGGAGGGGCACGATGAAAGTGTCGGTCAATCCGTCGGAGTTGCGCGTCGGAATTGTCGGATTTGGCCCTCGGGGTCTGATCGTTCTGGAGCGAATGGTTGCCTTCGCCCGCAAGCACCGGCAACGTTCGGTCAAGGTCTTCGTGTACGATCGCAACGAGCCCGGGGTCGGGATCCACTCGCCGGCTCAACCGGGCTATCTCAAACTCAATACCGTGGCCGGCCAGGTGACCATGTTTCCCGGCGACATCGGGGCGGAGGACGGTGTCCCGTGGCATGGGGCATCCCTGTTCGACTGGTGCAAACGGAACGGCACATGCATTGCCGAAGATCATGCGCCGGGCGGGACACCGCCAAGGCCTGTTGAGGCGGCGGATTTCCTTCCTCGTCGTATTCTGGGAGATTACCTCGCCTGGTTCACGGATGAGGTATTGCGGCGGGCCCCGCCCTCAATGAACATCGCGATCCACCGGACGAAGATCATAGGCTTGCGCCGGCCTCCGGGCGAAAAGGTAACCGAACTGGTTAGCGAAGGCGGTGCGGCGGTGTCCGTCGATCATACGTTCATCACGACCGGCCACGGTATCGATCACGCCGGCGACTGCATCGAACCGCCCGATGCCGTCATTCCTGCATATCCGGTATCGCGAGCTCTGCAGCGGGTGCGCGAGAAAGAAGAGGTGCAGATCCTGGGGGTCGGTCTTTCCGCAATGGACCTGATGGCCGGTGTCATCGATCTCTGGGGCGGACAGTTCGAAAATCGTCGGGACGGGACGATAAACTACATTGCCTCCGGAAATGAAGGGCGGCTGGAATTCATTACACGCAGCGGTCTTCCGTATCGTGGCCGGCCGATGCTTCGTGGGGACAGGCATGCCCGGCCCGGCCTGATCTTCAATGAAAAGGCGCTCGATGCGCTTGAACAGCGCTACGGTGCAGGTCGGGTCGACTTCGATGCACATGTGGAACCGCTCATTCATGCCGAGATGTTTTCCGCATATCGTGCGACACGGGAGGCGGATCCCAAGGTTGCGCTCGCGTTTGCCGAGACTTGGAAGCGGGATGCTCGGGGGGATCATCTTGCAATCGACGGAATGGCGGGGACGCTTTCGATCCGAGTGCGGAGCTGCTGCTATCAGCGCCACCGGAGTACCTCGTTAGCGGTCATCAACAGTGGTTCCGCGAATTCCTGCGCGCTGATATCCGTGCGTGCCGCAGAGGTCTTTCCCGAGATCCGTGCAAAGCGGCCCTGGAAGTCTGGCGAGACCTTCGCGAGACGATCCGTCGCGTCATCGATCGCGGCCTGCTTAGCGCGTCGTCCCATCGGCGATTCTTCGATGAAAAGGCACCCATGATCAATCGGCTTGTCGCCGGTCCACAGGTCGAACGGATCGAGGAATTGGCCTGCCTGATCGACGCGGGGATCGCAACGATCCAAATCGCGGATCCGAAAGTAGCCGGACGCGACGCTCTCCGGGTGCGACCCGCTCATGTTTTTGCCGGCCATGTCCCGGCCAGCGGTGTTTCGCGTCGCGACAGCGGATTGTTCGCCAGCATGCAGGCAGGCGGCCTGATACGGGTTTCGGAGTCCGCCGATAGGCATGACGGGCCCGCCGTCACGCCGGGAGGTCGGGTTATCCGGCCCGATGGTTCGGTCGACCCTCACCTTTGGATTTTCGGTCCTTCAGTGGAGGGGTCCTCATACTACAACCATTACGTGCCATCGCCCGGGGGGTACGGCCGCGCACAGTGGGATGCCCACAATGCGGTCAAATGCTGTTTCCGGGGATCCGAAGCAGTCGGGGCGGCCGCAACAGCGGATGTTTCCCGGCCAAGACACATTGAACTGTGAAAGCCGCGGAAATCTCCCTGGCGGCACTCCTTCGATGTCTGCCGGGTCAGCATCTTTTCAAATCGGAACACCGCATGTGCCGGCCAAAGCGAAAACTTCGTTGCCGCATCCTGACGCACGCGTCGGTGGGAGTGCCCGGAAGTCGATCTGCGGCCACGGCGAACCGCATGTTTCATGCGGATGCTGCAGTTTTCGTGAGGGGAGTGCCTTGTGCAGACGGGATCAGCGATGTCTGAGGGCAGGATTTACAGGCTCGGTGATATCCGGCTCGCGTCAGGGCACCTGCTGACGGATGCCCAGCTCGTCTATGAGACCTGGGGACGCCTCAACGGCAACCGGGATAATGTCATACTCATTCCGACTTTCTTCACCGGGTGCCATCGGCGCAGCGCCGGTTACATCGAAAGCATGCCGGCACTCGATCCCGACCGATACTTTATCGTGTCGATCAACATGTTCGGCAATTCGCTGTCGACCTCGCCAAGCAACGTCCCGCCATCTGCCTCTGGAGACGGGTTTCCTGTCGTTTCCCTGCAGGACAATGTGGAGTGCCAAGCGGAGCTGCTCAGGTCGGAGTTCGGAATAACTCGGCTGCGCCTCGTTATGGGATGGTCGATGGCAGCTTGCCAGGCCTTCCAGTGGGCGGTGCAGTTTCCCGACTTGGTCGACGCGATCCTGCCGATCTGCGGCACCGCGAGGACGTCCGCTTATACGAAGGTGCAGATCGACGGCCTGGGCGCCATCCTCGGGCCGGTGTGGCGCGATGACGGAAGGACGGATGTCCTGGAAGGCGCAGACCTTGGGGCGTTCGGCCGGGTTTATGCCGGCTGGGCTTTTTCCCGCGAGTTCTTTACTCGAAAAACCTACACGTCGCTTGGCTATTCATCTCCCCGGCACCTGCTGGATGACTGGGAACAGGATCATCTAGCCTGGCACCCGGGCGACCTGGCGTCGATGCTCAGGACCTGGCGCGTCTTCGACATTGCAGACACCCCGGAGTTCCGGGGCGACCTCGACAAGGCTCTCGCCTCGATCATGGCGCGCGCCGTGATCGTGCCTTGTACGACCGACCTGTTTTTCGCGGTTGCAGACAGTGTGCAAGCGGTTGCCGGCATGCGCAAAGCCACCCTCAAGCCCTACGCGTCGGACTGGGGCCATTGCGTTGCACTGCCGGGCCGCAATCCGGCATTCACCGCATTCCTCAACGCCATACTCATCGATCTGCTTGGTCCGGACGATCCGTCCTAGCCGAAACCGAACCCATGTCCGCTCAAGTCAGGGAAGAACACATGACGCCGAAGCTTGTTATGAACTCATATGAAGGCAAACGCTTGCTCGCCCTGGTGCGGGACGGCGATTATGCGCATGCGGGCGGCGTCGCGGGCATCGAGGTCGGGATGGCCGATATTCCCAAGGATCCAAAACGCCGAATACTCGATGCCGGATGCGGACGTGGGGGGACCGGCGCATATCTGAAGGCGCATGGTTGGGGCGACGTCGTCGGCTTCGATATCGAGGCCAGTTCGATCGAGGAAGCGACCCGCAGGTTTCCTCACATTTCATTTCATGCCTGCAGTGTTGAGGAGGCGGTCAATTGCCTGAACGGCAGTTTCGATCTGATTGTCCTTTTCAATGTTTTCCATGCGCTGCCGGATCAGCGCGCGGGGCTGGCAGCGCTTGCAAAACTCGCGGCGTCTTCGGGTCAGATTGTCGTCTTCGACTATGTTGACCTGGGGGGATACTGGCGTTCCCCGGTGATGGAAAACGACATCTCCTTTCTGGGGACGCCTTTCGTCTGGTCCGATATTGACCGCCTGTATTCAGATGGTGGCTGGAGCATTCGCAGTGCCCGGCGGATCGATGAAGAATACGAACGCTGGTACGCCGACCTTGTGGTGCAGATCGATGAAAAGCGTTCTCAGATCGAAGACGTGTGTGGACCGGGCTGGTACGACCATGCCCGCGGGCTTTATGCAGGAACCCTCGAGACAATTCGCAATGGAATGGTTGGCGGTGTCGTGATTCATGCCGAACGGGAAGACCGCCCGTTCGCATGATCAGATCCTCATCGGCCGCCAGGCATGGCCTGTCTGTCACGGGCCATCCGCATTTTCCTCAGCTGTTTGCGAATGCGCCGCAACCGGCGCGTCACGGATTCTGCCTTCGTATCCCGAAGGGTCGAGGCGGGCGGCAGATTGGACCGTCGCGCTGTAAACCGCCAGAAACGCACCGGCAATGTAGATCATCAAACCGGCGAGGGTCGCAGCCGAATAATCGACACGTCCGTCGAAGAGCTGCATTCCGAAGACCATGACCGGCCCCAGTGCGGTCATGGCCGTAATGGTCGATGCCGGAACGAGCGGCACGGCTTTCTGGACCAGGTAAAGCGGAAAGGCGATGACGAGCAGGCCGATCATAACGATCACGGCCAGGTCCACCGGTGCGCTGGCAGTCCCTTTGTCGTCCAATCCCCAAAGAAAGGCCGCGCTCGCCAGCAAGGTGTAAAGGATGAAACGAAGACCGAACTGTGCGAGCGGACCCACACCATTCCGGTTGAGGCGAACCGAATACAGGATCACGAAGGCGGTGCATGCCCCCGACAGGGCGGAAAGGCCGACACCTAGCAAGGCCGTCAAAGCACCGCCACGAACGAAACCGGAAAGACCGAACGTCGTGATTGCCGCCAGAAAAAGGATGGAAATCAAGATCAGCAGGTTGCCGTAACGCGTGAGCCGTCGCTTCGGACCGGCGGCTTCGGGCAAGCCTGTCCAAGCACCGATGACTGTGCCGAGAGGCACCATGCCGGAAAAGACGGTAAAGACCACTGCCGGCTCGATAAGCTGCACCGCGAAGAAATAGGTCGTCCACGTCAAGGCCGCATACAGGTTCAGGACAAGAACAATTCTCCACGCTCGCACGGACGCAATCAGCTCGATCGGTCTTCGTATCGCCGTTGCAAGGGTGCACCCGGCGACAGAGATGCCAAACACCCACATTCCCACCAGGAAGGAATCCACATTCTGGAATACGGAGCCGAGATAAACCGCCTGGAACGCTTCGAGCGAAACGAAAGACAGACAGCAGAACAGGCCGATCTGAAAGCGCGACATATATGAAATTTCCCCAATTTCTGAATACTCTATGGAAAAGTCGCGCAGGATACGGTTGAAATCTGAGGTATTATGGAGAAATATTGCAACCGACATGGACGCACTTGATATCCGGATCGTGGAGGCTCTTCAGCGGCGAGGCGATCTGACACACGCCGAGCTGGCCGAAACGGTCAATTCCACTTCGTCGACCTGTCTTCGGCGTGTCCGCGTTCTTCAGGAATCGGGCGTTCTGACAGCAAATGTCTATGTTGCCGATGCGGCGCGGCTCGGGCGACCGGTCATGGCTGTGATTACGGCGACAACGAAAGAGAACACCCGCGCGGATCGGGAAAAACTGGCCTCATGCATACGTGCGGAGCCATCCATATCTTGCGCCTGGGGAGTGACCGGTGAGGTCGATGCGGTGCTCTTCGGCCATTTCAGAGACATGGCTGAGTATCAAGAAGTTTGCGACCGGATTTTTGATGATGTCGGCAGTGTCGTTCGCTACACGACTCACTTCGTGTCCGAGACCTACAAGTCTGAGACGGCTATATCTGTGGATGTGGTGCAAAGTATGCTGGACTAAAGACTTTCGCGAAAAATAATTCTACGCTGTGATTTGCCTTGAACATTTATTTTAGATGAAATTTTTCATTGAAGCTGAAATTCATCTTCCGATCTGGATACGGATCGTCGGATGAACGACGCAAAAGAGCGTGAAGCTGGGACAGTTCAAGGGCTGGACCAGGAGCACCAAACGGCCAAATTCCGCGTGGCCTGCTCTGATCCCTGAAAACTTCGACGCCTTTTAAGTCTTCGTTTCGTCTCCCGGCCGGGAAGTTACATCGCGAAACTCCGACCACGAACGCAGCGATTTTCGGGTATGAGAGCAAGGCATCAAGTACTCTCGGTTAGGTGTTTGGTTCAGACCGCTGGCTGCGGTCGGCTCCGCTTGCGGCACACTCGTCCCAGATTTTCCTGACAGCTCAATTTCAACGCATGGACGGTGGGCGCATTGGGTGGTGTTGACCCTCCAGTTGCTGGAAGCGTTCTCGTGGCAGGGACCCGGTCTGGCGCCGCCGGCCAGGCGCGGCGCGCATCAGCCCTTGCGCCGGGGGAACTTTCGACGCTGAAAGTTCTTTGCGATCCAAAGGGCAACAAATGGAGGCAAGGATGAACTATGGTCGATTCTTTGCGATGATTGCCACGTCGACGGTGGTGATGTTCGGGCTGATGTACCTGAATACCTATCTCGTCGATCACGCGTTCTGGTCAGAGACGCGCGCCTATATGGCCATCGTCATGGGCGCGACGATGGCGGCCATCATGCTCGCCTACATGCTTTCGATGTATACGAACCGCTCCTTGAACGTCGCCATCTTCGCTGGTTCCATTATCGTTTTTGCCGCCGCGCTCTGGCTGGTGCGCAGCCAGGTGACCGTCGGGGATCGCAGTTTCATGAGCGCGATGATCCCGCATCATTCCATCGCGATCATGACCTCAAGTCGCGCCAACATCTCCGATACGCGGGTGCGAACCCTGGCCGACGACATCATCTATGCCCAGGACAAGGAGATCGCCGAAATGCGGTATCTGATCGCGGACATCGATGCCAACGGGCTGCGATCGTCCGCAACGACAAGCCAACCGGCCATGCTCGTCACTGCCGAGGACGCGCTTTCCAGCGAAACCGTGTCGAAGGTCGATCCTGAATTCCTGTCCGATGAAGAGATCGCAACGGTTTTTTCCGGTGCCGGGAGCCCCTGTCATTTTACCTAAACGCAGGATAGTCCGCCCGTTCTGGTCGTCGGGGAGACCGCGCGCGGGCCGGTTGCGCTCGTCAAGATCAGCGGGGACCTTGTGCGCCTTGGAGCGCAAGAGGCGGACACGAACGGCGCCGGCTTCGAAGCGGGTCCCCTTTCCGCCAATCTCCTTCCGACAGGAGACGAAGGTCTTTTCGATCTGATCGTGACTGCGGGCCCCGAGTACCGGGCTGGGTTCCGGGGCCAATATGCCTGTGCAAAGCAATAGGAGATGGCAATGACGAAAAGCAAACCTGACATTGCGCGGCTCTACAGGATGGTCATGCCGGACCACCTTTGCCCTTTCGGGTTGAAGACCAAGGATCTTTTGGAACGTCAGGGCTTCTCGGTGGAAGACCACCCGCTGACGACCCGCGAAGAGACTGAAGCCTTCATGGAGGAGCATGCGGTGGAGACGACACCGCAGGTCTTTATCGGTGGCAAGCGGATCGGTGGCTATGAGGAGCTGCGAGTGCACCTCGGCGTTGATCCGCCCTTCGAGGAGCAAAGCGATACCAGCTACAAACCGGTCATCGCGATTTTCTCCGTCGCGGCCCTGCTCGCGCTGGGCCTGTCGTTTCACCAGTATGGAACCGTCCTCAGCGTGCGGGCGGTCGAGTGGTTCATCTCGCTGTCGATGACGATCCTGGCTGTTCAGAAACTGCAGGATGTCGAGAGCTTTTCGACCATGTTCCTGAACTACGACCTGCTGGCCCGTCGTTGGGTGCCCTATGGCAGTGTCTATCCCTTTGGGGAGGCGCTCGCCGGCATCCTGATGACCGCCGGCGTACTCGTCTGGATCTCGGCACCGATCGCCCTGTTCATCGGCACGATCGGCGCAATCAGCGTCTTCAAGGCCGTCTACATCGACCGACGCAAGCTCAAATGCGCCTGCGTCGGCGGCGCCACGTCCGTGCCGCTCGGTTTTGTTTCCCTGACGGAAAACCTCATGATGATGGCGATGGGGATCTGGATGCCGCTGCGGTCTTTCTTGCTCTGATCCACGTGATCTGACTTGACCTTCCGGTGGCTGGAGGATGCCAGCCTCCGGATAATGCGGCGCATCTTCGAGGTCTCCGATGAAGCCGGAACCATTGTCTTCCAGGAGCGAAGAGCATGTCGGACTATACAAAAGACAGCATTACCCTTCCAGGCGCTGTTGCCATGGGGACCGGTGTCATGATCGGGGCGGGCATTCTCGCCCTTACCGGACAGATGGCGGAACTGGCTGGGCCGCTGTTTCCGCTCTCGTTCGTGGCCGGCGCGATCGTCACGGCCTTCAGCGCCTACACCTACATCAAGATGTCCAATGCCTATCCCTCGGCCGGCGGCATCGCGATGATCCTCGCCAAGGCCTATGGGCCGACCACTGTCGCGGCAGGGGCGTCGCTGTTGATGGCGCTGTCGATGGTCATCAACGAAAGCCTCGTCGCACGGACATTCGCATCCTATACACTGCGCGGGTTCGGAGTGGAACCCGGCGGCTGGCCGGTGCCTTTGCTTGGCGTAGGATTGATCGTGTTCGCCTGGTTGGTGAACGTGTCCGGCAACCGCTCAGTCGGACTGTTCTCGATCCTGATGGCGGTTTTGAAAGTGGGCGGTATCGCTGTGTTCGGTGTGTCCGCTCTCTGGGTCGGCGGGTTCAGCTTCGAGGCCACGAGCGGCGAAAGCGAACCTGGCGGAGTTCTCGCCTCTGTCGCGTTGGCGATCCTCGCATTCAAGGGGTTTACGACGATCACCAACAGTGGTGCCGAGATCACCGAGCCGCATCGCAATGTCGGGCGCGCGATTATCTTCTCGATCCTGATCTGCGTTGTCGTCTACCTGCTTGTGGCCTTTGCTGTCGGTTCGAGCTTGCCGCTGGACCGCATCATCGATGCAAAGGACTATGCGCTGGCCGAGGCTGCCGAGCCGTCGCTGGGTCAGATCGGCTTCTACCTCACCGTCGCGCTTGCGATCGTTGCGACGGCTTCGGGTCTGATCGCCAGCGTCTTTGCGGTGTCGCGCATGCTGGCGATGCTCACCGACATGCAGCTCATCCCGCACCGTCATTTCAAGATGCCCGGCAAAATTCAGGATCACACGCTGGTCTATACGGTGGTTGTGGCCGCGGTGCTCACGATCTTCTTCGACCTCAACCGGATTGCGTCACTCGGCGTGTTCTTCTATCTCGTGATGGATGTCCTTATTCATTGGGGTGTTTTCCGGAATCTGCGCCATGAAATCGAGGCTCGCGGGTGGATCCTGCTGATCGCAATCGCCTTCGATGCGATCGTGCTTTCCGCTTTCGCCGCCATGAAATGGCGGACGGATCCGACAATCGTGGTGATTGCGGTCTTGGGCATGGTCTCGGTTTTTCTATTCGAGGGCGTGTTTTTGCGACGCAATCCGCCGGCCAAACAGCATGATCACCACCGCCCGTGACCGGCCGCTTTGCGCGCCGGCATATCGGAATAGAGAACAGGGCAGGCCTTGACCTTCCCGTGACTGGAGGGAGCAGATTGGCCGTCAAGTCAGATTGGAGTCTGAAATGACGCAGGATGCGCACCGCCATCACCACGATCACACCGATGAAAGTTGCGGCCACACGCAAACCCGTACCAACTCGGATGAAGCCGGTGTGAAGGATCCGGTTTGCGGGATGTCCGTCACCCCGGGGCCTGAGGCCTGGTCGCGAGACTATGGCGGCGAGACCTATTATTTCTGCTCTGAGGGCTGCCGGACGAAATTCGACGCGGACCCGTATTTCTATGCCTCCGGCAATGCCGCGAAGGTAGAGAAGGCGGCAGCGCCGGGCGCGCAATGGACCTGCCCGATGCACCCCGAGTTCGTCAGCGACGAGCCCGGCGCCTGCCCGATCTGCGGCATGGCGCTGGAGCCGATGGTGCCGTCGGACGAGCCGAGCGAGGAACTGACGGACTTCACCCGTCGTCTTTGGATCAGCGCCGTCGCGGCGGTGCCGCTGGTGATCCTCACCATGGGCGAGGCGGTTGGTATCCCGGTGCGCGACTGGATTGGCCATCAGTTCGCGGTTTATCTCGAGTTCCTGCTCGCCACGCCCATCGTGTTGTGGGCGGCCTTGCCGTTCTTCCAGCGCGGGGTGAGCTCTGTTGTCAATCGCGCGCCCAACATGTGGACGCTGATTTCGCTCGGCGTTGGCGCCGCCTATCTCTATTCGCTTGTCGCGACATTTCTGCCGGGGGTCTTTCCGGATCAGTATCGGGGGATCGGCGGCATGGTCGGAACCTATTTCGAGGCTGCCGTGGTGATCGTGACGCTGATTTTTGTCGGCCAGGTTCTCGAACTGAGGGCCCGCGAGCGCACAGGCGATGCGATCAAGTCGCTGATGAATCTGGCGCCCAAGACGGCGCGACGCATTTTGCCAGACGGATCCGAATATGATGCTCCTTTGGAAAACATCGTCGCGGGCGATCTCTTGCGCGTGCGTCCCGGCGACAGTGTCCCGGTCGATGGTGAGGTGGTGGAGGGGCGCTCGTCTGTCGACGAGAGCATGATCACGGGCGAGCCGGTTCCGATCGAAAAGACGGTCGGAGACCGGGTGACCGGCGGGACGATCAACAAGAACGGTACGCTGGCGATCCGCGCGACAGATGTCGGTGCTGAAACCGTGCTGGCGCAGATCGTCGATATGGTGGCGGGAGCTCGCCGGTCCAAGGCGCCAATCCAGGGCCTTGCCGATCGCGTTTCCGAAATCTTCGTGCCGACGGTTGTCGGCGTCGCCATTCTCGCCTTCGTTGCCTGGCTTGTGATGGGACCGAGCCCGGCCTTCGTCTTTGCCATCGCGGCGGCTGTTTCTGTCCTGATCATCGCCTGTCCCTGTGCGCTTGGACTGGCGACACCGATCTCGATTACGACAGCCGCTGGCCGAGGTGCTCAGGCCGGCGTTCTGATCAAGGATGCGGAGGCGCTTGAACGTATGGCGCGCGTCGATACGCTTGTCGTCGACAAGACCGGAACACTGACCGAGGGCAAGCCGAGGCTGACCGAGGTGATCGCTTTGAAGGCGGGGGCCGAAGACGATGTGCTTGCAAGCGCCGCCGCGCTCGAGCGGGGCTCGGAGCATCCTTTGGCCGATGCGATCATCGGGGGGGCGGAAGAGCGGGGACTGACCATGGCCAAGGTCTTGGAGTTCGAGGCCGTGACCGGCAAGGGGGTGACGGGGCGGGTCGAGGACCGCTCGATCGCGCTTGGCAATCTCGGCCTGATGCAATCGCTTGGAATTGAAACGACGGATGCCGACGACACCGCCGATGCCTTGCGGTCGGAAGGAAAGACGGCGATGTATGTCGCCCTCGACGGGCGGCTTGCCGGACTGGTTGCGGTCGCCGATCCGATCAAGGAGACGACGGAGGCGGCGATCCGCGAACTGCACAGGCAGGGCCTGCGCGTCATCATGGCGACCGGCGACAACCAGCGCACGGCAGACGCCGTTGCGGCGAAGCTCGGCATCGACGAGGTGCGCGCCGGCGTGTTGCCTGAAGACAAGAAGATCCTGGTGGACGAGTTGCGCGATCAAGGCGCACGCATCGCCATGGCCGGCGATGGCGTGAACGATGCGCCGGCGCTCGCGGCGGCGGATGTCGGTATCGCCATGGGCACCGGCGCCGATGTCGCGGTTGACAGTGCGGGCTTGACGCTTCTCGCCGGCGACCTGTCCGGCATCGTGCGGGCTCGCATTCTGGCGAAGGCGACCCTCCGGAACATCAAGCAGAACCTGTTCTTCGCCTTTTTCTACAATGCGGTCGGTGTCCCGATCGCGGCTGGTGCGCTCTATCCGGTGTTCGGCCTGCTGTTGTCGCCAATGGTCGCGGCGGCGGCCATGTCGCTCTCCTCCGTATCGGTGATCGGCAACGCATTGAGGCTGCGGCGTTTGAAGCTCTGATCTCAGTGGTCCGTTGTTCACGGCCTTCCGACGGCTCAGGGGCCGGGCATATATGGCCTCATCCGGACCGGCTGCTTTTCGAGATCATGTGGCGGGGAACGGCGGCCGGTGTTGGAGACGGATACGAGAGCGACATGCAGGGTTTCTCCGAGGTCTACGCCGATGAGGAACTGCGCAACGGGCTCGCCTGGATCAAGACGCGATGGCCTGAGCGAGAGCGTGCCTTTCAGGCCGAGGCGACGTCACGCGATCTCGCCAACTGAGAGCTGGAAACATCCCTACGTGGAAGCGGCCGCCGGGATGGGTCCCAACGGCCGTCTTGATCCGTCTTTCGTTGTCGAGGTCGCCCGGTGGCGTCTATTCGGCCGGCGTCCCGGCCGGAGCGACGCCTTTGGTGGCGTCAGTCTCGGCGTTGCGAGGTTTTTCGTCGAGCGGAACGCGGGCGAAGACGCGCATGACGAAGACGTAGAATGCCGGCACGAAGAAGATCGCGAGCACCGTCCCGGAAATCATGCCACCCATCACGCCGGTTCCGATGGCGTTCTGGCTTCCCGCGCTGGCACCGTTGGCGATCGCCAGCGGGGTCACTCCGAGCGTGAAGGCAAGCGATGTCATCAGGATCGGGCGGAAGCGTAGATGCGCTGCTTCGACGGTGGCTTCATACATTGTCCGGCCCTCCGCCATCAGATCCTTGGCGAACTCGATGATGAGGATCGCGTTCTTCGCCGAAAGCCCCACGATGGCGATCAGGCCGACGGTGAAATAGACGTCGTTCGGCATGCCGCGCAGCGTTACGGCGGTCACCGAACCGATGACTCCGAGTGGTACGACCATCATGACGGCAACCGGGATCGACCAGCTTTCATAGAGCGCCGCCAGCAGCAGGAACACGAACAGAATGCTGAGGCCGATCAGGAAAGGCGCCTGGGAGCCCGACTGGATCTCCTGGAGCGACTGGCCGGTCCATTCGTAGCCGAAGCCGGCAGGCAGCGAGGCCGCGATGCGCTCCATCTCCGCGATCGCATCGCCGGAGGAGTAGCCGGGCGCGGCCTGGCCCGAAATGCGGATCGAGGGATAGCCGTTGTATCCGACGATCTGCGACGGTCCCTTTACCCAGTTTACCGTCGCGAAAGCCGACAGGGGCACCATGCCTCCATTGGTGTTGCGCACGGTCAGTTTCAGCAGGTCGTCCGTTTGCATGCGGGCGTCCTGGTCGGCCTGCACGGTGACCCGTTGCATGCGTCCGGAATTGGGAAAGTCGTTGACGTAGCTCGAGCCGAGATGCGCCGAGATGGTGGCGTTAATGTCGGCGAAGGCGACGCCGAAGGCATTCGCCTTTTCGCGGTTGACCTCGAGATCCACCTGCGCGGCATCGGGCAGGCCATCGATGCGAAGGCCGGTCAGAACGGGGTTCTCGCGGGCTGCTGCCATCAACTGCTCGCGGGCGACAGCGAGTGCGTCCGTGCCGCGACCGCCGCGGTCCT
Source organism: Stappia sp. ES.058 (assembly GCF_900105595.1). GTDB lineage: Bacteria > Pseudomonadota > Alphaproteobacteria > Rhizobiales > Stappiaceae > Stappia. The sequence goes on along the minus strand of NZ_LT629784.1, from coordinate 2,273,035 downwards.
GCAGGCGGAAGGAGAAGCCGTTCGAGGTGCCGAGGCCCTGGATCGCCGGCGGCGACAGGGCGAAGGAAATTGCGTCCTTCAGTCCGAAAAGCTGACCGTTGCCGCGCGCGGCGATCGCGCTGGCGGATTCATCCGGGCCGCGTTCCGACCAGTCCTTGAGGGTCACAAAGGCAAGGCCGGCATTCTGGCCCGTGCCGGAGAAACTGAAGCCGAGAATGCCGACGATGCGCGACACGGCGCTTTCCTTGCCGAAGATCTCCTCGACCTGCTTGATCACCTCCAGCGTCCGGTTGGCGCTCGCCTCGGGCGGCGCCTGAATGTTGACCAGCAGATAGCCCTGGTCCTCGTTCGGCAGGAAGGACGATGGCAACCGGGTATAGGCCCAGCCGAGGCCGGCAAGCAGCGCCAGATAGATGATCATCATCCGCCCTGCGCGCCGCGACAGCCAGCCCACCGTGGCACTGTAGCCCTTTGTGGTGCGGCCGAAGCCGCGATTGAACCAGCCGAAGAAGCCTCTTTTCTCGTGATGCCCTTCCGGGACAGGCTTCAGCATGCTGGCACAAAGCGCCGGTGTGAAGGACAACGCCAGAAAGCCGGAAAACAGGATCGATACGACCATCGTCAGGCTGAACTGCTGGTAGATGATGCCGACCGCGCCGGGGAAGAAGGCCATCGGCACGAAGACGGCTGTCAGCACCAGGGTGATGCCGATGATGGCGCCGGAGATCTGCTTCATTGCCTTGCGTGTGGCCGCGCGGGGCGACAGGCCTTCCTCGGCCATGATGCGCTCGACGTTCTCCACCACGACGATGGCGTCGTCCACCAGGATGCCGATGGCGAGCACCATGGCGAACATGGTCAGCACATTGATCGAGAATCCGGCGGCGAGCATCACTGCACAGGTGCCGAGCAAGGCGACAGGCACCACCAGCGTCGGAATGACAGTGTAGCGAAAGCTTTGCAGAAACAGGAACATCACCACGAAGACGAGACCAACCGCCTCAAACAGCGTGTAGATCACCTTTTCAATCGACGCCTCGACGAAGGGGGATGTGTCATAGGGGATCTCATAGGCGATGCCGGGCGGGAAGAACTGGGCGAGTTCCTCCATTTTCGCGCGGACGGATTCCGATGTCGCCAGGGCATTGCCTGTGGACGACAGCTGGACACCGATGGCGGCACTCGGCTGGCCGTTCAGGCGGGTAGAAAAATTGTAGCTCTCGCCGCCGATTTCGACCCGCGCGACATCGGACAGTCGCACGGTCGATCCGTCCGGATTGGCGCGCAGCACGATGGCGCCGAACTCCTCGGCCGAGGTGAGCTGCCCCTTGACCAGCACGGTCGCCGAGATCTGCTGTGTCACCGGATTGGGTTGGGCGCCGATGCGTCCGGCGGCCACCTGAGCGTTTTGCGTCTGGATCGCCGCGATAACGTCGCTTGCCGTCAGATTGAGGCCGAGCATCTTGTCCGGATCCATCCAGATCCGCATTGAGCGCTGAGTGGCGAAGAGCTGGGCGCTGCCGACGCCGTTCACGCGGCGGACTTCGCCGACGACGTTGCGGCTCAGGTAGTCGCCGAGGTCGACCACATCGAGCGTGCCGTCGGTGGACGTGACTGATACGACCATGAGAAAGCCGGCGCCGGCCTGCTCGATGCGGATGCCTTGCTGCGTAACGGTTCGCGGCAGGCGCGGCTCGACGCGGCGGATGCTGTTTTGAACGTCGACGGCTGCTTGCGAGATTTCCGTGCCGGGGGAAAATGTCGCGGTGATCGAGATCCGTCCCGAGCTCTCCGACGTGGATTCAAAATAGATCAGCCCTTCGACGCCGTTGAGTTCCTCTTCGATCGGCCGGGTGACGCTCAGATAGGCGTCCTCGGGGGAAACGCCTGGATAGTTGGTCTGGATCGAGATCTGTGGCGGGGCAACGGTCGGGTATTGGGAAACCGGCATGAAGGGAATCGCGATCACACCGGCGAGCGTGATGAAAATGGCGATAACCCAGGCAAAGACCGGCCGGTCAATGAAAAAGGACGGCATGCGATCACATCCTGCTGGACCGGGAGGCGCGAGGGCGCCGTCGTCCGATCCGTCGTGTCATGGTGAAAAGGAACCGGCCCGGAAGAGGTGACCGGATCCCTTCCGGGGTTCACTTGGCGGCAAGATCCGCCGTCTTGGACGCCTCGGCCCACGGCGTCGTGGCCAAGGGCGCACCGGGGCGCAGTTTCTGGAAACCTTCGACAATCACCTTGTCGCCGGGCGCGAGCCCTTTGGTGATCACCCAGCGGGATCCGAGGACGCGGCCGGTCTCGACCGAGCGCAGTTCGGCTTTGTCCTCGGCGCCGACCATGTAGACCTGCGCCTGCCCGCCGGCATTGCGCTGCACAGCCTGTTGCGGCACGGCGATCGCGTTTTTCTCCTCGCCCTGGTCAATCAGGACGCGGACATACATTCCCGGCAACAGGTCGCCGTCAGGGTTGGAAAACTGACCGCGCAAGGTGATTTGCCCGGTGGTCGTGTCGACGGTTGCCTCGGAGAAGAGCAGGAGGCCGGAATGCGCATATTCCTGGCCGTCGTCGAGCAACAGACGAACCTTCGCCTGGCCGGCTCCCGGTCCGTTCAGTGCGCCGACATCAAGCGAGCGGCGCAGGCGCAGCAACTGGTTGGCCGACTGGGTGAAGTCCGCATAGACCGGATCCAGCTGCTGGATTGTCGCAAGAACCTCGCCGGAGGGGTCGACCAGTGCTCCTTCGGTGAGCATTGCCCGGCCGATGCGCCCCGAAATCGGCGCGCGCACCTCGGAGAACTGCAGGTTCAGTTCGGCCGCGTCGAGACCGGCATGGGCCAACGCCACGTCAGCATCGGCCTGGGCGAGTTGCGCGGTCGCATTTTCGAAGGCCTGTGCACTGGTCACCTTGCGATTGCGCAGCTCCTTCTGCCGGTCCGCCTGCTGGCGAGCCTGAAGCTGCGTCGCCTTGGCGCGTTGCAAAGTGGCCTTTGCGCTCGCCACCTGGACACGGAATGTCCGGGGATCGATGCGATAAAGAACGTCTCCCTCCTTCACCACAGTGCCTTGCTCGAAGACACGTTCGACCAGGATGCCGGAAACCCGCGGGCGCACCTCGGCTATCCCCGTCGGCGCAATGCGTCCCGGAAGTTCGTTGGTGATCGGTAGCGTCTCCGCAGCGACTTCGACAAAACTCACCGCGGTCGGCGGCATCGCCCTGGCGGCATTCGAAGCGCTCTTGTCGGAGGCATCATTGCAGCCTGCGAGCAAAGCCGCGCTGAAGAAAACGGCGGTCAGTTTCCGGTACATGTCGTCGACCTTTCGGGGGGAGAGGCAGGCGCAGGGTCTTGATCCACCAGCCAGCCGATCTCCGAAATCAAACGGGCGCGCTCATCGCGCGCCCAGGTGTGCAGTCCAAGCCATTCCAGGGACATCAATCCCTCAAGGGCGAGAAAGGCGAGCAATGCGCCGCGTGGCTTGCGTGACGTCTGCTCGACCTCGGCGAGGCGTTCGCGATAGGCCCGGGCAACCGGCTCGCGCAACTCCGCATCCTGGGCAAGGGATGCGAGAAGACCGAGCGCCACCGCGCGATCCTCGTCGGTCAGGGAATGGGAAGACACAGAAATTCGACCGCGTATCGCGGCATCCGCCGTGTCACCGAGTTCGTCAGCGGCGTCGCGTTCACACGCCCGATGCGCGGCGAGACGACGCTCGACCACTGCCCTGATCAAGGCCTGCTTTGTCTTGTAGTCGTATAGAACGCTCGCCTTGCTGATGCCGGCAATGCAGGCAACCGCATCCAGTGTCAGTCGGGCTGCACCGTCGCGCATCACCACCTTCTCGGCGGCATCGAGCACCGCATCGGGTTCTATGGAGCGTTTGCGTCCCATTTGCGTCCTGATATTTTTCCGACCATTTGGTTATATATCCGGTTCCAGCACCTCGGCAATCGTTTTTTTGCAGTGCAACAAAGCTCGTTCCCCGAGCACGTTCGGTGTCCTTTTGGTTGTTCCCGGCGGGCATCGTATTTGGTCATTCGTGCCGGTGCGATGAGGCCGCGCGGGGCTTCGACGCGGGGCTTGCCGGCATGTCTTGTTGGCCCTGATCCATTTGGTGCTCGTGACGATGGTTCGCGGCCCTCTTGTCGTCGGCCTGTTGCGAGCCAGTTTGTCGGCTGAGCGTCTTCGCTTTGAGGAATGCTCCGCGATTGCGGCATCAAAGATTGATGCCGGGTGAGCAAAACGAGGGTTCGCGGGTCGCGACAGAGCGGAGTAAAACGGGAAATGGGCGATCACATCGGAAGTACAGGAGCAAATCCGTCATGAAGGCAGGGCCCCTCTCGACCCTGAACAAGCAGATCGCCGTGCATGTCAGCGCGCTGACGGCGACCAAGACGGCGGATGGTCTGATCGATCCGAAGCTGGTGCTGGCCTGGCTGATGAGCACGATCGGCGCGCCGGGCTTCCTTATTGGCCTGCTTGTTCCGATCCGGGAGGCGGGCTCTTTGCTCCCGCAGCTTCTGCTGGCGCGCAGCGTTCAGCGCGCCACCCGACGCAAGTACTGGTGGGTGGCGGGGTCAGCCGTGCAGGGCCTGGCAGCCTTCGGGATCGCGGCGGCCGCGCTCATGCTGACGGGCAGCACCGCGGCCTGGATCATTCTGGCGTGCCTCGCGACCCTCGCGGTCGCACGGTCGGCGTGTTCGGTCAGCTACAAGGACGTTCTGGCGCGCACGATTGAACAGGGGCAGCGTGGCCGTGTCTCCGGCCTGGCCGGCACGGTGTCTGCAATCGCGGTTTTTGGGTTCGCAATCTTGTTGGCGACCGGACTGCTTCCGCGCGAGCCGCGTTTTGTGGCAGGGGCCGTTGCTGTCGCCGGGGGGCTCTGGATATTTGCTGCTGCGGTGTTTTTCTTGCTGGATGAAAAGCCGAATGGCGAAGACGCAGAAGCCAACGATGCGCTTGCGGGCATGCTTCGTCCGTTGCGGGAGGATGCGGAACTGCGGACCTATATCGCCACCCGCGGGCTTCTGATTTCCACCGCGCTCGCCCCGCCATTTATGGTCATGCTGGGGAACGCCAGAAACGCGGAGTTCGGAAATCTGGGCCTGTTGATTCTTGCATCCTCCGTTGCCGCGATCGTGTCGTCCTATCTGTGGGGCGCGCTTTCCGACCGGTCGAGCCGTCAAACGATGATGCTTGCGGGCATGCTTGCCGCCCTGACCTTGGCGGCAGCGGCGCTGACAGCCTATTTTTCCGCATCATCCGTGGCAGGTCTGGCAGTCGCCAGCTTCGTCTTTTTTGCCCAGATTGCCTATCAGGGCGCGCGGGGTGGTCGAAAGACGCATCTCACGGACATGGATACTCACGACCGCAAGGCGATCTACACCGCCGTGTCGAATTCCGTGGTCGGGCTGCTTCTGCTCGCTGGCGGCGCGCTTGGCCTGCTTGCCGACTGGGCCGGCCCCGAGACCGTGCTTGCCTTGCTCGCATTCATGAGCTTGCTGTCGACGGTTTTCGCCTTTGGATTGTCGGAGGTTCAGCGCGACAAGGACTGACGGGGCTGCAGCGTGCGGCGCGTGGACACCCGTGGTCGGGGTCTTACGTCTTTGGATCGTGGAAGCCCGCCTTCCGATGGGCGACTTCGACGCCGTTGAAGAAGACCTCAACCGCATTTTCGGCCGCAGCGCCAAGGTCGATGTTCGTTCGTACATTGTACACGAAGCGGCGGATCGCGATGTAGAAGATGCCGCCGTGAAGTCCCCAGAACAGCTCCAGTTCCTGATCGTCCGGCGGGGTGTCGTTATCGTCCTGACCAAGCTCATGACGCAGTTCCAGGGCAGCTGGAACGATCACCTTGTCGCGGATCAGCGAGAGATAGCGCTGGGTGAGATCGTAGGACTTGAGGCCCGAAGACACGAAGATACGAACCCAGTCGTAGTCGAAGACGCGGTCCGCATATTCCCGGTAGAACTGCGTCAGCCGGTCTTGAAGGGGGCGATCGCGGTCGAGGATTACCGTTTCCCAGGCCGGATTCCAGCGCGCAGGTAGATGTGTTCATAGACCCGTTCGATCAGGGCGTCCTTGCTGTCGAAGTGCTTGTAGATGACGGCATGCGAGATCCCCATCCGCTTCGCCAGCTCACGGGTCTGGCCCTCGAAACCACATTCGGCGAAGAAGCGCACGGCTTCCTCGACAATCAGTTTTTCCCGGTCCTGGGCGCGCATGTTCTTGCGGCGCGGCGCGGGTTGGCTGCGGGCATCTTTCGTGACGGGCATCTTGCTCTCTTGCGTTTCCCAATGTTTAGCAAGTCCACAGGAAGTGACCAAGTGGTCATTTTTTGCTTGATCGGATGCGCCGGGGGAGGGTACAAAAGTGACCAGTTGGTTACTAATGCGGCCACAAGACCGCACCCGGGGGGATGAATGAAATCACCGGCATTCGACTACATTCGGGTGAACTCCGTTGCCGATGCGCTTGAGGCCTATCGCTCACTGGAGGGGGAAGGTGTCTATCTTGCCGGTGGCCACAGCGTCGTGCCGTCCCTGACGCTGCGCCTGCAGGCGCCCGCGGCGCTGATCGATCTGTCCGGCATTGATGCTCTTTCCGGCATTTCGCTTCAGGGCGGGTGGTTGCGCATCGGCGCCATGACCCGGCATGCCGAGATCGCTTCCGATCCCCTGATCCGCGAGCATGCGCGGCTTTTCCATCTTGCAGCGCCTCATGTTGCGCATCCAGCGATCCGAAATCGTGGAACGCTTGGGGGAAGCCTTTCGCTCGCTGATCCCGCGTCCGAGTTTCCAGCCGTTGCCCTTGCACTGCGTGCGGAGATGGAGATTGCGGGTGCGGACGGGATCCGGCGGGTGAAGGCGGATGATTTCTTTCTCGACATCTACGAGACGGCGATGGAGCCCGGCGAGATCCTCCAGGCCATTCTCGTTCCGCCGGTGCGGGCGGGTCAGGTCGCCGTTTTCGATGAACTGGCTCGCCGCCGGGGCGACTACGCGATGGTCGGGGCGGCCGTGCAGGCCGAGTTTGACGGGCCGGGTCTCACCGATATCAGCATCGCGTTCTTCTCCGTCGGCAACAAACCGACCCGTGCAGGCTCGGCCGAGGCCGCACTGCGCGAGAAGGCCTTGGACGATACCACCATTGCTGCCGCGCAGGCGGCGCTCGATGGGGACCTCGAGCCTTCCGACGAGCCGCAGATGCCGGCCTCTGTACGCCGGCATCTGGCACGCGTGCTGCTCGGGCGGCTGTTGGGACACCTGGGAACGACGGAATGAGCATGGACATCGAATTCACAGTCAATGGCGAGCAGGTGCGCGAGAGCGTCGAGCCGCGCATGAGCCTTGCGGATTTTCTGCGCGAGCGGTTGCAACTGACCGGCACCCATCTTGGCTGCGAAATGGGCGCCTGTGGCGCCTGCCTCGTCCTGCTTGGCGGTAGGCCGGTGCATGCTTGTCTCGTTCTCGCGGTTCAGGCTGCGGGCGAAGCGGTGGAAACCGTGGAAGGGTTGAGTGAGCGCGGTGCGATTGCCGATCTTCAGTCCGCCTTCCATGACCGGAATGCGCTGCAATGCGGTTTCTGCACGACCGGAATGATCGTCAATGCTCATGCGCTGCTTGCTGACAATCCGTCGCCCGAGCGCGAGGAGATTCGCGACGCGCTGTCGGGGAATTATTGTCGATGCACGGGCTACGAAGCCATTGTCGACGCGATTTCCGCAACGGCGCGCAAGCGTGCCTCGGATGCGGAGGCGCCGGCATGAGTTCCTGCGACACCCGCACGGTTTCCGAGCGCGACCCGCATATCGGTCAGGCCCATCGCCGTCAGACCGCGCGCCGGCACCTTGCCGGGCGTGGCCGGTTCGTGACTGACATTGCGCTGCCGCGCATGCTTCATGCCGCCTTCGTGCGCTCGCCTATGGCCAAGGGGCGTATCGTCGAAATTGATACCCGGGACGCGGCGCAAGCTCCTGGCGTCGCGCGGGTGTTTACGGCCCAAGATCTCAATTCGCTGTGTGAGCCATGGACGGGCACGCTCGACCACTTTGCGTCGATGGTGAGTACGCCGCAAAACATCCTTGCGGACGAAGAGGTTCTTTGGGCGGGGCACCCGGTCGCGATGATCCTGGCGCGTACACGCGCGGAGGCCGAAGACGCCTGCGAACTGGTGGTGCTCGACATCGAAGAGCGCGAGGCTTGCGTCGACGGGCATGCCGCCCTTGCCAAAAATGCGTCATGCGCGGCGCCCGGCCTCGACAGCAACCTGTGTTTTGAAACGGTGCTGGAAACCAAGGCGGTCGATGATGCCTTCGCCCGCGCGGCTCATGTCGTCGAGGGAGATTTCACCTTCGGCCGTCATACGGCGGTGACGCTCGAGCCCCGCGCGGTCGTGGCCGATTTCGATGCGGCGAGCGGACAGTTGACCGTTCACCACGGCACGCAGACTCCTTATCAGTTCCAGGACATCTACGCCCGCCACTTCGGTTTGCCCGAGAGCCGCGTGCGGGTGATCGCGCCCGATGTCGGCGGTTCCTTCGGCATGAAGCTGCATCTCTACAACGAGGAGATGGCGGCTGTCGCAGCAAGTCTCCAACTCAGCCGGCCGGTGAAATTCGTCGCGGACCGGCTGGAAAGCTTCGTGTCCGACATTCATGCGCGCGACCACAAGGTTTCGGCGCGCATGGCGCTTGATGCCGATGGCACCATCCTGGCGATGGATGTCGACGACATGACCCAGATCGGCGCTTTTTCCACCTATCCCCGCACCAGTGTGGCGGAGGGCAACCAGGTCGTGCGCCTGATGGGCGCGCCCTACAAGATGTCCGACTATCGCGGACGCCTGGCCGTCGTATTCCAGAACAAGGTTCAAACCAGTCAGTATCGCGCTGTTGGCCACCCGATTGCCTGCGCGGTGACGGAGGCGCTGGTCGACAAGGCGGCCTTAAAGCTGGGCCTCGATCCCTTCGAGATGCGCGCGCGCAATCTGGTGCCGGACGACGCGTATCCCTTCGTCTCCGCAACCGGCTACAGCTTCGAGAAGCTCTCGCATGAAGCCTGTCTGGCCAAGTTGCGCGTGCTGATGGATTACGACGTGCTGCGTGCCGAACAGGCCGCGCTTCGCAAGACCGGCGTCTATCGCGGCATCGGCATCGCGCCCTTCGTCGAGATCACCAATCCGGGCGCCGCATTCTACGGCGTCGGCGGGGCGCGGATTTCCGCGCAGGACGGCGCGGTCGTGCGCCTGACGCCGTCTGGCGATGTGCATTGTGCGATCTCTGTCACGGAGCAGGGGCAGGGGACGGAAACCGTCATCTCCCAGATTGTCGCCGACCAGCTCGGCGTGTCGCCGGATCAGGTGAAGGTCACGACGGGCGACACCGACACCACGCCCAGCGGCGGCGCCACCTGGGCCTGTCGGGGTGCGGGCATTGGCGGTGAAACGGCCTTGCGCGCCGGGCGAAAGCTTCAGGGCCAGATCCTGGCGCTCGCCGGGCAGATCCTGCAAAGCGACCCGGCCGATCTTGCCCTTGCCGACGGCCATGTGGTCGATGCGCGCGGCGGAACCCGGCGCATGCCGCTTGCCGAGCTCGGACGGATTGCGACCTATCGGCCCGACACGCTTCCGGAAGGAGCCGACAATTCCCTGACAGCCGCACAGCATTTCGCGCCGTCCGGCTATCCTTTCGATTTCACCAACGGCATTCAGGCAAGCCTTGTCGAGGTCGATATTGAAACCGGCATCGTCCGCCTTCTCAAGCACTGGGTTGTCGAGGATTGCGGCAGGATCATCAATCCGCTGCTGGTCGACGAGCAGATCCGTGGCGGTGTGGTTCAGGGGCTTGGTCCGGCGCTCTTCGAGGAGTGCCTCTACGACGAGACCGGCCAGATGACCAATGCCTCCCTCGCCGACTATCTGGTGCCGATGGCCTGCGAGATGCCGGACATCGTGATCGGTCATGTGGAAACGCCGACGAACGACACGATCCTCGGGGCAAAGGGCGTCGGCGAGGCCGGCACGGCTGCCGCGGGAGCTGCAGCACTCAATGCCGTCAATGACGCGCTCGGCCCGCTTGGCGCGCAGATCCACCAAACCCCGATGACGCCGCTGCGTGTGCTGAAGGCGCTCGGCCATGTCTGATCATCTGTTTCAAAAGGGGGCCTGCAATGGAGCTTGAGGGCACACAGGAACTGAATGCCGATCCGCAAACCGTGTGGGCGGCGCTCTTCGACCGAGACGTTTTGGAACGCGCGATCCCGGGCTGCGAGACGCTGGAGCAGACCAGCGAGACCGAGTTCGCCGCGACGGTGAAGCTCAAGGTCGGGCCGGTGTCGGCCCGGTTCATGGGCGGCGTCGAACTCAGCGACATCGTGCCGCTCGTCTCCTGCATCCTGTCCGGCAAGGGGTCGGGGGGCATCGCCGGATTCGCCAGGGGCGCGGCAAGGGTCGCGCTAGAGCAGGACGGGGAGATGACGCGTCTGACCTATACCGCGGAGGCGGCGGTCGGCGGCAAGCTGGCGTCGCTTGGAAACCGTCTTATCAAGTCGACGGCGCAAAAGCTTGCCGGTGAATTCTTTGCCAACTTCCAGAAAATCCTGGCGGAACGCACGGAACCCGTGCTGGCGCCGGAACCGGCGGAGTGAATTGAAAACGACCCGGCGGGCCAACCGCCGGAAGCTCGACTGTGCAACGAAAAACCCGCGCAACGCACGGGATATACAGAGGGAGGAACCCAAATGAACCCGACACGCAGAAGTTTCCTGGCCGGCACGTCCGCGCTTCTTGCCATGCCCTATCTCAACACGCGCTCCATTGCGGCGGAGACCATCAGCATCCAGATCGGCTCAAGCCATCCGACCAACAACATCTGGGTCTATGCGATGCAGACGGCGCTGCAGCCGGCGCTCGACAAGCTCCTGGCGGATGCCGGCGGCAACTACGTCGTCAACTGGGGTGAGAACTACGGCGGCACGCTCTACAAGTTCAAGGACACGCGCGCAGCGGTGCGCGACGGCATTGTCGACATCGGCATGGTCGGAACCGTCTGGGAGGGCTCGTCCATGCCCTTGCAGAACGTGACCTATTTCACGCCTTTCGCCAATTCCGACCACAACGTCGTCATCGACGTCTTCGACCGCCTCACCGAGGAACTGCCGGAGCTGAAGGCCGGTTGGACCGACCAGAACATGGTGCATCTGTCCTCGCTGGTGACCGACAACTACGATGTCTATGCCAATTTCGACATCAACTCGGTCGACGACATCAAGAACCGTCGTCTGAATGCGCCGGGCACCTCGGCCAACTGGCTGGCCGACACGGGCTGCACGCCGGTCGACGGTGCGCTGACCACCTATTACACGGACATCCAGACCGGCGTTTCTGAAGGCACGCTGTCCTTTGCCAGCGGCATCCAGCCGACGCGTGTCTATGAGGTTGCACCCAAGCTTGCGCGAGTCGGCTTCGGGTCGATGTATTTCGGCGGCATTGCGGTCAACAAAACCTTCTACGACGCGCTCCCGGCGGACGTGCAGACGGCGCTTCGCGAGGCCGGCCGCATCACGTCGCGCAGTCACGGCGACTATGTGACCGAACGCGCGACCAATGCCATGAAGGAGATGGTGGCTGCCGGACTTCAGGTGAACGACATGGCACAGGCCGAGCGTGAACGTTGGGCGGCGACGCTGCCGAATGTCGCAAAGCCCTGGCTGGATGCAAATGGTCCGGCAGCGGCAAAGGTCCTGAAGGCCTATTTCGCGGCTCTCAGGGAGCGTGGCATCACTCCGGCCCGCGACTGGGCTGCCGAGGCCTGAGCAAAAAGGCGATTTGTGTCCAACAGCGCGACGACGGGGTGAAACATGCAGCAGGACAGGTCGATGTCAGCAAACGCAAGCTGGTTCCGGCGGGGTCTGCAAGGCGTGCTCAACGCCGTTGCCGCGGTGGGGACGCTCTGGATCTTTGCGATCATGCTGCTGATCGTGGCCGACGTCGTCGGCCGCAATTTCTTCGCGATGCCGATCATCGGCGTCGCGGAGATCGCGGCCCGTTCAGTGGTTGCGATCGTTTTCCTGATGCTTCCCGCGGCGGCCCTCAACGGCACCTTGATCCGTGCCGACTTTCTCCAGCGCGGGCTGAACCGGCTCGCACCCAAGTCTGTCGTGACGCTTGAGGTGCTGTTCGGGTTGACCGGGGCGGTCCTGTTCGCGCTCGTTGCGCTTGCGGCATGGCCTGACACCGTCCGGGCCTGGACGAGCGACGAATTCTTTGGCGTGCGCGGTGTCTGGACCCTGCCCACGCTGCCGTTCCGGATGATCGTCGTTGGCGGTTCTGCCGCGACAGCGCTTGCATTTTTCGTCGAGGCTCTTGGCAGACTGCCGATCCTCGGACCTGGCAGGGCACTTTGAGATGAGCGATATTTCCATCGGATTGCTGCTGATCGGTGTCCTGTTCGTGCTCGTGGTCATGGGTATGCGGATTGCGGTCGCGCTTCTTGCCGTCGGCTTTGCCGGTGTGTGGATCATTCGCGGGAACTTCGATCTCGCGATGAAGCTGATGTCGATCGCCGCCTACAACGGCGTTGCCAATTACCTGTTCGCGACGATCCCGCTGTTCGTTTTGATGGGGCATCTCGTCAGCGTTTCGAATGTCGGCAAGGACACCTTCGATGTGGCCGAGACATTGTTGCGCCGACTGCTCGGCGGACTGGGCATCGCGACCGTCACGGCCAACACCGTGTTTGCCGCCGTGACCGGCGTCTCCATCGCCTCCGCCGCCGTCTTCACAAAGGTGGCGGTGCCGGAAATGACGCGGCACGGCTACCGGCCGTCGTTTTCCGCAGGCACCGTTGCGGGGAGTTCGGTCCTTGGCATGCTGGTGCCGCCCAGCCTGCTTCTGATCATTTATGGCGTGCTCGCGGAACAATCGATCGGGCGCATGTTCATCGCTGGACTGGTTCCGGGCGCGCTGCTGGCGGGCGGCTTCGTGATCATGATCCTGATGTTGGCGAAATTCGCGCCGGGCTTCGTTTTCACCCGGGACCATCTTGAGCAAAAGAGCCGTCAGACGGAGGACGCGCCAAGGTTGTCCGGCAGCGAAATCCTCTTCAAGTCATTGCCGATCATCGTTCTCGTCGCCTTTGTTCTCGGCGGGCTCTATTCCGGCTTCTTCACACCGACGGAAGCCGGCGGTGTCGGTGCGTTTGCCGCGCTTGTGATCGCGATCCTGCGCCGAAGCCTGAACCTGCGGCGCTCCTGGAGCGTGCTGACGCAGACCGGGTCGATTTCCGTGGGGATCCTCATCCTGCTCGTGGCTGCCGGCTTCTACAGCCAGATGCTGGCCGTTGCCGGCATCCCCAATGCCATCGGGGATTTCGTCCAGAACAGCGGGTTTGGCGCGACGGGCTTCCTGGTGATCTATGTCCTGCTCGTTCTGCTGCTCGGCATGATCCTCGACAGCAGTTCCATCCTGTTGATTGTCGTGCCGATTGCCGCGCCCATCGCCCAGGGGCTTGGCTTCGACCTGGTACATTTCGGCATCATTACCGTGATCGCGGTTGAGGTCGGCCTTCTGACACCGCCGTTCGGGATCTCGATCTTTACGGTGCATTCCACACTGGGAGATCGAAAGACGTCGCTGGAGTCGATTTTTGCCGGTGCGCTGCCGTTCGTTGGGGTGATGCTTGGCGTGCTGGTGCTGATTGCATTGTTTCCGCAACTGGTGATTGGATAGCTCCAGCCGGGCGGCGTTACCTCGTGAGCCTGAGCCCCACATGGGCAAGCGTCGTCAGCCCGAAAGCGAGGAAGACGAGCGCGGAACCGGAGGCGATCAGCCTGCGCCGGGCACGCAGAACGTGCTGAAGGCCGGGCAGCGCGAAGGCTTGCGAGACCCCACCGTGAACGATCACAGAGTTCACGAAGAACAGAAGAACCACAAGCACATAGTCCGATGGCGTCATTGCCGCGAGCGGCAGGGTGGTCGCAAACACCGAGCCGAAGAACACGGCCGACTTCGGATTGGCGATATTGACGAGGAACCCACTCGGGAAGGCGTGCCACCGGGCGGCCGGAGCCTCGTCTATTCGCTGTTCGACAAGCGGTTGTCGCCCGGGTGCGACCATGTCGATCAGCATTCTTGCGCCCAGATAGATCAAATACAGGCTGCCCAGAACGTTCAGTAGCAGGAAGACGCGTTCGCTTGTGGCTTCTCCGGCGAAATAGATCGCCGTGCAGGCGCCGGAGGAAAACACAAGGCCCGCCGTGGCGATGCCGACCACGGCGGAAAGCCGTGTGGCGGGTCTGCGTTGCGACAACGTGAGCAGTAGGAACTGGTTGGGACCGGGGACCAACATCGCGACGGCCTGAATGCCGAGGGCGGTCGCGAGTTCGGTCGACGGAACCATTCACAGGGCCTTCAGCAGCGCATCGCGTTCCGCCTCGAAGGTCGCGAACTCGGCGGCCTTCAGGGCTTCGTGGCGTTTCATTGACGCAAAAAGCGAGATGGCCTCGGCCGGCAACGCAGCGCGGACAAGCCGGCTTTCCTCAAAGGCTGCGATGCTGTTGGCAAAGACGAAGTCAAGCGGCCTGGGAGCAGGAAGCGCATCGGTTGCCTCTGCCATGCTCACGCCGGCAAGGACCATCAAGATCGCGAGATAGGGATTGGCGTCGGCGGTTGGTGTGCGAAGTTCCACCCGCGGCGTGCCGTTTTCCTCCAGCTGTCGCAGCGTCGAGAAGCGGCCGCCGTCACTGACATTGCTTGTCCCGGAACGGAAGGAGGCAATGTGCTCTGCATGGCGGCTGTTGAGCGTCGGGCAGATTGCCAGAAACGCTTCGTCCAGCACCCGCAGCATTGCGCATGCGATCCGTGTCGCGGTCGCCCGACGGTCTTCTTTCGCGTTAGGGTCAGAGACATGCAGGTGTAGGTTGCTGGGCGATACCTGCTGGTCGCGAACGGCGATGAAGGTGCATCGCAACCCATGACGTGCGGCGACCATCCGACAGATCAGGCGCGCGAGGAAGATCCGGTCGGCCTGGTCAAGCGGATCGGTATGCGCCAGCGCGATCTCGTATTGGTCGACTTCGTTTTCCTGTGACAGGTCGCGCCAATCGATGCCGGCGCCGTCCAGCGCGTCCAGCATGTCGGACAGGCAGCGCTGGCGGATCCCGATTCCGCCGAAGGCATAGGCCTGTCCGTCTGGAGCGAGATGGGAAGCCCTGGCCGGACCGTCGATCAGGTTGAATTCAAGCTCCGCGCCGATGCGCAGGCGCTTCAACTGTGGCGTGGCGGACAGGAATGCGTCCAGATGCGCGCGAATGTCGAGCGGGTGCGGCTTTCCCCGCGGGTCGGTCACGGATCCAATGGCAAGGGCGGTGGTTCCGAGCGCGAGTGCCGCGCCGTCGGTGAGCAGCACCGCATCCCTTGCGCTGACGTCAACCTTGATGTCGGCCGCACCAAAGGGCTCGGCAAGAACGGAAAACAGCACCGGGTGGCCATAGACATCCTTGGAAAAGACGCCGGAGGAAAAGCCGACCCGCGCGTTTCTGGACAGGTCCCGGTTGATGAGCTTGCCGCGCGCAATGCCATGGGCATCGGGAAAGAGAACGAGGGTTCGGGGCGCGGCACTCATCTGGGATCCGTTCTCAACCTGTTCGCCGTCAACCGGTGGTAGATCCTCTGCGCACGCGCTACCATCTCGCGGTGAGCCGCATCGACACGCACCGGTGTGTCGGCCGCGGGCGGCAGGATTGCGCGACTTTGCTCCAGGGTTGCGTGCCACTTTGCCTGGGAGAGTTCCTCGTGAGGCGCCCAGTTCCGGATGCGACCGTCGTCCCATGTCAACATTTCCGCAGAATAGCGAATGTCGCTCCACACGCAAAGCTTGTATGCGATTGCATGCGGGTCGGCGCGAAACTCCTCTCCGTCGAGGGCGATTGCCGCAGCGCGCAGCGCGTGGACGCGGGTCCACACGCGTTCCAGCGCCGTGAAGCCGAATTCGTCCTCGGTGAAATCCGGTTTGATGCGGATGAGCGAGGCATAGACCTTGAGGGGATCGCGGGTCAGGAACACGTTCCTGGCGGTCTTCAGCAAAGCGTCCGTGACATAGGGTTCGCCCTGGAAGGCGAGTTCCTTGACGAAAACCGGCCCGCGCCGGCCAGCCTCTTCCAGCCGGGCGTTGACCGCTTCCGCCTCAAAGGGATCTTGTGCCAGGGTGGCCGGATCGCCGTAACGCCGCGAGCGCCGCTTCGAACTGAAATAATAAGTGTCGGTGTATGGCTCGTGCAGAACGTCGAGGTCATCGGCATTCTTCATCACCCGTTCCAGCGCCGTGGAAATCGAGCGTGGTGTCGCCCACAGGAAAATGCGCCCGTCAGTTTCGGGCTTTTCCCCGACGAGGGGGGCCGGCTCAATCCGAAAAGCTGAAGACGTCATCGTATGTTTCCCTTCGCCAGACGAGGGTCCCGTCGCTGCCGTCGCGCCGGGCGACCGCGGCGCGCAACTGGTTGAAGTTGGTGGAGCGCGAGATCGTATAGGCGCCGGCATCCGAGAGGACGACGAGATCCCCGCCGGAAAGGGATGCAGGCACCCTTGCGTGGTCCATGACCACGTCGCCTTCAAAGCAGAGTGGCCCCCCGAGGGCGCAATCCGGGTCGTCCTTCTGCACCGACAGTTCTTCGCCGGCCCGGACGAAGCGAAGCCGGCGCCGTTCCCCGAAGGCTGCGGTGGGGAGGATGTTCAGGCCGCCGTCGATCACCACCCATTGCTTGTCAGGCAGCGCTTTCACGCCGGCGACGCGGGTAACGAGCGCCACGCTGGCCGACATCAGGTAGCGGCCGGGCTCGCAACTGATGCAAAGACCGTCGAGCCCGTGGTCGCGCAGGCGCCGGGCAAGCGCCCGGGTGAAGGCGGCCATGTCGAACGCCTCGTCGGGATCGTCCTCGGGGCGTTCGCCCATCGTGGTCTTGAGGGCGCTCCACCAGCCTCTCTTGCTGCGCTGCATCCCGGGAACGCCAAAGCCGCCGCCAACATTGAGTTCGCGAATGTCCGTGCCGGATGCGCGCAGGTCAGCCACGAAGCCGAGCAGCGGTTCCAGTGCTGCGAGAAGGAGCTTCTCGCCGGTGATCTGTGAATTGAGATGCGCGTGCACGGTTTCGAAACGAAACCCTGAAGCCGATATTCGCTCGGCCATGTGCCGCGCCAGACCGTTGTCGAGCGGCCATCCGAACTTTGCCGAACGCTGCTTTGCGGCATGCGCCTGAACGAAACTTGGGTCGTGCGCGGAAAAGACGGGGAGGCCCGGATTGACCCGAAGCCCGAGACGCGCATCGGCGATCCGTCCTGCGGCGCGCAGCGCCACAAGCGTTTCGATCTCCTCCGCAAGGTCGATGTTGACGGTGACGCCTTTGCGGGCGGCGCTCTCAAGTTCCTCGGCACGCTTCAACGGACCGTTGAACACGATGTCGCGGGTCGCGCACAGACGCAGTGCATGCTCCATCTCGAAACCGGACACCACATCGGCCCCCATGCCAAGCGCGTGAGCGGAGCGGCAGAGTGCGGGCATGTAGTTCGTCTTGTAGGAGAGATAGGCCTTTGTGTTTGCGAATGCCGATTGCCACGTCTTCAAAAACGCCGACACGCCGTCGCGAAAACAGGCGTCGTCATAGACGAAGAGCGGCGTGCCGTGGCGCTCGGCAAGCGACTGGATCTCCCGGGCGCTAAGGTCGATGAAGGGCTCGCGGGCCGTCAGAGCGAGCATGGTCAGGCGTCCGGCTGCATCATTCGGCGGCCACGGAGCTCGGCGGTGAGGCGTCGGCGGTTGCGAAATCCTCGAATTCCTGTCCGTAACGCCGGTCGGCCCAGGGGTTGATCGAAATGACCCAGATGTCGCGATAGCCGCCTTCCTCGGAGGCGGCGCATATGTCGCGGGCGCCGTGGACCATGTCCTCGTCGCGCATGATGAGGCATTGTCCCGGGTCCAGCACCTGCTCGAAGAACGGTTCGGTCTTGCCGATCTGGTAGAGGGTGGAGTCCCCTCCGGTGACATTGGAGCGCGCCCAGACCGTCACGCTGGTGATGTGATGACCGTCGCGATGCGGGCCTTCGGGGATGGTCTTGCCCTGAAACACCGCGTCAACGCGGGTGCGCCACTGGTGGAGATTGACCTGGAACACCGCACGCGTGTCGAAGCGCAATGCCTCGGCAATCGTTGCGAACTGGGGTGTGGGATCGACGCTTGTGATCGGTTCGAATTCCCGGCGCACGCCGCCGACTTTCTGGTTGTAGGCCTTTGCCTGGATGAAGGGCCGATGGGTCAGCACCCGGCAGGCCCAGCGGTCGTGCTCGTGAAACAGGATGTACTGGGAGAACTGGCGCCAGCGCTCCTTGTAGTAGGGATCCTCCGGCAATTGGCCGAAATTGGCGTGCGCCTGGGGAGAGAGCGGAGGCATCTCCAGTATCCTGTACCCGAGTGGTCCGAGATGAAATCCGATGTGGTCCATGATCGCGCATCCTGTGCCTCTTGGCGGGTTGTGCGATTTTACATTGTATACTCAAGATTGCAATTGCCGTTGTTGCAATCTGACCGACCAAAGGCCCCGGCGTGGTCGCGGAACGGATATTTCGGGCCGGTTTTCGGATCACTGATCCGACCGACGCCCGGGATGCGTAACTTTTGCCATGCGCCGTGTCCGGTCGCGTCTTTCCCCTATTTCGCAAGGAGGTACCATGCCCGAGGGGCATACGATCCACCGCGCTGCGCGCGACCACCGCCGCATCCTTGCGGGGCGGTCCTTGCGCGTATCCTCGCCGCAGGGGCGGTTCAGTGCGGGCGCGGACCATCTCGACGGGCGCGCCTGTCTCGACGTCGAAGCCTATGGCAAACATCTCGTCTATCGGTTCGACGGGGAGGACTATCTGCATGTCCACCTCGGCCTCTTCGGGCGGGTCCGGAAGCGTAAATTGCCCGCGCCCGATCCCGTTGGCGCGGTTCGTGTCAGGCTTGAGGGCGACACCCATCTGGTCGACATCAACGGACCGGCGATTTGCGAAGCGTTGGATGTGGACGGTTTCGAGGCGTTGAAGGGGCGCATCGGTCCGGATGTCTTGCGAGAGGACGCCGATCCGGAGCGGGCGTTCACCCGGATCTCTCGCAGCCGCACGAGCATCGGCCGGCTGATCATGAACCAGGCGGTGATGGCCGGGATCGGCAATATCTATCGCACCGAGATCCTTTGGCGGCAGGGGATCCATCCGCATCGTTTCGGTCGCGAGATCACACGCGAGGAATTCGAGGCGATTTGGACCGATGCCGTGCATTTGCTGGAAATCGGCGTGCGCAAGAACGCGATTGTCACCATCGACAATGTGTCGCCCGGCCGCAGCCGCTACCGCGAGCGGGTGAACATCTTCAACAAGGATCGCTGCCCGAAATGCGACGGGGCGATTGTCCGTATGGAGATCGATACGCGGCGTGCGTTCGCTTGCGAGGTCTGCCAGCCGCTGCCTGAAGTCGAAGGCTCGTGAATGCGGCAGGGTCGGTAGGAGACGACCTGGTTCCGACAGCAGGCGCGAAGGTGCTGGAAATGCGCAAAATTTTCTAGCCTCCACAACACACGTGGGGCCTATCGTTCATAGCCTGCAGACGGTGAAACGGCGCCAGGCCGACATGTCGCCGCCCCCAACCGGCATACGGCCAGCTTTTCGATCGGTTCCGCCGGCGTTTCCCGGTGGAGGCTCGACATTTTTGTCAATCCGCGCGACCGTGCCTTGATCGGGGAATTGCTGTTGGGGAGAGGCGCTGTTGCAGGTCTTGAAGAATGCCGGACGTGGGTGCGACGATGCGGTCGCCGGGCTTGCGGGAGTGCTGGTTCCCAGCATTGGTGCGGACCGGGTCCTGTCGCTCCTTGATCGGTGTCCTGCGGCAGAGCCGACACCGCTCGTCAACGCCGTTGGCCTTGCGCGCAGCGCCGGGGTTGCAAGCCTTTTCGTCAAGGATGAACGCGCGCGCATGGGTCTTGGCAGCTTCAAGGCGCTGGGCGCTGCCTATGTGGTGGCCTGCGATGCGATGGATATTGGTGTCGAGGTGCCGGCTCATGCGCTCGAGGGGGTCACCTATGTCACCGCGAGCGCCGGAAACCACGGACTTTCCGTCGCGGCGGGGGCACGTGTGTTCGGTGCCCGCGCGGTGGTCTATATCGCCGATACGGTGCCGGAGGCCTTTGCGGAACGGTTGCGCGCCAAGGGTGCGGATGTGATGCGCGAGGGCGCGGATTATGAGGCGAGCATGGCTGCGGCACTAAAGGCTGCCGACACCAACGGATGGCGTCTTCTTTCCGACAGCTCCTGGCCGGGCTACATGGATCGGCCCCTGCGCTTGATGGAGGGCTACCTCGCGTTGATGGAAGAGGTCTTTACGGAAATTCCCGGGCCGCCGACGCATATCTTCCTGCAGGCCGGTGTCGGCGGGCTTGCCGCATCGGCTGCTGCGCGTGCCCGGGCCGTATGGGGCGATGCGCCGGCCATTGTCGTTGTCGAACCGTCGCAGGCGCCAGCGCTCCAGGGGGCGATCCGCGCACGCCAGGTGCGGGTAGCGCAGGGCGGCGTATCGTCGATGGGCCGGCTTGACTGCAAGGTTCCCTCGCTGATTGCGCTTAAGGGACTTTCGCGCGATGCCGATTTTTTTGTGACCATTGATGACCGGGATGTCGAGGGTGTGTTGGCGCGACTGGCGGATTCCGATTTGGCGACAACGCCGTCGGGTGGAGCCGGACTTGCCGCGGTGATGACTGCCAACGGCGATGAGCGGGCCGCGCTCGGCCTCGGGCCGGACAGCCGGATCCTTGCAATCGTCAGTGAGGAGGCGGGCGCATGAGCGGGGAAGGGCGCGGATTTCCCGTAACGGAATACCGCGCCCGCGTCGCGCGGGCGCAGGTGGCGATGGCTGACGCGGGGCTCGATGCGCTGTTGCTGACCAGCGAGCCGGATGTGCGCTACTTCTCGGGCTTTCTGACGCGCTTCTGGGAAAGCCCGACGCGGCCCTGGTTCCTGGTGGTGCCGGCGGGCGGCGATCCGG
Organism: Stappia sp. ES.058; assembly: GCF_900105595.1. GTDB lineage: Bacteria > Pseudomonadota > Alphaproteobacteria > Rhizobiales > Stappiaceae > Stappia. Next base: position 2,251,967 of record NZ_LT629784.1, on the reverse strand, counting down.
TGGCCGTGATCCCCTCCATCGGCGCGAGCCTGATGGCGCAGACCTGGATCGAGGACGTCCGCAGCTGGCGCTCGCCGGACCTTGAAGACGATGGCGTCTCGCTGCTGGCGGAGGCCCTGCGTGAGGTTGCGGGCGTAAACCGGCGGCTCGGCCTGCCTATGGGCGCGGAATCCTCCCTGCGCATGCCTCTCGCCGACTTTAAACGGCTGGAAGCCGCGCTGTCCCCGGTCACATTTGTCGGCGACGCCGGGATCATGCGTGCGCTGCGCATCCGCAAATCACCGGCGGAAGTCGAAAAGATCCGCAAGGCGTGCGAGGTCGCCGACCGTGCCTTTGCCCGTGTCGGCGAAATCGCGGGGGCGGGTGCAAGGCTCGACGACGTGGCGCGCCGTTTCCAGATGCTGTGTCTGGAGGAGGGGGCCGACTGGGTGCCCTATCTCGCCTGCCCCTGCGGACCCGGCGGATATCATGACGTGATCTCACCTGCTGATGGTCACGTCTTTGCACCGGGCGATGTGCTCATGCTCGACACCGGACTGGTTCATGACGGCTATTTCTGCGATTTCGACCGCAACTTCGCCATTGGTGCGCCGTCACAGGCCGTTCGCGCGGCGCATCGCAAACTCCTCGACGCCGTCGACGCGGCAATGGACATCGCCCGTCCGGGCGTTACGGCGGCGGACCTTTTTCATGCGATGGACAAGATCGTCACCGGTGGGCAGGGCGGCAGCGATACCGGACGGCTCGGCCACGGGCTCGGCACGCAACTGACCGAATGGCCCTCGCTGATCCCGCAGGACCGCACACGCATTGCGACCGGCATGGCGCTGACGCTGGAACCCGGCATCGAGGTGGAACCGGGTCGTATCCTCGTGCATGAGGAGAACATCGTGATCGGCGATCACGGCGCGGAATTTCTCTCGACGCGGGCGGATCCGGAAATCCTGTGCCTTGAGGCGCGGCGATGACTGTCTTTTCCTTCGATCTCGACACGCCCGATCCCGTCCGCCTCGGGCTGATCATCCTTCAGGCGGACGAGACCATTGAGCGCGACTTCCGGCGCCTCCTGCCGATGGAGACCGCGGTCCATGTTTCGCGCGTGCCGAGCGGGCTTGAGGTCACGCAGGAAACGCTGCTTGCCATGCAGGCGCATCTTCCGGCGGCGGCGGGGCTCTTTCCCGATGCGCTGCGCTTCGACGCCGTCGGCTATGCCTGTACCTCCGGTGCCTCGGTGATCGGCAGTGCGCGCGTGGCCGAACTGGTCCGCGCCGGGGCGAATGTCGAGGCAATCACAGATCCGGTTCAGGCGCTCATTGCGGCCTGCCGCGCTGGCGGGATCACCCGTCTTGCGCTCTTGTCGCCCTATGTCGAGGATGTCTCGGACATGTTGCGGCAGCGGCTGGCGGGAGGGGGCGTGGACACTCCCGTGTTCGGATCCTTCAACGTGGCGGAAGAGTCCAAGGTGGCGCGGATAGCCCCTGCGTCCGTGATCGACGCGGCAACCCGTCTGGGCGCGGATCCTTCAGTCGAGGCGGTGTTTCTCTCCTGCACCAACCTGCGCACGCTCGACCTGCTCGAAGAGGTGGAGGTGCGCATCGGCAAGCCGGTGTTTTCAAGCAACCAGGTGCTTGCCTGGCATCTTTGCAAGCTTGCCGGTGCCCCGATGGCGCCGGGGTTCGGACAGTTGATGGCGCAGGCTTAACCGGTTTCCGGTACGTGCATCAGGGCGATGTCCTTGTCCGGGATGTCGCAGCGCCATTCCCGGGTTTTCGCGATATGGCGCAGGGTCGCCGCGCGATAAAAAACCACATGGGTCGGATCGCGCCGATAGCGCCAGCCGGCAAACTTTGCGTCGTCGGTCTGAAACAGCGTCATGACGCCAAGCAGCCCGCCGGGACGCAGCAGCGCGGCCATGCGGTCGAATTCCGCGAAGGGGGCGTGGAAGTGTTCCGCCGTTTCGCTACAGGTCACGAAATCATAGCGCCGCTTCAGCACGCTCGGGTCGTCGTGAAAGAACGGGTCGTAGAGCGCCACATCGTGCCCGGCCTCGCGCAGGATCGCGGCGAGAGCCGACCCCGGCCCGCTGCCATAGTCGAGGCCTTTTGACCCCGGCGAAAGCCGCTCCATCAGCGGGACCGCAAGGCGCATCATGAACCGCCGGTAACCGGGGTCGTCCGGCCGGTTGTCATGGGTAAGGTAGTGGGCGCGTTCGTCTTCCATTGACAGAAAATGCCGGGGATCGAGGACGGTCGCCTCGCAGGTGTCGCAGCGCCAGTAGGTCAGCCCGTCGATGGGGGCGAGCGCGTGAACGGTCGCGCAGCGGCACACCGGACAGGCATCAGGCGGCATGCGTGCTGTCATCCGCCTTTGCGCGCCAGATAGACGGTCTGGGTGAAAGGCTTGTCCTGCAACGGATTGTGGAAGGTCACCGGTTCCGCCCAGGCCTCGGCGAAGACGGTGCCGAGACGGTTGGTGAAGGCTTTGTCCTCGCGCGCATCCGACCACAAGCCAAAGATGCCGCCGGGCTTCAGGTGGTCGGCAAGCGCCGTCAGACCGGGTGTCGCATAGAAAGCGGTGCTGCGCTCGTCGAGCAGCGCGTCCGGCGTGTGATCGATGTCGACGAGGATCGCGTCGAGCAACCGGGGGGGGCGTTCGCCTGCAAATCCGGTCGATCCCTGCGCGAGTGCAAAGAAATCGCCTTGCTCGAGCCGGCAGCGCGGATCGGCGGTCAACTCCGCACCGAGCGGCAACAGACCCTCGCGGTGCCAGTCGAGAACCGGTTCCAGCATCTCCACAACGGTGAGAGACGCGAGACGCGGATGGTCGAGCGCGGCCTTTGCGGTGTAGCCGAGCCCGAGCCCGCCGACTACGACATCGAGTGCATCGCCGGTGCAGGCGTCGAGGCCAATTTTCGCAAGCGCGATTTCGGACGCCGTGAACAGGCTCGACATTAGGTGTTCGTCGCCGAGGATGATCTCGAAGACGTCGACATCGAGCGCCAGAAGTCGACGGCGGCGCAGCGACAAAGCGCCGATGGGGGTCGGCCGATAGTCGAGTTCTTCAAACAATGCGCTCACGCTCGGGCTCCCTGGGCGGTTTCGACCCTGCGGCTCGCGCCTGGGTCTCCCCCTTATCGGCGCTTCGCCACGCCGGAGCAAGTTGTCGGGGCGGGCCAGTCAGCGCGCCAGCCAGCCGCCGTCGACGATCAGCGTCGTGCCATGCATGAAGCGTGCGGCGTCGCTTGCCAGAAAGACGACCGGATCGGCGATCTCGGACGGTTCGCCCCAGCGGCCGGCCGGGACGCGGGCGAGGAGGTCCTTCGAGCGGTCATCGTCGTCTCGAAGGGCTGCGGTGTTGTCCGTCGCGATATAGCCGGGAGCGACAGCGTTGACGTTGACGCCGGATGACGCCCATTCGTTGGCGAAGGATTTCACCAGGTTGGCGACCGCGCCCTTGGTGGCGGCGTAGCCCGGTACGGTAAGCCCGCCCTGAAAGCTCAGGACGGAGGCGAGAAAGACGATCTTGCCGCTTCCGCGAGCCACCATCTTCGCACCCAGATCGCGGGCGAGTTGAAAGGGCGCGGTGAGGTTCACGGCCAGAACATCGTCCCAATCGGCATCGGAATGGCTGACAAGCGGCTCGCGACGGATGATCCCGGCGTTGTTGACCAGAATGTCGATCCGTTCGTCGGCCTCATCCAGCCGGGCAATGAGACCTGCGACCGCCTCGCGCTCACCGAGATCGGTCCGATAGTGCCGGAAAGCCCGTCCCTTTTCGCGAACCGCTGCGCCGGTCTCACCGCCGTCGTCGGGAAGGCTGGTGCTGACGCCGACGATATCGGCGCCGGCATGCGCAAGCGCTTCGGTGATCGCGCGCCCGATGCCTCGGCTGCATCCGGTGACCAGTGCCGTGCGCCCGCTGAGGTCGAATGGCGAGGCGGGGGGCGGATGCGTCATGGTCAGGTCGCCCGGGCTGCGACATTTGCCAGCACCAGCTTGCGCGGATCGCCGATGAGGGCCGCATAGCGGGTCAAGAAGCGGGCCGCGTCCGCGCCGTTGAGGACGCGGTGATCGTAGCTGAGATCGAGCGGCACCATGGGGACGGGCGTCCAGTCTCCGTTCTCCCAGGCCGGCACGGTCTCCATGCGGGTGAGACCCAAAATGGCAACCTCCGGCGGATTGACGATGGGCGTGAAGGCGGTACCGCCGATCCCGCCGAGGCTGGAAATCGACATGGAGGCCCCGCCCATTTCCTCCGCGCGGATCTTTCGGGCCTGCGCGCGTGCCGCGAGATCGGAGATTTCCGCCGCGATCTGCCAAAGACCCTTGCGGTCGGCATCGCGCACGACCGGAACCATCAACCCGTTTGGCGTGTCGACGGCAATACCGATATGGACGAAGTGCTTGAGATGGAGCGTCTCGCCATCGGCGGAGAGCGATGCATTGAACCGGGGGAACTCATGCAGGCACTGTGCGAGTGCCTTCACGTGGAAGGCAAGCGCCGTCAGCCGCGTGCCGCGCTCCGCCGCCTCCGCCTTCAGGCCGGCGCGAAACGCCTCGACCGCGCGCATGTCGGCGCGGTCGTGATGGGTCACCTGCGGGATCATCGCATTGGCGGCGGCAAGGTTCTTCGCGGCGACCTGCGCCATGCGCCCAAGCGGTTCCTCGCTGACGGCGCCATAGGCGGAGTGATCCACGTTCCAGTACCGGCTGTGGTCGGAAGTCGGGGCGGCATGCTCGCCGCTCAGGTGCCAGTCCACATCCTCACGCGCCAGGGTCTGGCGTCCGGTGTTGGAGGCGAGGGCGTCGAGATCGACGCCCTGCTGACGCGCATAGGCGCGGGTCGAGGGAGAGGCATTGATGGACATTGCAGATCTCCTACCAGCTTGCGGAAATGTACTGGGTTTCCATGAATTCCAGCATGCCCTCGTGCCCGCCCTCGCGGCCGAGACCGGATTGCTTTACCCCGCCAAAAGGCGCCGCGGGGTCGGAGACGAGGCCCCGGTTGAGGCCGACCATGCCGTATTCCAGCCTTTCGCAGACCTGCAGCGCCCACTTCATGTCTTTTGAAAACACATAGGCGACAAGGCCGTATTCGGTCGCATTGGCACGTCGAATAACGTCTTCCTGGTCGGTGAAGGTCTGGATCGCCGCGACGGGACCGAAGATCTCGTCGTGCACGCAGTCCGCCGTTTCGGGGACACCGGAGAGGACCGTGGGCGGATAGAAGAAGCCGGTGCCGTCAGGCTTGGTTCCGCCGAGTTCGATGACCGCGCCCTTGCGCACCGCGTCCTCGACGAATTCAGCCACCTTGTCGCGGGTCTCCGCATTGACCAGCGGACCGACGTCGACGCCGTCCTCGATGCCGTTGCCGAGCTTCAGCTTGCCCATGGCGGTGACATATTTTTCGGTAAAGGCCTGCGCCACGCTTTCATGGACGTAGAAGCGGTTGGCGGCGGTGCAGGCCTCGCCGAGATTGCGCATCTTGGCGAGCATCGCGCCTTCCACCGCCACGTCGAGATCGGCGTCCTCGAAGACGATCAGCGGTGCATTGCCGCCAAGCTCCATCGCCGGTTTCAGCACCTGGTCAGCTGCGGAATGCAGCAGCTTGCGTCCGACCTGGGTGGATCCGGTGAAGGATACCACGCGCACGCGCGGGTCGTGAAGCATGTGGTCGACCAGCGCCCCGGTGCGGCGCGAGGGCAGCACATTGACGAGGCCCTTCGGAACGCCGGCTTCTTCCAGAAGCGGCATCAGCGCCAGCATCGTCAGCGGCGTTTCCGACGCCGGCTTGATGATCACCGGACAGCCGGCGGCGAGCGCCGGAGCGATCTTGCGCGTTCCCATCGCGGCCGGATAGTTCCACGGCGTCACCAACACGGCGATGCCGGCCGGCTTGTGCTGGACGAGAATGCGTGCGCCGGAGGCCGGCGCATGGGTAAGCATGCCATCAGCACGCACGGCTTCCTCGGCGAACCAGCGGAAGAATTCTGCGGCATAGGTCGCCTCGCCGATGGCGTCGCCACGCGCCTTGCCATTTTCCAGCGTGATCAGGCGGGCGAAGTGATCGAGCCGCGCGGTCATCAGTTCCCACGCCTTGCGCAGCACTTCCGAGCGCCGGCGCGGCGTGTAGCCGGCCCATTCGGCGAAGGCGGCCTGGGCCGCATCGAGAGCCGCATCGGCATCCGCGATCTCGGCCGAGGCGACGGAGGCCAGAACCTCTTCGGTCGCCGGGTTGATGACGTCGAAGCGGACGTTCTCGGCTCCGGGACGCCAGTCGCCGTTGATGTAGAGATCGGTGTAGTCCATCGGAAACTCCAAGGGTCAGAGCCTGAGTTCAAAGAAGGTGGCGAAGCGGATTCTCGAGCCGTCCGGCAAATTCGGAAACGAGTGCGATTGCCGCGCGCGCGTCGAGATCTCCGGGTGCGCACTCCAGCGTGAGGGTGAGCGTCTCGCCATCCTGCACGAGGGTCAGGACGGGTGCGGCTTCCGCGCCCATGCGCAACCCGCTCAGCGACGAGGCGCGCAGGTCCCGAACGATCAGGTCCGCTTCTTCGGACGCGGTGTATTCATCGTCCTGGGCAGGTGCTGGAAAACGTGCCGAGCCGTACATGGTTTCAACAAGGACTACGGGATCCGCATGGCCTTCGACGGCGGAAAGGCTCGCCTTGGCGAAACCGGCAAGCAGCGTCGTTGCATCGGCGGACCTGTCGGTTTCCTCACGCGCCCATGCGAGGAAACGGGCAAGCCCGTCCGAAGACACGCGGGCCGAGAGATGGCGCGCTGCGGTTTCTCCTGATGACGCAGCCGTTGCTGCGTCCCGCGCCGGCATCGTCCTTAGCGTTTCGAGATCGCGGACATGGAAGGGCTGGGGATGGCCGGCCTCTACCAGGCGGGAGAGGTTGAGGCCTTCCTCAAGCGCCAGCCGCCTGGCCTTGGGCGAAGCGAGAATGACGCCTTCGACTGCAGCGACCTTGACTGGTGCGGGTGTCGGTTTGACCGGCGCGGTCGCCTTGGCCGGCGGCGCCTCTTGCGCCCTTGTGCCGGACGCCGGCGATGCCGCCGCCGGCTTGGCGGCGGCTGCGGCGCTTCTGCGCTGTGGATCTGCGGGCTTTTCGGCCGAGATGATCGCGACGCTCTCGCCGACCGGTACGCTGTCGCCGGCTTCGGCCAGAAGGGCCGCGATAAACCCGTCGTGTCCCGCCGGTACTTCCATCGTGCTCTTGTCGGTTTCGACCTCAAACAGCACATCGTCGGCTGCTACCGCATCCCCTGGCGCCTTTTGCCAGGAAACCAGAAGACCGGTGTCCTGGGCCATGCCGAGCGCCGGCATGATCACGGATTTGCCCTCCGGCATGTCGGTGGAAGCGGACTCGTTTGGCGGTTCTTCAACAGCTTCCGGCTGCGCGGCGGGATCGGCCTCGTCCTCTTCCGCGTCGGCGGTTTCGGCGATCACCGCGACCACGTTTCCGACCGGCACATTGTCGCCGGCAGCCGCCGTGACCCTGGTCAGAAAGCCGTCGGCTTGCGCCTCGACCTCCATGGTCGCCTTGTCCGTTTCAACCTCCATCAGCGCGTCGCCGGCCTTGACCGCATCGCCCGGGCTCTTCAGCCAGGAGACGATCAGGCCAGAATCCTGAGCCATGCCGAGAGCCGGCATGATGACGTCATGCGGCATGGATCATCTCCCCGGCCACCAGCCTGCGGGCCATGGCCGTCACGGCGTCGACCGTCGGGACGGTCAGATCCTCAAGCGCGGGGGAGAAGGGTACCGGCACATCCATTGCGCCCATGCGCACCACCGGCGCGTCAAGGTGATAGAAGGCTTTCTCGTTCAGTCGGCTGGCGATCTCCCCCGTCACGCCGTAGCTCTGGTGGCCCTCGTCGATGACGATGGCGCGGGAGGTCTTCTTGACCGAGCGCAGCAGGGTCTCCTCGTCAAGCGGCACGATGGTGCGCGGATCGATCACCTCCGCCTCGATGCCTTCCTTTGCCAGCGCTTCGGCGGCGGCCTCGGCAACCTGCACCATGGAGGAGGTGCCGATCAGGGTGATGTCCTTTCCCTCGCGCTTCACGTTCGCCTCGCCGAAGGGGATCAGGTATTCCTCTTCCGGCACCGGCGCCTTGTCCTGATACATCAGCTTGTCTTCGAAGATTACGACGGGATTGTTGTCGCGGATCGCCGTCTTCATCAGCCCCTTCGCCTCATAGGCGGAGGAGGGAAGCGCCACCTTCAGGCCGGGAATATGCGCGACCAGCGCATGCAGCGACTGCGAGTGCTGAGCGGCCGAGCGGCGGGTCGCGCCGAGGTTGGTGCGCAGCACCATCGGCACATTCAGCTTGCCGCCGGACATGTAATAGGCCTTGGCGGCCTGATTGCAGAGCTGGTCCATGATCAGGAACAGAAAGTCCCCGAACATAAGGTCGACGATCGGACGCGATCCCGTAAGCGCTGCACCAACGGCGATGCCGGTAAAGCCGGGTTCGGAAATCGGCGTGTCGATGATGCGCTCGGTGCCGAATTCCTCGACAAGACCCGACAGCACCTTGAAGGGTGTGCCGGCCTCGGCAACGTCCTCGCCAAGCAGGAACACGGTTTCGTCGCGGCGCATTTCCTCGGCGATCGCTTCGTTCACCGCTTTTGACAGTGTGATCTCTCTCATATCGCGCCTCCTCATGCCGCACTGGGCGCGTAGACATGCATGTCCACTTCGTTCTCGTCGGGATAGCGGGCGGCCTCCGCATAGGCGACAGCGGCCTGCGCGTCTTCTTCGACCTCGCTCTTCAGCTTCTCAAGGTCCTCGGAGGATGCAATGCCCTGGTCGGTCAGCCACTTGCCGAAATTGACGATCGGGTCGCGCTCGGTCTTCCAAAGCGCTTCCTCGTCCTTGGCCCGGTAGTATTCGCGGTTGATGTCGCCGACGTGGTGGCCATGGTAGCGGTAGGTATCGAACTGGATGAAAAAGGGGCCTTCGCCCTTGCGCGCCCGCGCCACCAGCTTTTGGGTCAGGTCGTTGACGGCAAGCACGTCCTGTCCGTCCACAACATGCGCCTCGATGCCGAAGGCCTCGGCACGCGCGGTGAGCGAGCCGGCGGCGATTTCCGCGGTCTTGGTGTATTCGGAGTAGCCGTTGTTCTCGCAGGCATAGATCACCGGCAGGCCCCAGAGTGCCGCCATGTTCATGACCTCGTACCAAAGCCCCTGGGCGGTTGCCCCGTCGCCGAAGAAACAGACCGTGACATCGCCTGTCTTGAACATCTTGGCGCTCAATGCCGCTCCGGTGGCGATGCCCATCGAACCGCCGACGATGGCATTGGCGCCGAGGTTGCCGTTGCCCTGGTCGGCGATATGCATCGATCCGCCCTTGCCCCGGCAATAACCTTCCTCCTTGCCGAGGAGCTCGCAGAACATCTCCTTGAAGTTCGCGCCCTTGGCCACGCAGTGGCCGTGGCCACGATGGGTCGAGGTGATCTTGTCGGTCTCCGTCAGGGCCTCGCAAATGCCCACCGCCACGGCCTCCTGGCCGGAGTACATGTGGGTCAGGCCCGGCATCTTGGCGGAGAGATAGAGCTGGTTGGCCCTGTCCTCGAAGGCGCGAATGCGCATCATCTGGCGATACATGCGCAGATAGTCTTCCGTATTCGTCTTCTTTTTTCGTGCGGCACTCATGTCTGGCCTCCTCCCTGGCCGGCGCCGGCCGACGCCGGCGCCCGTATTCGTCAGTAGCGGTTGGCGATCGGAAGATCCTCGGCCGGGAACAGGCTGATCACCGTGCATCCCTTGTCGGTGACGACCACCTCTTCCTCGATGCGCGCAGCGGAATAGCCATCGGACGCCGGGCAGTAGGTCTCCAGCGCGAACACCATGCCGGTCTGGATTTCCATCGGATTGTCGAGCGAGACCGCACGGCTGATGATCGGGCGTTCGTGCAGGGCAAGGCCCAGTCCGTGACCGAACTGCAGCCCGAAGGCGGAAAGCTCGTCGGGAAAGCCGAACTCCTCCGCCTTGGGGAATGCCTTGGCGACCGTGTCCGTCGACACGCCCGGCTTGATCAGGGCGATGGCGTTGTCCAGCCACTCGCGGCAGCGGATATAGGCGTCGGTTTGCGACGGTGTGGCGCGCCCGACGTTGAACGTGCGGTAGTAACAGGTGCGGTAGCCCTGATAGCTCTGCAGGATGTCGAAGAACGCCTGGTCGCCGGGGCGGAAATACCTGTCCGTGAAGTTGTGCGGATGCGGATTGCAGCGCTCGCCGGCAATGGCGTTGATCGCCTCGACGTCGTCGGAGCCCATCTCGTAGAGCATCTTGTTGGCCATCGCGACGATGTCGTTTTCGCGAATGCCCGGACGCAGTTCCTGCCAGATCATGTGATAGACGCCGTCGACCATGCTGGCCGCCTGGTTGAGCAACTGGATCTCGTCGATGTTCTTGATCTCGCGTGCACCCAGCATGACCTGCTGGCCGTCGACGACGTTCAGCCCCGCTTCCTGGAGCGCGAAGAACATCGCCGTTTCGGCATAGTCGACGCCCACCGGCATGTCGGCCATGCCGGCCTTCTTGATCAGAGAGGCAATCTCTTCCGCGTAGCGTTTCATCAGGCCGAAGCTCGGCGGGATCGTGCCGCGCATGCCAACGACGCCGGCGCGGCAGCGCTCCGGATCGAGCCAGTCGCAATACTCCTTGTGATGCACCGCGGCCGAACCGAAATCCCAGACGTAGGGTTCCTCGTCGCCGGCGAGCAGCGCGAAGCGGCACATCTTGTCGCGTTCCCACTCGCCGATCTTGGTGCCGGTGATGTAGCGGATGTTGTTGACGTCGAAGGTCAGCAGCGAGCCGAGCCCGGACTTTTTCAGCGCGTCCTTGGTGCGCGACAGGCGGTAGCGGCGCAACCGATCGTGGTCGACACGGCGCTCAAAGTCGACAGCAGTGTGCCCGAGAGCAGGAATATGCCTGTCCCAGCGCCAGTTTGGATCGATGTCGCCCGGCTGCAGGATGCGGGGATTGAGAGCATTGGTCATGGAAAGGTCTCCCTGGGCGGCGCGCCACAGCGCTTGCCAGCCGATCTTGGTGTTGGTGATGAAGGTCCGCTATCGGGACTAAACCGCACATGGTGTCGCGCCGTGTCGCACAGCGCGTTGCGTCACTGCATGATCATGCCGCCGTCGATCATGATGAGCTGACCGGTCATGTAATCGCTCTCGTTGGAGCACAGGAAAGCCGCCGTTCCCTTGACGTCATCTGGGTAGGAGTAGCGCTTCATCGTGATCATGGTCTTGGCGAGGTGGTCCATCGACTGGCCTTCCTCCTCAAACATCCCGATTTCGACGAGGTCCTTGTCGAGTTGTTCCCAAAGCTCGGTGCGCACCACGCCGGGTGCATAGCCGTTCACAGTAATGTTGTGCTCCGCCAGAGCCTTGGCGCCGCCGATGATCAGGGCAAGGGAGCAGTATTTGGAGCAGGAATAAGGTATGACATCCAGAAAGGCGGTGCGGGATACGATGCTGCCGACGTTGACGATCTTGTAGGGGCCTTTGTCCTTGCCCTGCGCGATCATCTGCTTGGCGGCTTCCTGCATGCCGAAGAGCTGCCCCTTGGCATTGATATTCATGATCAAGTCCCAGTTTTCCTCGTCGATATCGAGGAACATTCTGGGCTTGTTCACCCCGGCATTGAGCAGGGCTATGTTGATCGATCCAAAGGCCTCGACCGTCTTTGCCACGGCGGCGGTGTTGTCCTCGCGCTTGGTGACGTCCAGCTTGACCGCCACGGCCTTGCCGTTGCCGGCGGCGTTGATGCGTTCCGCCACCTCGCGGACCCCGTCGACATTGATGTCACCGATGCAGACATTGGCGCCTTGCGCGGCGAAATACTCCGCATTGGCCGCCCCCATTCCCTGGGCGGCGCCGGTGATCAAGATGTTCTTTCCCTTGAGACGATTGGGGTCCATTTTTTCCTCCCTGAGTGGATTATTGTCTCATGACCTGGGCCGCCCGCGCCTGGGCGCGCTCCAGAGCATCGCGCGGGGGGATGACGCCCCGCAGCATGTCGTGCATCTCCTGCCCGCAGATGCTGATGATCTTTGAGATTTCCGGGATCGGCGGGCGTGGCCAGAACTGAAGCTCGTCGCGCCAGGACATCGCGTCCACAGCCTCGAAAATGGTGGAAAGGCGCCGAACCTCCGGGTCCGCGCCAACCGAATAGCGCGGCGCGGTGCGGCTGCCGTTGACGACGTAGAGCTTCTGCGCTTCCGGTGACGTGAAGGCGATCAGGGCCTCGGCCGCAGCCGCCCGTCGCTCCTCGGGAAGGTTTGCGGGCACGGCAAGCACATAGCCGCCAACCGGCGCGACCGGGGACCCCTTCGGGCCGGGCGGATGGGGCAGGTAGCCGGTCTGCCCGCAAGCCGGAGAACTCGGATCCTGCTCGAAATACGGAGCAAGCAGCGTGTAGCCATAGGCCATTGCGACACGGCCCGATGCATAGGGGCGCACGCGTTCGTACCAGGACATGGAGAGGATATCGGGTGGTGAAAAGTCCAGCAGCGCCTTGAGGTATTCCGCCGCCTCGAGGGCGCGGGGCGTGTCTATGGTCGGTTCGAGATCGGGTCTGTCCAGATGGTCTGCGTCATACCCCCCGGCGATCCGCTTCATGTTGATGATCGGTTGACCGAAATCCGCGCAGGTCATGATGAATGTATGGCCAAGCGCGGTGCCACGCGCGGCGTTCCATGCGATCCCGTAGCGCCCTTGGGTCGGATCGTGCAGTTTGCGGGCTGCCTCCAACACCGCATCGGATGTCGATGGCGGTTCGAGCCCGGCTTCGGCAAAGAGATCGCGGCGATAGAAGAACAGCTCGGGCGTGGTCTGGCTTGGGACACCGTAGGGTCGCCCGTTCCAATGCGCGGCGCGCCAGCCGGCGGTGTGAAAGTCGCCGGGATCGAGGCGTTCGACGTCCAGAACTTCATCAAGCGGGAGCAGAATGCCCTTTTTCACGAACTCGCCGATCCAGGGAAGGTCGACGGCGATCAGATCGTAGCGGCTTGCCGGCCTTTCGGAATTGCGCAGGGTCTCCTCGTGAAGCCGGTCGATCGAAAAGGCGCGCTGGTGGATCTTGCTGCCGACCAGCTGTTCGAACTGGCGTTTCAGGTTTTCCATCACCATGAAGGTCGGATCGCCATGAACCAGGATCCGCAAGCCGCCGGGCAGCGCCAGCGGTTCGGGCAGAACCTGTGGCGGTTGGATCGAATGGCCGGCCATATAGGACCCGCCGTAGTAGTAATCCGCTTCTTCGGTTGTGGTCGGGCTTCCGCCGAACGCCTGCTGCGCGATCCGTTGCAGCCTGTCGGAGAGTTGCCGCCATTTCTGGATGAGGGCGGCACTTGGATGCAGAGAGAAGCTTCGCCCGCTCCTGGTGCGCGGACGCTGCTCGATCAGCCCGCTTTTCTGCATTTCCGCGAGCTTTCGCATGGCGGTGGCGTAGGGAACGCCGGATGCCGAAACCAGCGCCGAGGCGGTGACGACACGGCCTTCCAGGTGGCTGCGCATCAGATGCATCGCCATATTGAAGTATGGGTTCGGAGCACTCGGTTCTATGCTGGTTTCAACTTCCCCGGCGAAGGCTTCAAGAAAGCCGATGACATCGAGCATCTCGGCACGGTTGTCGCCCGCCTGCCCCGCCACGAGGGCGTCAGCTGAATATCCGCTTTGGATGTTCGGGGCAGACAGGGCGGTCACTTTGGGTTCCGTTGTGGTGTCGACTGCAGAGCGAAAACGTCGTGTCATATCGATGTTCTTTCAAAATGGTCATTTCCGAGCTGGTGACGTTACCGTCAAGTCGTCCACTTTGGATATAAAAATATCCAATATGGATAAAAATCATGCGGTACAAAAGCGGCGCCGGGAGAATGATCTTGGTACCTGATTGTTACGGGATGCGAATCCCCGCCCGGGAGGTCGAGGCGCAATCAGCACGAATGATTTTCCATGGGAGGAAACACTTATGACGCTCAAGCTCGCAGCCGCGCTCGTCGCGACCACCGCCCTTGTCGGCATGTCCGGCGTTGCCCAGGCAGAGACCTACAAGATCGGCATCACGCAGAACAATGTCGGCGTCGACAGCTATCAAACGACATATGAAAAGGCCTTCATCGCTGCCGCGGATGAAAACGACAATGTCGAGGCGGTGGTGCTCGACGCCGGCGGCGACGTCGCCCGCCAGATCGCGCAGATCCAGGACCTGATCCAGCAGAATGTCGATGCGATCATCATTTGGCCGACCAACGGCAAGGCCGTCGTCCCGGCCGTTCGCAAGGCCCATCAGGCTGGAATTCCGGTTGTCGTCACAAACTCCAACATCGCCGAGGAAGGGTTGCAGTTCATCGCCTCCTTCTCCGGTCCCGACAACATCACCCAGGGCGCACGGTCCGCGGAACTGATGTGTGAGGCACTCGGCGGTGAGGGCAAAATCGTGCAGATCTCCGGCCAGCCGGGATATACGACCGCGATCGAGCGGGCCAAGGGGTTCGAGGACCGGCTTCCGGAAGTTTGCCCGGACGTGGAGCTGATGGAAACGCAACCGGGCGACTGGAACCGTGAGAAGTCCCAGCGCGTGATGGAAAGCTTCCTGGTGAAATACGACAATATCGATGGTGTCTATGCCGGCGACGACAACATGGGCGTGGGCGCGCTGAATGCCGCCAAGGCGGCCGGTCGGGCCGGCGACATCGCCTTCGTGGGGGCAACCAACTTCGCCGTCGGTTACGAGGCGATGGCGCGGGGCGAATACTACGGCTCGATCTACCAGTCGCCGGTCGACGATGCGGAAGCCGCGCTGAAGACGGCGCTCGACGTGCTTTCCGGCAAGGATGTGCCCGCCCTCAACTACTTCGACACCCCGAAGATCACCAAGGCGAATATGGACGAGTTCGACAAGCCCGTCTTTTGATCCTCCCACCTTCGGCGCGGGCCCTTTGCGGGTCCGCGTCGTTTCTTTTCAAGCTTTGAAACGGGGGGAGGCGTCATGGGACGTGTCTCGGGGCGCACCTGTCTGGTGACGGGCGCAGCGCAGGGTATCGGCCGTGCTATCGGCGAGGCGTTGCTGGACGAAGGGGCCGATGTTTGTTTCGCCGACATCAATGGCGAAAAGGTCGCGCATGTGGCGGGGGAAAACGCCGAGCGTGCCGCCGCCGGCGGCGGCAAGGTCATGTCGGCCGCGGTGGATGTGTCGAAGCGCGAGCAGGTACGGGAGATGATCGCACGCGTCGCTGATGCCTTCGGCCGCGTCGATGTGAAATTCAACAATGCCGGCGTGAATCGGCCGATGAACTTTCTGGACGTGACCGAGGAGAACTGGCGGTTCATCATGGATGTGAACGGTCTTGGGGTGCTCATCGGCATGCAGGAGGCTGCGCGGCAGATGATTGCGCAGGGCGGTGGCGGCAAGATCGTCAACACGGCCTCGATCGCCAGTCGTCAGGGCTTCGATAACGTCGCGCCCTACTGCGCATCCAAATGGGCGGTGGTCTCGCTCACCCAATCGGGTGCCCGCGACCTCGCACGACATGACATCACCGTAACCGGATTTGCGCCGGGCGTGGTGGCGACGGAAATGTGGGAGGAAGTCGACCGCGATCTCATGGCAATCGGAGCATCCGAGCGCCCCGGCCAGGCGATGGAGGAGTTTTCGTCCGAAATCCTCAAGGGACGGGTTGCGACGCCGGCCGATATCACGGGCACGACAACATTTCTGGCGTCGCGCGACAGCGACTACATGACGGGCCAAATCGTCATGATTGACGGCGGCATGACATTGGTCTGACGCCGAAACCGCTGCAAAGACCGGCGGGACATACGGGGAGGAAAACCGGATGGCGGACCCACGCCTGAAATCCATCGGCGATCTGCTCGCCCGACAGGGCATCCTGATCGCGTTTGCAATATTCCTGATCGGCTTCGCGGTCTTCAGTGACCGTTTTCTGACACCGGAAAATCTGGCTACGGTGATCCGGCAGGCGTCGATCATCGGTGTCATGGCCATTGGCGTCACGGTCGTTGTGATCGGCGGAAATCTCGACCTGTCTGTCGGATCGATGCTGTCGTTTTCGACCGTCCTCGTCGTCGACCTTCACGACAAGATCGGCCCGGAAATGGCCATTGTGGTGACCCTGGCCGCAACGCTGTGCATCGGGGCGATCAACGGATTTCTGGTGGGTGTGGCGCGGCTGAATTCGCTGATCGTCACGCTCGGCATGCTTTCGGCGATCCAGGGGCTTACCCTGATCTATACCGGTGGAAAGAACGTCGACATTCTCGATCAGGAAACGACGTGGTTCGCGATTTTCGGGCGGGGCTATGTCTTTGGCATCGCGACGCCGATCGTCATGTTCCTCGGGCTCGCGCTCTTCATGCATGTCGTCATGGCCTATACGCCGTTCGGGCGCAGGGTCTATGCGGTCGGCGGCAACCCGACCGCCGCCGTGTTTTCCGGCATTCGCCGCTCGCGACTGGTGTTTACGACCTATCTGATTTCGGCGTTTACGACGGGCATCGCCGCGCTGATCCTGGGAAGTCGGGTAATGGGCAGCCAGAACAATGTCGGGCAGGGCTACGAGCTTCTTGTGCTCGCCGGCGTCATCCTCGGCGGAACGTCGCTTCTCGGCGGTTCCGGCAACATTCTGAAGACCGTGATCGGTGTGCTCATTCTCGGGTTCATCCAGAATGGACTGCTGCTCATGGGCTATCCCTATTACGCCCAGTGGCTCGTGACCTGGGTGGTCATCATTCTTGCGGTCTGGCTGGACATCGCGGCGAAACGCGGCCGGCTGCTGTCGCCGATCGCTTGAGGAGAAAACCATGGCTGATACCTCGAAAAATGCCTTTCTCTCCTGGCTGACGCGCAACCCGATCTGGGGCTTCATCGTCATCATCTTTGTGTTTTTCAGCTTCTCGAACGAATATTTTTTCGACCTGCAGAACTTTCAAAACATCCTCGTGCAGACCTCGACCATCGGTTTGATCGCGCTGGGAATGACGCTGGTCATGATCAACGGCAACATCGACTTGAGCGTGGGCGCTGTGGTGGCTCTGGCGGCCAGTCTTGCGGTTGATCTGCAAAGCTGGGAGGTGTTTGCCGCATGGGGAAGCTGGGCCATTCTGCCGGCTGTGGCGGCGGCGCTTGTCGCCGGCATCGCGCTTGGCGCGTTGAACGGCTTCATCGTGTGGAAGACGGGCGTGGATGCCTTCATCGTAACCCTCGGGGCGATGATCGGGGTACGCGGGCTGGTGTTCATCTATACCCGCGAAGAATCCTTCTTCGCCTCGGATTTTGCCTATTCGGACTTTGGTTCAAGCGCGGTCGGCCCCCTGCCGACGCTCGCCGTGCTGTTCCTGCTCTTCACCGTTTTGACGCATCTCTTGCTGTCGCGCACCGTTCACGGGCGCAACACCTATGCCGTGGGCGGCAACCGGGAAGCGGCCGTCAACGCCGGCATCCGGGTCGGGCCGCACATGATGATCAATTTCATGCTCATCGGGTTCTTCGCGGCGCTCGCCGGGGTGACGCTGTCGTCTCAGATGGGCGCGGCCACGCCCAACCTCGGGCGCGATTATGAGCTTTGGGTGATCACCGCGACGGTTCTGGGCGGCACCAAACTCACCGGCGGGGCGGGCAACATCATCGGCACGTTCGGCGGTGTGCTTGCCATTGGCATCCTGCGCAACGGCATGAACCTGATGCAGGTTCCCGCATTCTACGTTCTCGTCATTCTGGGTGTGATCCTGATTGCGGTGCTGTTTCTCGACAAGCAGCTCAACCGTCGCGGAAAACAGGAGTTGAAGACATGATGGCGTCCGTTCCCGCCCTGCGGCTTGAGGGCATCGTAAAGACGTTTCCCGGCGTGCGCGCGCTCGATGGCGTGAGCTTCGAGGTGCTGCCCGGCGAGGTTCACGCGCTCCTCGGCGAGAACGGCGCGGGCAAGTCGACCCTGATGAAGACGCTCGCCGGCATGCATCAGCCAAACGAGGGCCGCATCTTCATTGAGGAGAACGAAGTGGTGATGCGCACGCCGCTCGAGGCAAAGTCCAAGGGCGTTGTGCTGATCCACCAGGAGCTCAGTCTCGCGGAGGAAATGTCGGCGGCGGAAAACATCTATCTCGGCGAATTGCCCGTGAAGAGCTTCGGGCGGGTCGACTGGAAGACGCTTTATGCCAAGGCCGGCGAGATCCTGAAGCGGCTCAATTGCAAGTTCGGGCCCGAGACGCGCGTCAGCGACCTGTCGATCGCCAACAAACAGATGGTGGAGATCGCCCGTGCTTTGACCGTCAACGCCAAGGCGGTGATCTTCGATGAGCCGACAGCGTCGCTCACGGATGCGGAAAAGGTGGTGCTCTTCGACGTTATCCGCGACCTCAAGGCGCGCGGCGTCGGCATCGTCTACATTTCGCACCGAATGGAGGAGATTTTCACGATCTCCGACCGGATCAGCGTCCTGCGCGATGGTACCTATCGCGGAACGCTGATCACCGCGGACACCGACGAAGACGAAGTCACGCAGCTGATGATCGGGCGCAGCCTCGACCTGTCGCGCAATGTCGAACACGCCGAGTTCGGCGGCGTGGAGCTCGAGGTCCGCGGGCTTTCCTGCGGATCGTTGTATCGTGACATCAACTTCAATGTTCGCTCCGGCGAGGTCGTCGGCTTTTACGGTCTGGTCGGGGCGGGGCGGACGGAGATTGCCGAAACGCTGTTCGGCCTGCGTACGCCGAGTTCCGGCACGATCCTGCTGGAGGGCAAGGAGGTTCGCATTTCCTCTCCGGTGGACGCGATCGCCAACGGCATTTCGCTGGTTCCCGAAAGCCGCAAGGAGCAGGGGCTGGTGCTTGGCATGAACTGCCGCGACAACATCACCCTGCCGCAGGTCGACGACTTGACTGCGGGACCGTTCGTCTCCGATGGTGCGGAACTGGCGATTTTCGAGCAGTACCGCGACCGGCTGGAGATCAAGACGCCAAGCTGGCGTCAGGCGGTCAAAAATCTCTCGGGCGGCAACCAGCAGAAGATCGTCATCGGCAAGTGGCTGGCGATGCGGCCCAATGTGCTGATCGTGGATGAACCGACGCGGGGGATCGACGTCGGGTCCAAGTCGGAGATCCACAATCTGATCCGCGAACTGGCGCGCAGCGGCTATGCGGTCATCGTGATCTCCTCGGAGATGCCGGAGGTGCTGCATGTCTCCGACCGGGTGATCGCCATGTACAGCGGCGAGATCATTCGCGAGTTCACCGCAGCCGAAGTGACCGAGGACAATCTCGTTCAGGCAATTTCCGGCATTCGTGCGGAAAAAGTGGCGTGATGCGGGTCGGATTTGCCGGCCTGGGCCGTATGGGCGCGCATATGGCGCGCAATCTCGCGCGCGCCGGGCATGACGTGACGCTCTGGAACCGCTCGCGTGACAAGGCGGATGCGCTGGCCGCGGAAATTGGCTGCGCCGTTGCGGCAACTCCGCGCGAGCTTGCAGAGACCACACATGCTGTCATGACAATGTTGGCGGATGATGCGGCGTCGACGGCTGTGCACGACGGACCGGATGGTCTCTTCGCCGCACCCGGGGGGCGTAGGGTGATTGAGATGGGAACGATGAGCCCGGGGCATATCGCGGCCCTTGCCGCTTCGGCCCCGGACGGGGTGCGGGTGGTCGATGCACCGGTGTCCGGTGCGACACAGGCGGCGGCCGACGCGCAGTTGATGATCATGGCCGGCTGCTCTGAGGCCGAGGCGATGGAGTTTCACCCGCTGTTCGATGCTGTCGGGCGAAAGACGATCTATCTGGAACGCCCGGGTGCGGGCTCGGTGATGAAGCTTGCCGTCAATTCCCTTATCCACGGTCTTAACCAGACGCTGGCCGAGGCGCTGACGCTCGCCGAGGCCTCGGGCATCGCGCCGGAGCTTGCCTTCGACGCCATAGAGGCGTCTGCCGCCTGCGCGCCGATGCTGTCCTATCGTCGCCCGCTTTATCTCGACGAGCAGGCGCATGCGGTGACCTTTACGGTCGCGCTTGCGCGCAAGGACATGGAGGTGACTGCGCGCCTTGCCGACACGCTGGGGGTTGCCATGCCCCAGGGGCGGGTGACACTCGCCAAGCTGCGCGCGGCGGAGCGTCGTGGATATGAAAGCCGCGACATGGCGGCAATGGTGAATTTCATGCGGGAGGAAAAGCGATGAAGGCTGTCTTGTTCGTTGGCGGCTGGGAAGGGCACGCGCCCACTGCATTCTCCGACTGGTGCGAGAACCTCCTGCGCAACGAGGGTTTCGATGTCACCGTGCATGAAACCCTGGAGCCGCTCGCCAATCCCGAAGGTATGGCCGACGTCGACTTGATCGTTCCGATCTGGTCGTCGGCGCGCTCGTCGCATCAGCCGGAATTCGGCACCATGACGAAGGCGGAAGAGGACGGTTTGTTGTCCCTTGTCGCCAAGGGCTGCGGTATTGCCGGATGGCACGGCCACATGGGAGATGCCTTTCGCGACCGGCCCACCTACCACTTTCTCATTGGCGGGCAGTTCGTGGCGCATCCGCCCGGTTGGCCCGACAATCCGGTGCCGTCGGATGATTTCGTCGATTACGACGTGACGATCACCCGACCGGGAGACCCGATCGTTCAGGGGATCAAGAGCTTC
This sequence comes from Stappia sp. ES.058, assembly GCF_900105595.1. GTDB lineage: Bacteria > Pseudomonadota > Alphaproteobacteria > Rhizobiales > Stappiaceae > Stappia. The sequence continues at coordinate 2,231,298 of NZ_LT629784.1, read as the reverse complement.
CGGCTCCATTCAGAGCAATATTACATGCTGGTGGACCCCTCCAACGAGGTGCTGGCGACGACGACTTTTTCCGGCGATCACCTGTGGTGGATCGAGGGCACCGTGATCCCCGTCGTGTGGAAGCGGCGTTGGGACAAGGGGCGGGTGTTCTACTGCTCCATCGGCCACACGCTGGACGATCTCAAGGTGCCGCAGGTGACCGAGATCATCCGTCGCGGCGCCGTCTGGGCGGCCGAAGGCAAGGCGCTCGCCGGATAAATCCGGCGGATTGGCATATTCTCGTCGTATTGAACATTCAGGTTTCGAGAAGTTTTCTGATCCCGGGTCTGCTCGGGATGTGGGAATCCCGCGGCCAGTCGTCCCTCGGGGCGCTGGCCGACGTATTTTTGAGACTGAAAGGACTTGCGATATGAAATCCGAAACCGTCGATGGTGCCACCCTCGAGACCTGGGGTGTGGATGAGGTGAGCGGGGCGCTGGCGCGGCGTGAAATTGTGCTGATCGATGTCCGCAGCCCGCAGGAATTCATGATCGAGCACATCGAGGGCGCGCTTTTGAGCCCCATCGCCTTCTTCGATCCGAGCTTCCTGCCGCGCGACACGGACCGACGCATTGTCCTGCACTGCGGGTCCGGCATGCGCTCGGAAAAGGCGGCGCGCGCCTGCCTTGAGGCCGGGTTCGAGCGGATCGCGCACCTGGGCGGCGGCATGGCAGCATGGAAGGCCGGCGGACAGCCGTTCGTTGGAACGGACATGGCGACAGGTGCGCCCAAGCGCATGACGGCCGCCTAGCTGTTTGCTTTCGTCCCTGTGCCCGCATGCAAGACCGGGCGCGATCCGGTTTTGCATGCGCGAGCGGCCATCTGCGGTTAGCTTGGCGACACTGGGTCAATTGCCGAGGGGCTGTATCGCATCATGGACCGCTTGAGCGTCATGCGGGCGTTTTGCCGGATCGTCGAGTTGAACAGCTTCTCGCGGGCGGCCGAAGACCTCGGGTTGTCGACAGCACTTTTGAGCCGCGAAACCAAGCTTCTGGAAGAAAGCCTTGGCTGTGTGCTCCTGTCCCGCACCACCCGCAGCATGACGCTCACCGACAACGGCAAGCTCTACTATGACGAATGCCGGCGGATCCTGGAGGACGTTGGGGCGCTCGACACGGCCCTGCGTGCCGGTGCTGGCGTCGTGCGCGGGCGCCTCAAGGTCAATGCGCCGCTGTCCTTCGGGCTGGCGGTGCTCTCGCCGATGTTGCCGGCATTCCTCGCGCGCTATCCGGAAATCGACATCGCCCTGACGCTCGACGACCGGGTGATCGACATGGTGGAGGGCGGCCACGATGTCTCGATCCGGGTGCGTGCGGAGTTGCCGGATTCCTCGCTGGTCGCGCGGCGGCTTGCGACCGCTGACCAGCGTCTCTACGCATCTCCGGCTTATCTCGATGCGCATGGGCGCCCCCGAACGCCCGAGGATCTCAAGGCGCATCGGATCTGCGCCTTCACGCTTGCCGATCACGCAACGGTCTGGGCGCTGTCCGATGGGACGGACCATCATAGGGTCGCCATCCAGCCGCGCCATACCGCGTCCAGCAGCCTGTTCCTGAAAGACATGCTCGAGGCCGGGCAGGGGATCGGCGCGCTTCCCGGGTTTCTGACCGGTGCGGCCGTTTCGGCGAAGCGGCTGGAGCGCGTTCTTCCCGACCATGCCTTGCCGGACCGGCATGTCTTTGCAGTGCTTGCCGCGCGCCTGGGCGCGGATGCGAAGACCCGCGCCTTCCTCTCCTTCGTCGAAGAAGCGCTGGCCAGCACTGCGCAGTTGCGTCCCTGATTTTTCAACCCACGTAAAAAATCAGTTGTGACGCGACGCCTGTTTCGCGTTCCCGGCGTGGCGCATCTTTCCGTTCGATCACACCCCGAGCGGAGAAACCGTCATGACCCGAGTGCTTGTTCTCTATTATTCCAGCTATGGCCATATCCGTGAGATGGCGCGCGCGGTCGCGCAAGGCGCGCGAAGCGTCGAAGGCGTCACCGTCGACGTCAGGCGCGTGCCGGAAACGGTTCCGGCCGACATTCGCGATCAGGCCGGCTATATCACCGACACCGAGTCGCCGGTCGCCGCCGTCGCCGATCTTCCCGCCTATGACGCGATCCTGTTCGGCACGCCGACGCGCTTCGGCAACATGGCCGCGCAGATGAAGCAGTTCATCGATCAGGCCGGCGGCCTGTGGGCGACCAATGCACTCGTTGGCAAGGTCGGGGCGGTCTTTAGGTCGACAGGGTCGCAACACGGCGGTCATGAGGCGGCGATCCTCACCTTCCATGTGCCCCTGCTGCATTTCGGCATGGTCATCGCCGGGCTGCCCTACACCTTTGCCGGACAGACGCGGATGGATGCGCATGTCGCGGCACTTGCCAAACGGCTGCACCGCCGGGCCGAGGGCGGCCTGGCTGCCGTTCTGGAGGGCGTTTGACATGGCGCGCATCCTCGATGTGTTCGCAACGGCGCTCGCACCCGCCATCTGGGGCAGCACCTATATCGTCACGACCGAGCTGCTGCCGCCTGGTCATCCACTGACGCTCGCGGTCCTGCGGGCGTTGCCGGCGGGGCTGTTGTTGCTCGCGGTCGTCCGCCAGCTGCCGCCGCCGCAGTGGATCGGACGCATCCTCGTGCTCGGCGCGCTCAATTTCGCGGTGTTCTGGTCGCTTCTGTTCGTTGCCGCCTACAGGCTTCCCGGCGGTGTGGCGGCGACGCTTGGTGCGGTTCAGCCCCTGCTGGTGCTGTTCCTCGCCCGCGTCGCCCTTGGCAACCCGGTCACGCTCTTGTCGGTCGGGGCGGCGCTCGCGGGGCTTTGCGGCGTGGCGCTGCTCGTCGTCGGACCGGCGGCGTCGCTCGATCCGGTCGGCGTTCTAGCTGGTCTCGGCGGGGCTGCCGCCATGGCCGGCGGCACCGTCTTCAGCCGCAAGTGGCAGTCGCCTGTCTCGCTCCTGACCTTCACGGCCTGGCAGTTGACCGCGGGCGGATTTTTGCTGCTGCCGGTGGCACTGTGGGTCGAACCGCCATTGCCGTCGTTGACTGCGCAGAACGTAGCCGGCTTCGCCTATCTTGGTCTGATCGGCGCCGCGCTCACCTATTATCTCTGGTTTCGCGGCATTGCCCGCCTGGAGCCGGGACCCGTGTCCGCGCTTGGCTTTCTCAGCCCGGCAATCGCCGTTCTTCTGGGGTGGATTGTGCTTGAGGAACAGCTCACAGCGCCGCAGATTGCCGGCGCGCTGGTCGTGCTCGCGAGTGTCTGGGCCGCCCAGGCCGCGGGCCGGCGCGCGGCACTTCCGCCGAGGCCTGCAAGGGCGGCGTGACGCGTGGTCGGTGAGCGTGGTTCAAACCGAGACGGTGGCGTCGCCGACGCAGATCGTGTGGCCTTCGTCATCGCGCACACTAAGCCGGACAATCGCGGAACGGGCGTCGAGTACCTTGGCGATGCGCCCCTCGACATGGATGGTCGCGCCGACAGGGAGCGGTCTCAGGAAACGGGTCTGCAGGGTCTGGATTGTCAGTCCCGCTCGCCAGGCGCACAGTGCCGCCTCGAACTGGCCCATCACCAGCATGCCATGCACGATAGAGCCGGGCAGGCCGACGCCTTGTGCGGCGCTGTCGTCGAGATGGATCGGGTTGCGGTCTCCTGAGGCGTCTGCGTATGCCTCGATGTCACGGGCTGGAAGGTGGCGCGCATTTCCAGAAAGCAAACGGTCCCCGACCGTAAAAACGGGTCCGGCGTCAGCCATGCGCCGGCTCTTTGCGGTTCACAAAAAGGACGATCTCGGCGGTGAACTCCTGCAGGAGCGGGCCGTCCCCGTCGTGGACACGGCCGCGTAGGACGAGCCGGTCGTCACGTTCGGGATTGGCGTGCCAGTCGAGAGAGACCGCGTAGAGCCGGTCGCGTTCAAGCGGCGCGTGATAGGTGAATGCCTGCGCCTGGTGAACCAGCATGGCCCCGCGCTCGCGCGCGATTGCCTCTATCCGCCCGCCCGACTCAGCCCCGGCGAAAACGGTGAAGGCGTAGGTCGCCGGCACATGTCCGGCTGGAAACGTCGCCGGAGATCCACCGGCGAGCGCCCGTGCAAAAGCATCGACCTTAGCCGATGCTGTGTCGAGCACCGCATCAGGCAAAGCGATCCAATTCGGTGCGGGCCCTTGTGACACGTTGACCTCGTCAGTCGTATTTGCGCAATGCCAGCGTGGCATTGATGCCGCCGAAGGCGAACGAGTTGCTGAGCGCAGCCGAAATCGGATGCGCGCGCGCTTCGTTCGGAACGGGATCGAGGTCGCACTTGGGATCGGGGCCCAGCCAGTTGATCGTCGGCGGCGCGATCTGGGCACGCAGGGCTTCCACGGTCACCACAAGTTCGATGGCACCAGCCGCGCCCAGCGCATGGCCGTGGATCGGCTTGGTGGAGGAAACGGACAAGGATGACAGTCGGTCGCCGAACACCTGTCTCAGAGCGCAGGTTTCGGAAATGTCGTTCAGGATCGTTCCCGTGCCATGGGCATTCACATAACCGATCTCGTCCGGTGACAGGCCGGCGTCCTCGAGCGCTGCATTCATCGATCCGGCCGGGCCTTCGACAGTCGGACGCAGGAGATCGCCCGCATCGGAGGTGGTGCCATAGCCGGCAATTTCGGCGAGAGGGGTCGCACCACGGGCGAGCGCATGCTCCAGTTCCTCGATCATCAAGACGGCCGCGCCTTCGCCAAGCACCATGCCGTTGCGCTTTTCGGAGAAGGGACGGCAGGCCTCTGGCGCCATCACGCGCAGAACTTCCCATGCGCGGAAGGTCGAGGGGGTGAGCAATGCTTCGCTGCCGCCGACGACCGCCGCGTCAATAATGCCGGCGCGTATCATCTGCAATCCGTAGCCGACCGCCTGGGTGCCGGAGGCGCAAGCGCTCGAAATGGCAAGCGATGGGCCGCGAATTCCGTAGCGCATGCTGATCTGGGAGGCGGCCGCGTTCGGCATCACCTTGGCGATCGACATCAGGTCGGGGCGTTCATGGGTGACGTAGAAGCTGTAGTTACCGTTGTCGGTTGTCCACGCGCCGCCGATACCTGACCCGATTATGGCGCCGGTGCGCGCTCCGCGCGGGGTCTTGGTGTCGATGCCTGCGCTTTGCAACGCTTCTTCTGCCGCGACAAGCGCAAGCTGCGCGAACCGGTCTGTCGTCTTGAGCTCCTGAAGCGTCAGGTGCTCCGCCGGCTCAAACCCCTTGATGTGGGCAGCCTTGGTAATCCGCTGGCGCGGGTAGCGATCGAGCAGAAACTCGGATACGCCGGTGCGCCCGTCGCGCGCGGCGGTCCAAAGGCTTTCAACGCCATGTCCTGTTGCGGTAATCGCCCCCATGCCGGTGACGACAACGCGGCGTGTCTTGCTTGTCACGCGGCATCTTCCTTCATGCGAGCCGCCAGAACCTTCAAGAAGTCTCCCACTGTTTCCGCATCGGCCAGATCGCCGTCCACGGGAATATAGACGCCGAATTCCTCTTCAATCGCCATCAGGACCACAACCATGTCAGCGGACTGGATGCCGAGTTCTTCGAATGTTGCGTCCGGCTTAAGCTTCTCACGCTCGACCATTCCCTCTTTCGCGACGAGATCCAGCAAGCGATCGAGCGTCGCGGGGTCAATCCCTTCGGCCATCTGTTCCATCTCGTGCCTTGTTCCCTGGTGATCCGATATCTTTTCGGCTGTCATAAAAGGTCGCGCGCCCCGGTTCCAGAACGAATTTCCACAAAACCGGTGATCGATAAAGATTTTCCGGCGGATCGCTGGCAGAAAGCCCTGTCGAGAAGCCTTGTCATTGTGTTGTTTCGTCCGCTATTCAAAGTCATCCTTGCCAGTCTGCACCACAGGCAGGGCGACAATTTGGTGACTGGATGTTTGGTCGCGGCATGCGGCATGAGAACCGGGCTGTCTCGAATGTGGGGAAGGAACGAGGATGTCACGACGTGACGAAACAAGCGAAGGTGCTCTTCTCGGGTTGTTGCTCAGCGCGCCGATCGTCGCCATTCCCCTGTTTCAAATTCCAATGATGATCTGGGCTCGCTGGACCTTTTATCAGCGCCACCCCGACTACGTCCAGCATAGCGCCCCAACCATTAGCCGTGCAATTTCCGATCCCGCCATCGGAGGGCCTTTCGCGATGATGATTCTCGCAGTGACGGCGGTGGTGCTGTTTGCGCTTGTTCCGATCTTCTGCGGGTACCGAACCGCGATCGAGATCCGTTTCGCTCATGATCCGGCGATGAGGCGCGCCCTGATCGCCCGCGTCTGGCTCGCGCTTGCGCTGCAGATCATCGGCAGCGCCGGAATGGTTGTCTGCACGCAATTCACCTTCGCGAACGACCACGACCTCCACATGCTGGGCAGCTACGTGTTCTTTGTCGGGCAGGGCGGGGCAATCGCGATGAGCGGATTCTTATGCGCGCGCCTTGCCAAGTCGTCCCCTCTTGAGGCAGTCGCACCGTTCGCGCTGCTTCCGCGCATGAGCCGGATTCGCGCCCGCGCCGCGCTGACCGTGGCGTTCATGGCCGCCCTTTATCTCTGCCTTTTTGCCATCAAGGGCATCGAGTTGCCGATTTCGGAATACACGATTTACTACATCTATACGGTGCAAGAGATCTTCACCATCTCCGCATTCACTGTCTATCTTGCACTTTTCGCCCCGGATATCTTCGCAATCGGCCGTTCATTCCATGCCGTTCGCGCATCCGCGCAGGCCGCAAGCCGATAGAATACGCGGTCGCGGGTCACCCGGGGCCGGCCGTATTCCCGGGCAGGGAGGGGTCGGCACTGTGTGCGAGCTCCGCGCTCCGGCTTTCGATTGCGTCTTGCAGCCGCACCTCAAACGTCTTTGCATCGAGACCGGGTGCGATCTGCGGCAGGATTTCAATGACAATGCGACCCGGATACCGCCACAGGCAGCGGCGCGGCCAGAAAACGCCGGAATTCAGCGCAACCGGAACACAGGGGACTTTGAGGGAGCGGTAGAGGGCCACGACGCCGGGCTTGTATTTGGATGCGGCCAGCGGAGCAGAGCGGGTGCCTTCGGGAAAGATCACGACACAACGGCCTTCGTTGAGCCTCTTGCGGGCCTTGCGCATGAGGTCCATCAATGCTGCCGCGCCGGCCGCCCGGTTGATACCGATATGCCCCAGCCGCCACATGG